>NZ_JAEMSS010000303.1 GCF_016462705.1 Nocardioides sp. | reverse complement strand
CGGCAGCGCCGCCCGCGGCTCCTGCCGCCCCGGCCACACCACCGGCCACCCCGCCCGCTGCTCCGCCCGCGGCGCCCGCGGCTCCGCCGACCGCTCCGGCGGCTCCGGCCACCCCGCCCGCTGATGGCGGCACGCCTCCGGCACCGCCCAGCGCCTAGCCGCAAGACTCACCGGGTAGCCGGTGACACTCACGCTCCCCCGCTCGAGCTCGAGCGGGGGAGCGTGAGTCTCTGCGGGTCAGGCCTGCCTCAGGGGCGGGTCAACCGAGCTGTGCGAGCTCCTCGTCCGTGAGCTCGATGCCCGCGGCCGCGACGTTGTCCTCGAGATGGTCGACCGACGACGTGCCGGGGATCGGGAGCATGACCGGTGAGCGCCTCAGCAGCCAGGCCAGGGCGAGCTGGGAGGGGGAGACCCCGTGCTGGCGGGCCGCCGCGGAGAGCGGGCTGCGCTCGCCGGACAGCTGGCCGGTGGCCAGCGGGAACCACGGGATGAAGCCGATCCCCTCGGCCGTGCACACGTCCAGCAGCGGCTCGGCGGAACGGTCGGCGTAGTTGAACAGGTTCTGCACAGTCGCGATCGGGGCCACCGCCTGTGCGGCCCGCAGCTGGTCGACGGAGATCTCGGAGAGCCCGATGTGCCTGATCTTGCCCTCGTCGCGCAGCGCGGCCAGCTCACCGACCTGGTCCTCGAGAGGCACGGCCCCGTCGATGCGGTGCAGCTGGAACAGGTCGATCCGGTCCAGCCGCAGCCGGCGAAGGCTCAGCTCGGCCTGCTGGCGGAGGTACTCCGGGCGACCGACCGGGACCCACTGGCCGGGGCCCGTGCGGGTGAGCCCGGCCTTGGTGGCGATCACGACGTCGTCGGCGTAGGGGTGCAGCGCCTCCGCGAGCAGCTCCTCGGCCACCGTGGGGCCGTAGGAGTCGGCGGTGTCGAAGAACGTCACGCCGAGCTCCACGGCGCGTCGGAGCACCCGGATGGCCTCGTCGTGGTCCTTCGGCGGCCCCCAGACCCCCTCACCGGTCAGCTGCATGGTGCCGTAGCCGAGGCGCACCACCGGCAGGTCGCCGTCGATCTCGAAGCGTCCGGACTGGGCTGCGACGTTCTCTGTGCTGGTCTGGGTCATGTCGGGCCCAACCCCCGGTCGGCGACCGTCATTCCACGGCGTGCCGGTCAGAACACGTTGAGGGGCCGGAACTGGACGGAGATGCGCGGCCCGGCGTGCGCGACCTTGGGGACCGCGTGCTCCCAGGTGCGCTGGCAGGAGCCGCCCATGACGACCAGGTCGCCGTGGCCCATCTCCACCTGGATCGGGTCGGCGCCGCCGGCCCGCGGCCGCAGGTGCAGCCTGCGGGGGTCGCCGACCGAGACGATCGCGACCATCGTGTCGGTGCTCCTGCCGCGGCCGATGGTGTCGCCGTGCCAGGCGACGCTGTCGCGGCCGTCGCGGTAGTAGCAGCAGCCGGCCGTGCGGAACGGCTCGCCGAGCTCGGGCTCGTAGTGCCGGCTCAGGGCGTCTCGGGCCTCGTCGAGCACCGGATGGGGGAGCGGGTCGCCGATCATGTAGGTGTGCACCAGGCGGGGTACGTCGACGAGCCGGTCGTACATCTGCCGGCGCTCGGCCCGCCAGGGCACGTCGCGCACCAGCGTCTCGAACACCTCGTCGGCCCGGGGCAGCCAGCCCCGGCAGACGTCGACCCAGGCGCCCCGGGTCAGCGACCGTCGTTCGAGCCCCGTGAAGTCGTCGGCAGTGGTCTCGGCCGGACGGTCAGGGGCGAAGAGGGTCGACTGGAAGTCCACCCGGACAGGCTAGCAAACGTTCGAACGGATGTTCGATCACCCTAACGGAGACTCTCCAGGGTCCGCTTCATCTGCTCGACGGTCTCGTCGGCGATCCCGCCCAGCTTGGGCTTCACGACCAGTGGCGCGACCAGGCTGATGGGGAACGTGAACTCGAAGTCGGCGCGGTAGTGCACCTGGGTGCCGCCGCCGGCGGGGGAGAACGTCAGCGTGTCGGTCGCGGTCGCGGTCTTGTTGGTCCCGCGGAACTGGAGCCGGGTCGGTCGCTCCTGGGCGACCGACTCGTAGGTCAGCTCGGTCTTGCGGCCCGCGAACTCCGACTCGTTGTGGTACTTCGTGCCCACCCCGCCGTCCCCGGAGATCCGCCGGGTCTCGATGGTGCCGGGATCCCACTCGTTGGTGTGCTCGAAGTCGACGAGGTAGTCGAAGACCTCCTCGATCGGCGTGGCCACGGTGAACGTGCGCTCGACATGCATGGTGGCGACGGTAGCCAGCGGGCCCTGAGCGGAAACCCGGGCCGGTGCGAGGTCTCAGGGACATACCTGATGGCGCGCGGTTGGCCCGGGACGGGAGAGTGGTCCCATG
>NZ_JAEMSS010000173.1 GCF_016462705.1 Nocardioides sp. | reverse complement strand
GCACCGGACCGACCCGCGACCCCGGTGAGACGCCCTCCAGCGACGACGGGGACGACGACAGCGACGACGACGTCGACACGGTCGACCTCGAGCCCGACGACGTGGACGACGACTCCGGTCCCCAGGACGACTACGGCGACGACCACAGCGGTCCCGGGGGCGGCGGCGACGACCGCGACGACGACCGCGACGACGACCGCGACGACGACCGGGACGACGACCGCGACGACGACCGGGACGACGACCGGGACGACGACGGTGGCGGTCGTGACGACGATTGAGCGACTGAGGCTGCGCAGGGGCGCCGGACCACGACGGTCCGGCGCTTCGGTCCGTCTACGCATGACGGCGGCCGTTGCGCTGCTCACCATGCTCGCGCTCGCCGGGGCCGGCGCGATCGTCTACCTGATCGAGAAGGGCCGGGTCGACGACGCCAACCAGGCCACGATCGAGCAGGAGTTCGCCGAGTTCGCGACTCTTCAGGACAACGGGCTGGACGCCGAGACCCAGCAGCCGTTCGCCAGCGTGGAAGCGCTGATCACGGCGTACATGCGGCGCAACGTCCCCTCCGAGAACGAGCTGCTGGTCGGCTGGTGGCTGGACCAGCCCCAGGTCCAGCTGCCGGCCTGGGACCAGGTGACCAAGAACCCCGACTTCGTCTCCGCCGTCCGCCCCCTCGTGGCCAACAACGGCAGCACGACGCTGGACAGCGAGTTCGGCACCTTGCTCATCGACGTCCAGGGTGTCCAGCAGGGCACGGAGCGCGGGGCCTTCGTGGTCGTCACCTTCCAGGACGACACCTACGCGGGCCTGCACGACACGATGCGGACGTTCGCGACCGTCTCGGCCCTCGCGCTGCTGCTGGTCACCGGTTTCGCCGCCTGGCAGTCCGGCCGCCTGCTCGCCCCGCTGCGGACGCTGCGGGAGACGGCCGACGAGATCACCGACACCGACCTGTCCCGTCGGCTGCCGGTGACCGGCAACGACGACATCACTGCGCTCACCCGCACCGTCAACGGGATGCTCGACCGTCTCGACGAGGCGTTCACCGGCCAGCGCCAGTTCCTCGACGACGCCGGGCACGAGCTCAAGACGCCGCTGACCGTGCTGCGCGGCCACCTCGAGCTGCTGGACGTCGGCAGCCCGGAGGAGATCGCCGAGACCCGCGACCTGCTGCTCGACGAGGTCGACCGGATGGCGCGCCTGGTCGGTGACCTCATCCTGCTCGCCAAGAGCGACCGCCCCGACTTCATCAGCCGCCGGCCTGTGGACCTGACCGGACTGACCGTCGACGTGCTCGCGAAGGCTCGCGCCCTGGGCGAGCGGCGCTGGTCGCTGGACGGGACCGCCAGCGTGACCGCGGAGGTGGACGAGCAGCGTCTCACCCAGGCGCTCCTCCAGCTGTGCGACAACGCCGTCAAGCACACCGACGCCGGGGACGAGATCGCGCTGGGCTCGTCCTACGACGGCAACAGCGCCAAGCTCTGGGTGCGCGACTCCGGGCCCGGCGTGCCGCCCGGCGACCGCGACCAGATCTTCGACCGCTTCGGCCGGAGCCGGGTGCCCGAGCACGACGAGGGCTTCGGGCTGGGACTGTCCATCGTCCGGGCGATCGCGCTGGCCCACGAGGGCACCGTGACCGTGACCGACGCGCAGCCGCACGGCGCCGTCTTCACGCTGGTCATCCCGATCGGATCCGCCGAGGAACAAGACGAGCCCGACGAGATCGATGAGATCGACGAGATCGACGAGGCCGAGGACACCACCACTCTCGCCTCGCGGGTCGAGGACAAGACCGAGGAGCTGCCCATATGGCACGGGTCCTGATCGTCGAGGACGAGGAGCGGATCGCCTCGTTCGTGGCCAAGGGCCTGCGCGCCGACGGCCACCTCACGACCGTGGTCGCGGACGGTCGCGAGGGCCTCGACCACGCCATGTCCGGCGACTTCGACCTGATGGTCCTCGACATCGGTCTCCCCTCGCTCGACGGGTTCGACGTGCTCGACCAGCTCCGTTCGCAGGGTTCCAAGCTGCCGGTCATCGTGCTCACCGCCCGCGACTCCGTCACCGACACGGTCAGCGCTCTCGAGGGTGGCGCGGACGACTACATGGCCAAGCCGTTCCGCTTCGCCGAGCTGTTGGCCCGCATCCACCTCCGGCTCCGGCAGCGCACCGACACCGGCGACGGCCGCGGTGACGTGCTCGAGGCCGGCGGCGTCAGCCTCGACGTACGCACCCGCCGGGCGACCGTCGGCAGCAAGGAGATCGACCTGTCGGCGCGCGAGTTCCGGCTGGCGGAGGTCCTGATGACCAACGCCGGCCAGGTCCTGTCCCGCGAGCAGCTGCTCGACCAGGTCTGGGGCTTCGACTTCGACCCCGGCTCCAACGTGGTCGACGTCTACGTGGGCTACCTTCGCAAGAAGTTCGGTGCCGCCACCATCGCCACCGTGCGCGGGATGGGCTATCGGTTCGCCAGCTGACCGGACTCGGGCCATGTCCGACCTGGCTCAGTCGTCGATGACGGCCCGGCCCTCGGCGCGGAGCGCGTCGAGGCTGCCGAGCATCGCCTCGACCGCCTCAGGCGGGTGACCCTCCCAGTCATCGAGCTCCGCGACGACCCGGAGCGGGTCCCGTGTGCGGTACGACCTCGTCGGGTTGCCGGGGAACCGCTTGTTGGTGGCGTTCGGGTCGTCCTCGAACGGGCCGAGTGGTTCGACGACGTAGATGTGGCCACGGTCGCTCAGTCCCGCGAGAGCACTCGCGAGCTGGGCACCCCAGGCGGCGGGCATCACCCGCGAGCTGAAGTAGACGTGGTTCATCACCCGGCCCTCCTCGAAGTTGGAGCCGAACCCGGCCACGAGCTCGTCGCCCACCTCGAGCACGGCCTTGGTCCCGTGGAAGAACGGCCCCTCGACGTGGTCGTGGTGCTCATAGGTCACCGGTTCGTACGTCTCGTCGCTCTGATCCACGGCATCCATCCTGCCGGGGGCGACACGGGGGCCCGCTCACACCTCGAGCCGCATCACCCAGCGCCACTTGGCGATCCGGCGGTCGCGCACGAACCCGAGGCCGGCGTAGAGCGCCTCCGGCCCTGTGTGCAGGTAGGCGCCGCGCTGCGGCTTCCGCTCCGCGGTCTGCTCCGGGTAGGCCTCCACGAGGCCACCGCCGGCCGCCCGGATCTCCGCCAGGGCCCCCTCGACCGCGGCCCGGGCGACGCCGTGACCGCGGTGCTTGCTCCCGGTGAAGATGCAGCCGATCCGCCACCGCGGGACCTCGACCAGGGACTTCTCGTACGCCGCCGCGTTCTTGATGTTGGGCAGCTCGGCCGGTGACCCGAACTGGCACCAGCCGACACAGGTGTCGCCGTCGTAGACCAGCACCTGGCGCACCGTGCCGCGCTCCGTGTGGGCTCGTTTCCGCTCCCGGTTGGCCTCGGGGCCGCCGCCCGAGAAGCCCTCGGGATGGAAGCCCATGCACCAGCAGCCGCCCCACACGCCGTTGTTGGCCTCGACCAGCCCGGCGAAGTCGTCCCACGTGTGCGGGGTCAGCAGTTTGGTCGTGTAGTCGGTGTCGAGGCCCACGCGGGGACGATAGCCAGGACGCCGACCCGGACTCCGGGCGACGGGGAAACCGGATGCCGCACCAGGGCACGACCTGTGACAGTTCCACCATGCCGGAGCGGTCACCCCAGGAGCACGTCGATGCCCGGGTGCTGTCCTACTACGGCGCGGAGTTCGACGAGAGCGACCGTCTCGTCGGGCGCTCCGGCCAGGGGGCCCTGGAGCTCGAGCGCACGCAGCAGATCGTGCGCGACCGGGTGGCTGCCGGGTCACGGATCATCGACATCGGTGGCGCCTCCGGCGTGCACGCGGCAGCCTTGGCGGGCCGGGGTGACCGGGTGCTGCTCATCGACCCGGTCCCCCGCCATGTCGAGGCGGCCGGCGCGCACGGGACCTTCACCGCCGTGCGTGGGGATGCCCGGTCACTCCCGGTCGGCGACCACGAGTTCGACGCCGCGCTGCTCCTGGGGCCGCTCTACCACCTGGTCCACCGAGCGGATCGGCTCCGCGCGTGGAGCGAGGCGATCAGGGTGGTCCGGCCCGGCGGCTGGGTCTTCGGTGCCGGAGTCTCGCGGCTCGCGGCCATGGCATGGGTCACCGTCATCGAGCCCTCGATCGCACGCGCCACCACGGGCGCCCCGGCCACCGGGTCCCCCATGCCCGAGAAGTGGCGGCGGATGATCGAGGACGGCGCCGGCGAGCTCGGGCCGGCCGGGTTCCCGGGTGGACACTTCCACCTGGCCGACGATCTCGAGCAGGAGGCGGTGGACGCTGGGCTGCGCGACGTCCGCACGGTGGGGCTGGAGGGCCCGGGCGCTCAGGCCATCGAGGTCAGCCGCTCCCACGACCCCCGCCTGGTGGCCGCCGCCAGGACGCTGGCGGCGGCCTACGAGTCGCAGCCCGGACTGCGGGACCTGAGCCCCCACCTCTTGGCGATGGGGCGCACACCTCAGGCGGTCGTCGAGGGCGCGCTCGGAGCCGAGTAGGCGAGGTTCTCCTCGGCCGGCATCAGGATCCACAGGACCGGGTAGATCAGCAGCTGGCTGCCCGGCACGACCATCAGGATCAGCACGAACAGCAGCCGCGAGATCCACGGCGTGAGACCGAACCGGCGGCCGAGGCCTGCGCAGACGCCTCCGAGGATCCGGCCGTCGCGCGGGCGGATGAGGCCCTGGTTGGCGAAGCTGGTGCGGACGTCGTTCATGGTGTTCCTCCGGTTGTCTGGCTGGTGGCTCCAGCATGCTCCGGCCACCCACGGCGCACCATCGGGATCAGCCCTGGTCCGACCCTGACCCGAGGGGGCGGACCTGGAGGGCTCAGCCGAAGGGAACGACGCCCCGGCACTTCTGGCCGGCGTAGGACGCCTTGAAGACCACCCGGTCGGTGCCGGCCAGGTCCTCGGTCCTGCGCTCGACGTCGAAGGAGCCGCTCGGTCTGCGGGGTCAGCGGGTGGTGAACCCGGCGAACCGGGCCTTGGGCTGTCGGGCCATGACCGGCTCGAGCGCCTCGGCCAGCTCGTGCGGCAGCGGTCGATCGGCGGGGTCGGGCTCGAGGGCGGCGAGGACGGCCTTCTGCACTTCGTGCGGTGTCGTCTCGGGCAGCTCGGACGGCGCCTCGACGAGCTGTGGATAGCGCAGCTCGCGGTCCCGAGCGCGGCGGTCGCCCTCGGGGAAGGGCTGGTAGCCGGCCACCGCGTGGAACAGGGTCGCGCCCAGGCCCCAGACGTCGCTCTCCGGTCCCGGACGACCCCGCTGTCCGGGCAGGCACTGCTCCGGGGCCATGTAGGCGTCGGTACCGATCTCGTGGTCGAGCGCGGCCGCGCTCTCGACGGTGCGGGCCACCGACAGGTCGATCAGACGCGCCGGGGCGCCCATGATGATGTTGCTGGGCTTGATGTCGAGGTGGGTCCAGCCCAGGCGGCGCAGGTAGTGCAGCGCGCCGGCGATCTCGATCGCCAGCGGGAGGTACTGCTGCTCGGGGAGGCGCCCGTGGCGCCGGATCAGGGACGACAGGCGGGGCCCGTCGATCTGCTCCAGCACCACGTGCGGGCGCTCCCCCTCGAGCTCATGACGCAGACCGCGGACCACGACCGGGTGGTTGACGGTCGCCAGCGCCTGCACCTCGCGGCGCAGCCCGCGCAGGCTGGACTCGTCGGACACCTGGTCGGGCCGGACGACCTTGACGACGACGGGGCCGTAGGTGATCTCGTCGAAGGCCAGGTAGGCCTCGTACGCCGAGCCGCCCCCGAGCCGCTTCACGGTGATGAGGTCGCGGGTGATCTCGTCACCCTGCTCGAAGCCCCAGCTGTTGTCGGTCGTGGTCATGAGCGTCGTCCTCGTCCCGGTCAGCGGCGGGTGTCGTTGCGCGAGCGGTCGTTGGTGCTGTTGGCGGAGCGGTCGCGGGTCTTGTCGCCGCCGTCCTTCGTCATGTCCTTGGTGAGGTCACCGCGGCTCTTGTCCCGGTCGCGGGACACGTCGGTCACCCGGCTGTTGGTGTTGTCGGCCCGCGAGCGGCTGTCACCCGTGCCGGCCCCGGCGTGGCTGTTGGTGTTCGTGTTGGTCCCGTCGCCGTCACCGCCGCCGGTGTTCGTGTTCGTGTTGCCGTCGTCGTCATCGTCGTCACGGTCGACGGTCGTGACGACCTGTCCGCCGTTGTCGTCCCGCTTGTAGGCGCTGCCGCCGTCGGCGAGCGCTGGGGCGGTGAAGCCGATCAGGCCGGTGGTGGTCGCTCCGGCGATCGCCAGGGCGCTGAGGCGGAGTGCCTTGCTCATGATGGTTCCTCTCATCGGTGGGTTGACGAGAAGAACAGTGCCCCGGCGCCGTGAGCCCACCATGAGCCACCGATGAGAGCCCTCTCACCGGCGTGCGGCGCCGGGTCGGTGTCGGTGTGCTAGCGCCGCCAGGCACGCAGCCGCGAGGCCGGCCCCTCGGTCGAGACCGGCGACTCCGACTGCTCCCAGACCCGGCGCCACTGCGCCACCGGCGGGCCGGACGGGTCGGGCGTCGAGCCGGCGGCGGCCCGTTGCCGGGACTCCCACCAGGTCGTCTTGTCCTCGTCGAGCAAGGAGGCCACGGCGGACTTGATCCGGGGCGCGAACTCGCGGACGCCCTCCCCGGGCCGCGCCCGGAGCGGCTCACCGAAGCGGATGGTGAGCTGGCGGCGCCCCTTGCTGGGCCAGTTCTGGCCACGCGGCATGGCGGCGAAGGTGCCACGGTGCGCGACCGGGACGACGGGGACGTCGTGCTCGAGCGCCAGGAACGCCGCACCCATCCGGAAGTTGCCCATCCAGCCGTCCTGGGAGCGGGTGCCCTCCGGGAAGATCACCAGGCTCCAGCCGTCGGCCAGCACCTCACCCGGCGTGGTCGCCATGGTGCCGCCGCGGCGGTCGATGGGGAACGTGTTGAAGATCAGCGAGGAGCCGACCGCCCGCCACCAGGTGTCGAAGAAGTAGTCAGCCGCCGCGGCGACAGCAGTCCTGCGGCGCCACTCGTCGGGGAGCGACAGCAGCACCAGCGGGGTGTCGAGGTGCGAGGCGTGGTTGGCCGCGAAGATGACCGGCCCGTCCACCCGGTCGAGCACGTCGAGGCCCTGCACGTCGGTGCGGACCTGCGAGCGGAACAGCGGCTCGAGCCCGCCCTTCTGGGCCACCTCGCGCGCGACCATCGCCGGCCTGCGCCGCGACCAGTCGCTGCGGAAGACCGTCGACTTCGAGGGCAGGACGTAGGGCTCCGCCGAGCGCGGCACCTGGCCGCGCCGCCCCCACCGCCAGCCCCGGGCGACCTGCTTGACGTCGGAGACGCCGTCCTTGATGAAGCTCACGCGCAGCTCACCGGACGTCCGCGAGCAGGTGCGGCGGGTTGTGCAGGTAGGTGATCGACGGCGACGTACCGACCGAGCCCGACGCCATCTCGAGCGCGTCCTGCAGCGTGGTCGCGGCCCGGAAGCCCATCCGCGCAGCCGCCTTGCGGTCGCCACCGACCCAGATGACCTCCTCGAGGTGGTCCAGGGCGTGCGCGATCCAATACCACATGTAGAACGGGTGGACGCCGTGGTAGGCGTGCGAGGTCCGGTAGAGGTGGATGTACCAGGGGTCGTTGGCGAACTGCTGCTCGTACTTCTCCCCCACCACGTGCGGGTCGGTCGACTCGGCGAGCACCTCCTCGTAGAAGTCGACGTAGGACGGGTGGTGCAGCTGGTTGAAGCCCTCGTCGAGCGGGTGGTAGAGGATCGCTGCCCCACCCTTCCGGACGACGGGCTGGCCGAGGTAGGAGTTGAAGTAGTAGCCCAGGCTCGCGCAGGCGGCGAGGATCGGGTTCATCGAGCTGTTGACGTTGTAAGGCCCGAGGTAGGGCACGCCCATCACGACGACGTCGGACTGTCCTTGGACCTCGACCCGGTGCTGCTCGTGAACCTTCGCCACGGTGATCTCGTGCACGGCCTCGACCTCGCCAGCAGTGACGCCGGTCAGCCCGTAGACCGAGCGCAGGTCGTGGAACATCTTGTGCTTCAGCTTGGGCGGCGCGATCGACAGCCCGCGGCGCATGCCGAGCATCGTGGCCTGGTCCTTGACCGACCACTCCCACTCGCGCTTCTGCAGGAAGTCGTAGGGCTTGGGGAAGACGTCGTTGTTGAGCGTCGTCTCGATCTGGAAGACCTTGACGTGCTCCTTGATCAGCCGGCCCATCCGCCAGGCGGACGAGTGCATCTCGGAGTGCTTGTGGTCCATGAAGGAGCGGGAGTGGACCATCGTCTTCGCGTTGTGGTGGTGCTTGATCGACTTGTACGACGCCAGGCCGATGCCGACCGACTTGTGGCCACCGTCCATCGCGACCAGGTTGACGTTGACGTAGATCAGCAGGTCGGACTCGGCCGCCCGCTTGCTGATCTCGACGTCCTCCCCCTTGTCGGTCGTGCCGAGGTGCGCGAGCTCGTCGCGGTCCTCGGCGTCGAAGTTGTAGAGCAAGCCCTGCGGGTAGAAGGACCGGAACACCCGCTCACCGACGATGTGCTTGAGCTCGGCGGCGGTCATCCGGCGGTGCAGCGCGTTGGCCGCGATCAGCTCGACGTCGTCCACACCGGCCTCGGCGGCCATGGTCAGGACCTGCTCGATGATCCGGCCGCGGATGTCGGGGGCCCGCATGGTCGGCAGCGGCAGCGACAGGTCGTCGAAGGCGATCGTGAGCCGCATGCCGGGCCTGAGCAGCTCGGGCAGCGGCTCGGAGTCCACCGGGTTGAGCAGCGCTTCCCGGATCGCCTCCTCGACGTCGGGGACGGCGGGGAGGGACTCGGG
>NZ_JAEMSS010000172.1 GCF_016462705.1 Nocardioides sp. | reverse complement strand
GGTCAGGGGCGAACGTCCCCTCCTGGGGAGTCGCCGGTCAGGTGAGCTTGCCGTCGAGGACCGTCGCCCGGCCGCGCAGGAACGTCGCGACCACCTTGCCGGGCAGCTCCATCCCCCGGTAGGGCGTGTTGCGCGACAGGCTGGCGGACTCGGTCGGGTCGACCGCCCGGCGTACGGCGGGGTCGTAGAGCACCAGGTTGGCGGGCTCGCCCTCGGCGACCGGCCGACCCTGGTCGGTCACCCGCCCGATCCGCGCCGGCGCGTGCGACATCCGCTCGGCGACCCCTGCCCAGTCGAGCAGCCCGGGGTCGACCATCGTCTCCTGGACGATCGAGAGGGCGGTCTCGAGGCCGAGCATCCCGAACGCGGCGGCGGCCCACTCGCAGTCCTTGTCCTCGTGCGGGTGCGGCGCGTGGTCGGTGGCGACGCAGTCGATGGTGCCGTCGGCGAGCCCGGCCCGCAGCGCCGCGACGTCGGCGGCGGAGCGCAGCGGCGGGTTGACCTTGTAGATCGGGTCGTAGGTCGCGGCCAGGTCGTCGGTCAGCAGCAGGTGGTGCGGGCACGCCTCGGCCGTGACGTTCCACCCCTTCGACTTCGCCCAGCGGATGATCTCGACGGACCCGGCGGTGGAGACGTGGCAGACGTGCAGCCGGGAGCCGACGTGCGCGGCGAGCAGGCAGTCGCGGGCGATGATCGCCTCCTCGGCGACCGCCGGCCACCCGGCGAGGCCCAGGCGGCCGGAGAGCTCGCCCTCGTTCATCTGGGCGTCCTCGGTGAGCCGCGGCTCCTGGGCGTGCTGGGCGATCACGCCGTCGAAGGCCTTGACGTACTCCAGCGCCCGCCGCATCAGCACGGCGTCGCTCACGCACTTCCCGTCGTCGGAGAACACCCGAACCCCCGCCGCGGAGTCGGCCATCGCGCCGAGCTCGGCCAGCCGCTCCCCCGCCAGGCCCACCGTGACCGCACCGACCGGGCGGACGTCGCAGTAGCCCGCTTCCCGGCCGAGCC
Organism: Nocardioides sp.; assembly: GCF_016462705.1. Classification (GTDB taxonomy): domain Bacteria; phylum Actinomycetota; class Actinomycetes; order Propionibacteriales; family Nocardioidaceae; genus Nocardioides. The sequence goes on along the minus strand of NZ_JAEMSS010000172.1, from coordinate 7,849 downwards.
GCCACACCTGCTCCACGACGCCGGCGGTGTCGGCGACCGGCTCGGTGTTGGCCATCGCGTGCACCGCCGTGAAGCCGCCGAGGGCGGCGGCCCGGGTGCCGGTCTCGACGGTCTCGGCATCCTCGCGGCCGGGCTCGCGCAGGTGGGTGTGCAGGTCGACCAGCCCGGGCAGAGCGATGAGGCCTGCCGCCTCGATGACTTCGCAGTCATCGGTCATCGAGCTCGTCGAGATCTCCGCAGCGATCTCGCCCACCAGCCCGTCGCGCAGCACGACGTCGGTGGCGTCGCCACCCAGGATCGAGACACCCTTGATCAGGTACGTGGTCACTCTTCTCCTTCGGTCGCGCCGACGGCGGGCTCGGATCCGCCGAGCAGCAGGTAGAGCACGGCCATCCGGACGGCCACGCCGTTGGTGACCTGCTCGACGATCACCGACCGCGGCGAGTCGGCGACGTCCGCGGTGATCTCCATGCCGCGCACCATCGGGCCGGGGTGCATCACGATCGTGTGGTCCTGCAGCGTCGCCATCCGGCGGGCGTCCAGGCCGTAGCGGCGGCTGTACTCGCGCGGCGTCGGGAAGAACCCGCCGTTCATCCGCTCCCGCTGGACCCGCAGCATCATCACCGCGTCGGCCTTGGGGATCACTGCGTCGAGGTCGTACGACGTCTCGACCGGCCAGGACTCGATGCCGACGGGCAACAGGGTCGGGGGGGCGACGAGCGTGACCTCGGCGCCCAGCGTGCGCAGCAGCAGGGCGTTGGAGCGGGCCACCCGGCTGTGCAGGACGTCCCCGACGATCGCGACCCGCCGGCCCTCGAGCCCTCCGGGCTTGGACTCGCCCAGGTGCGTCCACATCGTGAAGGCGTCGAGCAGGGCCTGGGTCGGGTGCTCGTGGGTGCCGTCGCCGGCGTTGACCACGCTGGAGCGCACCCAGCCGGAGTGCGCGAGCCGGTGCGGCGCACCGCTCGACCCGTGCCGGACCACGACCGCGTCGGCGCCCATCGCCTCGAGGGTGAGCGCGGTGTCCTTGAGGCTCTCACCCTTGCTCAGGCTGGAGCCCTTGGCGGCGAAGTTGATGACGTCGGCCGACAGCCGCTTGGCCGCGGCCTCGAAGGAGATCCGGGTGCGCGTGGAGTCCTCGAAGAACAGGTTGACGACGGTGCGGCCGCGCAGCGCGGGCAGCTTCTTGATCGGCCGGTCGGCCAGCGCGCGCATCTCGGCGGCGGTGGTGAGGACCAGCTCCGCGTCGTCGCGGGTGAGGTCGGCCGCGCTGAGGAGGTGGCGCTTCACTGGCCGTCACCTTCGCCCTCGATGGTCACCGCGTCGACGCCGTCGGTGTCGGCGACCCGCACCTTGACCCGCTCGACCAGCGAGGTCGGCAGGTTCTTGCCGACGAAGTCGGCGCGGATGGGGAGCTCGCGGTGACCGCGGTCCACCAGGACGGCCAGGCGCACAGCTGCCGGCCGGCCGACGTCGTTCAGCGCGTCCAGGGCGGACCTGATGGTGCGGCCGGAGAAGAGCACGTCGTCGACCAGGACCACGACCTTGCCGTCGACGCCGCCGGCCGGGATGTCGGTCGGCATCAGGGTGCGGGCGGGCTTGAGCCGGAGGTCGTCGCGGTACATCGTCACGTCGAGCGAGCCGACCGGGACGTCGAACCCCTCCACGGCCGCGATCCGCTCGGCGATCCGCCGGGCCAGCGGGACCCCGCGGCTCGGAATGCCGAGCAGGACGAGGTCGCGGCCGCCCCGGTTGCGCTCGAGGATCTCGTGCGCGATCCGGGTCAGCGCCCGGGCGATGTCGCGGTCGTCGAGGACCGTGCGGCCGTCGCTGGACGGTGGGCTCTCGGGTGTCTCGGAAGGGCTCGCAGTCATGCGCGCTCCGACCTCCTTCTCCGCCTCACGGGACGGCTCGTTAAAGGATGTCGATCGCGGTCACCCTACCCCTCGCGCCCGGGCGACGTGCCCGCCGTCGTCGGCGTGGTGACCGCGTGAGTGCCCGTTCTTGGTGCTGGGCGTGGCGGCCGCGCGCGTACCCGACCGACGCTGTCGGTCGGTGCTCCGCGGGCGGCGCGCTCGACGACGCGGGACTCTGCTCAACTACTCCGCCCGCGCCGCCGCATGCCCCCGCCACCGGTGGCTCGCGACGCAGTTCGCCTGACAAGCCAAGCCTCCAGGCTCAGGCCCGTCCCGGTCGACGCGAACTGTGTCGCGAGCTTGGTCCCGGCCACCTCAACCGTCCCAGCCATCGCACGGGTCACTGCATCAGTCACCGGTGGTGCCCGCGCATGCGGGCGGCGGGGCCGGAGCCCTGCCGCTGAGCGCGCCGCCAGCAGGCCGGGCACCACGCCCAGCCCGAAGACCCGCCGACCGCACGGAAAGCACGCCCAGCTCACGAGGGTATCTACTCCGTCGACAGGCCGAACCGCTCGATGTAGGTGGAGAACTGCTCCCGGATCTTCTCGGGCACCAGGCCGTACTCCTCCGGCGTGTACGTGTGCAGGCCGTGCTTGCCCTTGGGGTTGTCGGCGATGAACGCCTGCATCGCCCGGGCGGCCTCGTCGGTCAGCTCCAGGTCGAGCGCCCGGTAGATGTCCTGGATGACTCCGAACTGGTCGGCGACGAAGTCGGTGAAGTACATGTCGTAGAACGACGCCTCGGGGAACTCCTGGGCGGCCCGGAGCTCCAGCGTCCGGGTGACCACCCGTTCGAGCCGCGCCGTCCAGTCCTCGGCGATCTCGAACGGGTCCACCTCGTCGCTGAACATCCGGCGTACGTGCGCGGTCAGGCTGGCGTAGGACGTCACCGACCGCACCGGGTCGCGGTGGGTGAACACGATCCGGGCGTCCGGGTAGACCCGCAGCAGGTGCTCGAGCCCCCACATGTGCGCGCCGGTCTTGAGCACCCAGCGGTCGTGGGCCGGGCCGCGGCTCTGCAGGTGCTGGAGCTGGTGGAGGTGGAAGTCGTAGACGGGCCCGAAGTCGGCCTGCTGGTCCACCCAGTCCATGTAGGTCGGCACCCGGAACTGGTTGTGGAACAGGGGCGTCACCATCGTCTCGCCCATGAGCACGACGCACTCCTGGGTGAGCTCGGCCCCGATCGGGTGCATCGCGCGGAAGATCCGGTCGCTCTCGGTCTCGTTCTCCGGCGTGGGCATCAAGGACGCCGCCAGGGCGATCCGCGGGTCGGTGCCGAACGTCGCCGCCTCGGGCGGCGGTGAGGGGAACATCGTCTCCCAGGTGAGCGGCGCGCGGCTGGCGGGATCCTGGGCGAGGATGTCGTGCAGGATCGTGGTGCCCGTCCGGGGGAAGCCGATGATGAAGACCGGGCGCTCGACCCGCTGCTCGGCGATCTCCGGGTACTTCTTGCGGTCCTCGACGTAGTTGAGCCGGTTGACCAGGTGCAGCAGGATCCGCTCCCGCGCGACGAGGTCACCGAAGTCGGTGAGCCGGGCCTCCTGCTCCAGGGCCTCGGTGAAGAAGGCGAGCGGGACGGTGAGGTCGTCGCCGGTGTCGGTGAGGCCGCCCGCACGCTGCGAGGCCTCCGCGAGCAGGTCGTCGGTGGTCGTCATGGCGGGACTCTGGACCCGATTGTGAGACTCTGTCAATATTGAGACTATGAATCATTCTCGGGTCCCGGGCCTCCGGGAGCGCAAGCGCGAAGCGACCCGGCTCCGGATCGCCACGGAGGCGGCCCGGCTCGCGACCGAGCGTGGGGTCGCCGGGGTGACCGTCGACGAGATCGCCGACGCGGCGGACATCTCGCGGGCCACGTTCTTCCGCTTCTTCGCCACGAAGGAGACCGCGATCGCCGAGGGTTTCAGCGGGCCCCAGGTCGAGCAGCTCCTCGAGGTCCTGCGCGCCCAGCCCGCCGAGCTCGCGCCGATGGCCGCGGTGGCGCAGAGCTTCCGCGACCTGGGCCAGCTCCTCGACGCGGACACCCGCGCGCTGGTCCTGGAGCAGGCGCGCATCGCCCGGGACTCCCCCGCACTCCAGGCCTGGATGGCCTCCGCGTGGCTGCACGACGAGGAGCTCGTGGCAGCCGTGCTCGCCGAGCGGCTGGACACCGACGTCCACGACCCGGATGCGCGGATGGTGGCCGCCGTGGCGATGGCCGCGCTGCGGACGGGCCTGGAGCGCTGGGTGGCCCGGGACGGCGCCGCCGACCTCGCCCTGCTCTTCGAGGACGCGCTGAGCGCCGTCCACTCGGGCGACCGGCCGCCCCGCTGACCTGACGTGCTCGGCGCGGATCTGCTATCAACCTCCCCATGACACGACGCCCCACACCCACGTTCCTGATCGCCGTCCTCGCCCTCGTCGTCGCGCTGGCCGGCGCGACCACCGCCGGCTACGCCGCCGGCAAGGCCGACGGCAACTCCCTCATCAAGAAGAAGTCGCTCTCGGGCAACCGGCTCAAGCCCGACTCCGTGACCGGCAAGCAGGTGGCGGAGAAGTCGCTGGGCACCGTCCCGACGGCAGCCCAGGCCGACCGAGCCGCGGTCGCCGACCGCACGCCCCTGTCCTCCGTCGTGCCCCTGGCGCCCGCCACGGGATGGACCTCCGGCGCGCCCGGCTTCGCCCCCGCGGGCTACCGCATCGACGGCTCCGGCCTGGTCCACCTCTCCGGAACCCTGTTGAGGACCTCCGGAGTCAGTGACCTGATGACCACGCTGCCGGCAGCGGCCCGCCCCTCGACCACCATCGACGCGCCGGTCATCACGTTCTCCGGCGCTGCAGGCGGCATCAGCATCGAGCCCAACGGCCAGGTCCAGCTGTTCGGTGGGGACGCCGAGTACGTCTCCCTCGAAGGCGTGGTGTACCTGCCGGCGTCCTGAGGTCCGTCAGCTCGGGCGCAGCGGCGGCGCCGGCGCGTCCACCGAGGGGCGCTCGGTGCCGCCGTCGACATGCAGCAGCTTGCCGGTGACCCAGGAGGACGCCGGCGAGGCGAAGTAGAGCGCAGCGGCCGCGATGTCCTCGGGAGTGCCCGGGCGCTTCATCGGGGTGTTGGCGTCGAACTCGCGCCGCAGGTCCTCGTCGGTGAGGACGACCTCGAGGCTCTTGGTGGCGACCCCGCCGACGCCGATCGCGTTGACCCGGACCAGCGGCGCCAGCTCGACGGCCAGGTTGCGGGTCATCTGGTTGAGCGCGGCCTTGCCTGCGGCGTACGCCACGAAGTTGTTGAGCACCAGGTCGGCGGACCGCGACGAGATGTTGACGATCGAGCCGGAGCCGGCGGTGTCGACCATCGCCTGCGCCGCGAGCTGGCTCATGAGGAACGGCTGGGTCACGTTGAACCTCATCGCGCGCTCGAAGAAGCCCTCCGAGGTCATCATCGCCGGTCGCGGTCCGGTGCCACCGGCGTTGTTGACCAGGACGTCGAGGCGTCCGTACGCCGACACGGCGGTGTCGACGAGCCGGGCCCGGTCCTCCTCGACCAGCACGTCGGTGACGAGGGCGAGGCCGCGGCGGCCGGTCTCCTCGATCCGCGCGACGACCTCCTCGAGGTCGGCCTGGGTGCGCGCGCCCACGACGACATCGGCACCCGCCTCGGCGAGGGCGATCGCGATGCCGCGGCCGATCCCCTGACCGCCGCCGGTGACGACGGCGACCTTCCCGTCGAGCCGGAACCGGTCGAGGATGCTCACCGCCCGGTCACCTGGCCAGGTGCGGAGCCGCACGACCGGCGATGAGCGGCAGGTCGAGGTAGGTCTTGATGCCGGGCTCGGCCGCGACGACGTACGGGATCGCGCTCACGCAGTGGTTCGCGGTCGAGACCACGCCGGGGTTGCGGACCAGCCCCTCCGCGATCGTCTCGGGCTGGAGCCCCTTGAAGGTCAGCTTGACCGAGGGGTCGCCGGTCACCTCGACCTCGAACCGCTCCCCCTCGGGGCCGATCTCCCAGGCGGGGTCGAGCGCGCCCTCGCCCATCAGCCAGTTCACGGTCGCGGTCACGACGGGTTGGCCGCGGACGGTGGCCTGCCAGCTGAACCGCTGACCCGCGACGAGCCCGGGCTCGATGACGCCGATCGGCGACTCGATGGGTGCGGTCGCCACCGCGACCTCGTGCAGCGTGGTCAGCTCCGGGTCGATGTCGAAGCCCATCTCGGCGGCCACCATCCGGACCGACTGCTTGAACCCGCCGCTGAGCAGGCCGACGATCATGCCGCCCCTCGCCTCCTCGGGCGTGGCCCCGAAGGCCATGATGTGGCGGACCACGTCGGGGGCGTCGTAGGTGCGGATGTCGGAGAACTCCTCGGACCGCACGTGGGTGGCACCGGCCGAGAGAGCCGACACCATGAGCGGGAACCGCTCGGTGATCCCGCCCGGGTGGATGCCGGTGCCGTGCAGCGTGGACCCACCCTCCTCGCAGGCAGCGAGCAGGGCGCCCGTGGTGGCGGGGTCCGGGTAGACCCAGCCCACCGGTGTCACGACGTTCTTGCCCGCCCTGAGCAGGGCGACGACCTCGTCCTCGTTGGGCATCAGCGGCGAGTAGACGACGCAGTCCGCGTCACCGTCGAGGATCTCCTGCTGGCTGGTCGTCGCCAGCACGCCCACCGGCTCCCCGCCGATGATCTCGCCGACGTCCACCCCGTGCTTGGCCTCGCTGTGCACCCAGGCACCGACGAGCTCGAGCTCGGGGTGCGCGAGCACGTCCTGGATGGCGGCCTTGCCCACGCCCCCGGTGGCCCACTGGGCGACTTTGATCGTCATGGACGGAACCTAGAACACGTTCTAGTTCCGCGTCTACGTCTACAGCGCGGCCGCCATCGCCGCACAGGCCCGCAGCCAGGACCGCCGGGTCGCCTCGGACAGCTGGTTGTAGGGCAGCACCGACCCCGCCACCAGGGCCGGGTCGTACGGCACCCGGAAGACGCCCCGGGTCCGCTGCTGGTAGACCTCGACGAGGTCCTCGGCCAGCTTGTCGTCGACCTGGGCAGACGGGTCCGACAGCACGGTGATCGTCTTGTACTTGAGGTTCTGGTAGCCGGCGTCCTGCAGCGCGTCCAGCATCCACAGACCGCTGTAGCCCGTGTCCTCGCGGACCGTCGAGGTGACCACGAGGAGGTCGGCGGCGTCGGCGGCGGCCAGCCAGTTCTCGGCCCGCATGTTGTTGCCGGTGTCGACCAGGATGAGCCGGTAGAAGCGCTCGAGCAGGGTGTGGATCGCGTTGAAGTCGTCGGCGTGGATCTGGCCCGTGACGTCGGGCCTCTCGTCGGAGGCGAGCACGTCGAAGTGCGCGTCGCCCTGGGACCGGACGAAGGCGCCGAGGTCGCCGATCCGCGACTGGTAGACGTCCTTGAACCGGCCCAGGTCGTCGAGCAGCTCGCGGGTCGTGTTGCGGTGGTTGCTCCTGCTGCCTCGGATCCCGAGCGTGCCGCGGGTCTCGTTGTTGTCCCAGGCGATGACCCCGCCCCCGCGGACCGTCCCGAACGTGTAGCCCGCCGCCAGGACACCCGTCGTCTTGGCCGCGCCGCCCTTGGGGTTGATGAACGCGATCGTCCGTGGACCGTCGAAGTCCCGCTGGATGGTCGCCCGGTCGTTGGCGTACTGCCGCTCGGCGGGGCCCATCCGGGGCGTGATCAGGCCGCCGGTCATCCGGCGGACGGCGCCGCGCCAGCCCCAGGTGGCCGGGCCGAGGTCCTCCTGCTCAGCCCGGCGGTCCAGGAAGTCCGAGGCGGTCATGAACCGGCGGACCTCGGGCTCGGTCGGCGGCTGCTCGGTCGCTGGGACGGTGACCGCCGGGGGTGCCGGTGGCCGGACCGCCGGCACCGCCGAGGGCGGCGGGGCGGTCGGCCGCGGCCCGAGGGTGGGCGGCGCGGACGGTGCGGGCGCCGCCGGCGAGGGCGGGGA
>NZ_JAEMSS010000171.1 GCF_016462705.1 Nocardioides sp. | reverse complement strand
GTACCGACCGGCTCACCCTGCGTCCCGCCACCCCCGAGGACCTGCGCGCCGTCTACGCGATCCGCTCGCTGCCGGAGGTCGGGCAGTGGATGCCCGACCTCCCGGCGTCGTACGACGCCTGGGTGCTGGCGCAGGGCCGGCGCGGCGGCCTGGAGCGGATGCTGGTGGTGCTGCTCGGCGAGGAGGTGATCGGCCACCTCTACCTGCACGTCGAGGACGCCTGGTCGCAGGTCGAGGTGCGGGACCAGGCGACCCGCACCCAGGCCGAGGTGGGCTGGGCCTTCGACCCGCGCCACCAGGGCCAGGGCTACGCCACCGAGGCGGTGCGCGAGCTGCTGAGGCTGTGCTTCGAGGAGCTCGGGGTCCGCCGGGTCGTCGCGCTGGCGTTCGCCGACAACGCCCCGTCGCTGCGGGTCATGGAGAAGGTGGGGATGCGGCGGGAGGCGCTCCTGGTGAAGGAGTCGCTGCACCGTGAGCTGGGCTGGCTCGACGGCGTGTCCTACGCGCTGCTGGCCGAGGAGTGGCTCAGCGCGCCCTGACCTCGCCGGCGTGGCGGATCGCCCACACCGTCGCCAGTGCGGCCGCGGCCGCCTCGTAGCCCTTGTCCTCGACCGAGCCCGGCAGCCCGGCGCGGTCGAGCGCCTGCTGCTCGGTGTCACAGGTGAGCAGTCCGAACCCGACGGGGATGTGGTGGTCGAGGGCGACCCGGCCGAGACCGTCGGTCGCTGCTCGACAGACGTACTCGAAGTGCGGCGTGCCCCCACGGATGACGACCCCGAGCGCGACGACGGCGGAGTAGCCCCGCCCGGCGAGCGCACCGGCCGCCACCGGCAGCTCGAAGGCCCCCGGCACCCGGACCAGCGTCACGTCGACGACCTGGTGGTCGGCCAGCGCGCGCTGCGCTCCCGCGATCAGCCCGTCCATCACGACGGTGTGCCAGCTGGCAGCCACGACGGCGACCCGGAGGCTGCTGGCGTCGAACGGCTCGATGACCGCTGCCCCGGCGCCGCTCACTGGTGCACCCCCGCCCGGGCCGCCTCGCCCAGCGCGGCCGCGCTGTCCGCGAGGTCGGGGAGGTGGTGCCCCATCCGGTCCCGCTTGGTGAGCAGGTAGGCGAGGTTGTGGTCGTTGGGGTGCGGGGTCAGCGGGACCCGCTCGGCGACGGCGATGCCGTACTCCTCGAGGTTGGTGATCTTGTCGGGGTTGTTGGTCATCAGCCGCACCGTGCGGACGTCCAGGTCCTTGAGGATCTGCGTCGCGGCGCCGTAGTGCCGGGCGTCGGCGGGCAGGCCCAGGTCGAGGTTGGCGTCGACCGTGTCCCGGCCGCCGTCCTGCAGCTGGTAGGCCTGCAGCTTCGCCACCAGGCCGATCCCGCGGCCCTCGTGTCCACGCAGGTAGACCAGGACCCCCCGGCCCTCCGCGACGATCCGCTCCAGCGCCTCGTCGAGCTGCGGGCCGCAGTCGCACCGGCTGCTGCCGAACACGTCCCCGGTGAGGCACTCCGAGTGCACCCGGGTGAGCACGGGCGCGTCCCCGGAGAGGTCGCCGTAGACCAGGGCCACGTGCTCGGAGTCGTCCACGGTGATCCGGTAGCCGTACGCCGTGAAGTCGCCGTGCCGCGTGGGCAGCCGGGTCTCGGCGACCCGGTCGACCAGCACCTCGAACCGGCGCCGGTAGCGGACCAGGTCCTCGATCGAGATCATCGCCAGTCCGTGCTCGTCGGCGAACTCGCGCAGCTCAGGGGCGCGCTTGAGGGTCCCGTCGTCGTTGACGATCTCGACCAGCACCCCGGCCGGGGTGAGCCCGGCCAGCCGGGCCAGGTCGACCGCGGCCTCGGTGTGCCCGCGCCGGGCCAGCACGCCGCCCTCGCGGTAGCGCAGCGGGAAGACGTGCCCCGGCCGGGTGATCTCCCACGGCTCGGTCGCCGAGTCGGCCAGCACCCGCGCGGTGTGCGCCCGGTCCGCGGCCGAGATGCCGGTCGAGACGCCGTCCCGGGCGTCGACCGAGATCGTGTACGCCGTGCGCATCTTGTCCTTGTTGTGCGGCGTCATCAGCGGGATCTCCAGGCGGTCGAGCATGGAGCCCGGCATCGGCACGCAGATCACGCCGCTGCTGTGCCGGATGGTGAAGCCCATCAGCTCCGGCGTCGCCTTGGCGGCGGCGAAGATCAGGTCGCCCTCGTTCTCGCGGTCCTCGTCGTCGACGACGACGACCGCCTTGCCCGCGGCGATGTCCTCGATGGCGCGCTCGATGGGGTCCATCCGGACCCCCACGTGCTGCTGCGGCTCGGTCATGCTCTGTCCATCCCTTCGGGGTCCAACCGGTGTCCCAACAGCTTCTCGACGTGCTTGGCGATCACGTCGACCTCGAGGTTGACCCGGTCGCCGGGCTGCCGGCTCCCCAGGGTGGTGCGGGCCAGGGTCTCGGGGATGAGGCTGACCGTGAACCGGTCGTCGGTCGCCTCGACGACGGTGAGGCTGACGCCGTCGACCGTGATCGAGCCCTTGTCGACCAGGTAGCGGCTCAGCTCGGAGGGCATCGAGACCTCGACGACCTCCCAGTGCTCGCTCGGGGTGCGGCCCAGGATCGTGCCCACGCCGTCGACGTGCCCCTGCACGATGTGGCCGCCGAGCCGGGTCTGGGGGGTGACCGCCCGCTCCAGGTTGACCCGGTCGCCGGGCTGCACGCCCGCGAGGCTCGTCTTGTCGAGCGTCTCCTGCATGACGTCGGCGGTCCAGGTGTCGCCGTCGCGCTGGGCGATGGTCAGGCAGCAGCCGTTGACGGCGATCGAGTCACCCAGCCCGGCGTCCGCCAGCACGTGCGGCGAGTGGACGGTGAGCCGGAGGGCGTCGCCCTGGTCCTCGATCCCGGCGATGGTGCCGAGCTCCTCGACGATCCCGGTGAACATCAGTGGTCTTCCTTCTGTGGGGTGAGCGTGAGGCGTACGTCGGTCTGGCCGTCCTCGGCCGCCGGCAGGACGGTCACGTCGGCGACCTCCAGACGCAGCGCCGCGGACATCGTGGTGATTCCCAGGTCGCCGACCGCCGCGGCGCCGGCGCCCAGCAGCAGGGGCGCGACGTAGACGACGACCTCGTCCACGAGGCCCGCGTCGAGGAAGGCGGCGGCCAGCGTCGGGCCGCCCTCGAGGAAGACGTGCTGGCGGTCCCGGGCGAACAGCTCGGCCAGCGCCGCGTGCGGGTCGTGGGTGCGCAGCTGCAGGGTCTCGGCGGCGTCGTCGAACACCCGACGCGTCGGTTCGAGGTCGCGCTCCCCCATCACCACGCGCAGCGGCTGGTCGGCGAGGTCCTGGTCGGCGTCGTCGCGCACCGTGAGCCGGGGGTCGTCGACAGCCACCGTGTTGGCACCGACCAGCATGACGTCGCACAGCGCGCGCAGCCGGTGGGTGTCCCGGCGCGAGGCCAGCCCCGAGACCCAGCGGCTGGTGCCGTCGGCGGCCGCACTGCGGCCGTCCAGCGTGGTGGCGAACTTCCAGGTCACGAACGGGCGACCGTGCTCGACGGCGAACGTCCACACCCGGTTGAGCGCCCGCGCCTCCGCCAGGCCGAGGCCTTCCTCCACCTCGATACCGGCCGCCCGCAGCCGGGCCGCGCCGCCGGCGGCGACCGGGTTGGGGTCGCCCTGGGCGAAGACCACCCGGCGTACGCCGGCCGCGACCAGCTTCTCGCTGCACGGCCCGGTCCTGCCGGTGTGGTTGCACGGCTCGAGCGTGACGACGGCGGTCGCCCCGCGGGCCGCCTCGCCGGCGCGGGCCAGGGCATCGGCCTCGGCGTGCGGCGAGCCGGCGCCGCGGTGGTACCCCTCGGCCACGGTCCGGCCGTCGTCGGCCACGATCACGCACCCCACCCGGGGGTTGGGCCCCAGCGGCACGCCGGGGGTGGCCGCCAGCTCGAGGGCGCGCGACATCGCCGCCTGCTCGGCCGGGCTGAAGTCCATCGGTGTCGCCTCTCCAGGTCCGCTCACGGACTCCGGGGCGACGGCGTGTCCCACGTGCCCACCGAGACCTGGCGAACCTGGCGACCGGTGGGACGTCGCGGACCACGCCTGCGTGCGCTTCCCATCCGGACTTTGACCGTCGGTCCAGGATTTCCACCTGGTCAACCGATGACTGGCTGCCATCGGGTCGCGGACTTCTGACGTGAGTCAGTCACCGCCGGTGCGGAATTTCACCGCCCCCAGAGCACGCGAGCTTGTCTGCTCGTCGGGTCGAGTGTGCCACAGGAGGCTGGTGGTGGTCCCGGTGACGTCGCCCACACGAGGGGCGGGGCCGCTCCAGCCGCTACTGGGTCACCGGCGGCAGCGGACGGACCGGCTCGCACCACACCCGCTCGGCGGGGACGTCGACGATCTCGCGCTCCGGGTAGCGTAGGGCGGTCAGCCGGCCGCCGAACACGACGCCGGTGTCGAGGCACAGGGTGTTGTTGACCCAGGTCGCCTCGCGGACCGGCGTGTGCCCGTAGACCACCGCCGCCGCACCCCGGTAGGAGCGCTGCCAGGGCAGCCGGACCGGCAGCCCGTGCTCGTCGCGCTGGCCGGTCGTGTCGCCGTAGAGCGCGAACGACCGGGCCCGCGGCGAGTCGCTGCCGTGCAGGTCCTCGCGCAGGCCGGCGTGCGCGACCACGAGCCGGCCCTCGTCGAGCACGAGCTGGTGCGGGAGCCCTGCCATGAAGTCCGCCACGGCGACCCGGAACCGCTCGGACTCCCCCGCCAGCTGCTCCAGCGACTCGGCGAGGCCGTGCGTGGTCCGCACGGGTGCGCCGCGCAGGGCCCGCACCAGCTTGGCCTCGTGGTTGCCCGCGACGCACAGCGCGGTCCCGGCGGCTGCCATCTCCATCACCCGGCGCAGCACGCCCGGGGTGTCGGGTCCGCGGTCGACCAGGTCGCCGACGAACACCGCCACCCGCCCGTCGGGATGCGTGGTGTCGTCCCAGCCGAGCCTGTCCAGCAGCGTGCCCAGCTCGGACGCGCAGCCGTGGACGTCGCCGATCAGGTCGTACGGCGGGGGCGGGCCGCTCAACCTGCTGCTGCCTCGGCCGCCGCGCGCAGCTCGGCGACCATCCGGTCCGGGTCGTCCGCCGAGTAGACGGCCGAGCCCGCGACGAACACGTCGGCTCCCGCCTCGGCGCAGCGCTCGATGGTCTCCAGCGAGACACCGCCGTCGACCTGGAGCCAGGTCTCGACGCCGTGCTTCTCCATCAGCTGGCGGGCGGTGCGGATCTTGGGCAGGCAGAGCTCGAGGAACTTCTGGCCGCCGAAGCCCGGCTCCACGGTCATGATCAGCAGCATGTCGAGCTCGGGCAGCAGCTCCTCGTAGGGCTCCACCGGCGTCGCCGGCTTGAGCGCCATCGCCGCGCGCGCCCCGGCCTTGCGGATCTCGCGCGCCAGCCGGACCGGCGCGGCGGCCGCCTCGACGTGGAAGGTCACCGAGCCGCAGCCCGCGTCGACGTAGTCCAGGGCCCGGCGGTCCGGGTCGGCGATCATCAGGTGCGCGTCGAGTGGGACCGACGTCCGCCGCGACAGCGCCTCCACCATCGTGGGGCCGAAGGTCAGGTTGGGCACGAAGTGGTCGTCCATGACGTCCACGTGCACCCAGTCCGCGCTGCCGATCCGGGCCACCTCGTCGCCGAGGGAGGCGAAGTCGGCGTTCAGGATGCTCGGCGTGATCTGGATGCCCACGGGCCCAGCCTAGGGACTCAGTCCCCGGGGCCGGGCTCCTCGGGGGTCTCCGCTCCTTCGGCCTCGTCACGATCGGCCCACTCCAGCAGCGGCCGGAAGTCGAAGACCTGGGCGTCGATGTCGGCGTGCAGGTCACCGAGCTCGGCGAACCGCGCCGGCATCGTCGTGATCGTGAAGTCGCGAGGGTCGGCGTCGTCGACCTCGTCCCAGCGGATCGGCGCGGAGACCCGCGCGTCGGGCAGCCCCCGCACGGAGTAGGCCGCGGCGATGGTGTGGTCGCGGGCGTTCTGGTTGTAGTCCACGAAGAGCTTGCGCGGGTCCCGGTCCTTGCGCCACCAGGCCGTGGTGACGTCGTCGGTCCGCCGCTCGACCTCGCGCGCGAAGGCGAGCGCGCCGCGGCGTACGTCCTTGAACCCGTGCTCGGGATGGATCCGGACGTAGACGTGCATCCCCTTGCCGCCGCTGGTCTTGGGGAAGCCGGTCGCGCCGAGCTCGTCGAGGACCTCGTGGACGACGTGCGCCACCCGCTGGACCGTCGGGTAGTCGCAGTCGTCACCGGGATCGAGGTCGATCCGCCACTCGTCCGGCTTCTCGGTGTCCGCGCGGCGGCTGTTCCAGGGGTGGAACTCCACTGTCGACATCTGCACCGCCCAGATCACCGAGCCGAGCTCGGTGACGCAGAGCTCGTCCGCGGTGCGCCCCCAGCGCGGGAAGTAGAGCTGCACGGTCTCGACCCAGTCGGGCGCGCCCGCGGGCAGCCGCTTCTGGTGGACCTTCTTGTCGGCGAGACCCTTGGGGAAGCGGTGCAGCATGCACGGTCGCTCGAAGAGCGCGTTGACGATGCCCGGCCCGACGGCGAGGTAGTACTCGACGAGGTCGAGCTTCGTCGCACCCCCAGGAAGTGCAGCAGAGTCCGGGAAGTAGACCCGGTCCGGGTTGCTGACCCGGACGACCCTGTTGTCGACCTCGATCTCCACCGAGGGTGGCTTCGACGCCATGGCTCAGCCCTCGGCGCGCCGGAACAGCGCCATGAACATCGCGTCCGTGCCGTGCCGGTGCGGCCACAGCTGCACCGTGCCGGGCACCGGTCCGGCGCAGTCGGGGATGTGGCTCACCAAGGCGGACGCGTCCTCGAGCACGACATCCGTGCGGGCCTGGGCGATCACGTTGACGACCATGGCGGTCTCGGAGATGACCGGCGAGCAGGTGGCGTAGAGCAGCACCCCACCCGGCCGGACCAGGTCGAGAGCGGCGTTGGCGAGAGAACGCTGGAGCATCACCAGGGTGACCAGGTCGTCGGGCTTGCGCGCCCACCGGGCCTCAGGCCGACGCCGAAGCGCGCCCAGCCCGGTGCAGGGAGCGTCGACCAGCACCCGGTCGAAGCTCCCGGGACGGTAGGGCGGCCGGGTGCCGTCGGCCGTGACGATGCCGGCGACCCCGTCGGCTCCCTGGAGCGCCCGGGCCACGAGCCCGGTCCGGTGCCGTTGCAGCTCGCTGGCGACCACGCTGGCACCCCGCCCCGCCGCGATCGCGGCCAGCAGCGCGGCCTTGCCGCCGGGCCCGGCACACAGGTCCAGCCACCGTCGGTCCGGCCCGGCCAGCGGGGCGTCGGCCAGCACGGTCGCGACCAGCTGCGACCCCTCGTCCTGGACCCCGGCCCGCTGCTCGCGCACGGCGGGGATCGCCCCGGGGTCGCCACCGGCCATGACCACGCCGTAGGGCGAGTACGGCGTCGGCTCGCCCGGCAGCTCCTCGCGGGTGGACCTCCCTGGCCGCGCGACCAGGGTCACGGCGGGTGCCACGTTGTCGGCGGCGAGCAGCTCGGGGAGCTCGGCCCCGCCGACCGCGTTGCGCAGCTCCTCGACGACCCACTCGGGGTGGCTGTAGGCGACGGCGGCGTGGCGGGTCGGAGCGGTCCGCGGGTCCGGTGCCACCCGGGAGACCCACTCGTCGAGGTCGTGCTCGGAGACCTTGCGCAGCACCGCGTTGGTGAAGCCCGCCGCGGCCGCCCCGGTGCGCAGGTGAACGAGGTCGACCGTGGTGCTGATCGCCGCGTGCGCAGGAACCCTCATGGACAGCAGCTGGTGGGTGCCGAGCCGGAGGGCGTCGAGCACCCGGGCCTCGATCTTGGTCATCGGCCGATCCGAGCAGGCGGCGATGACGGGGTCGTAGGTGCCGCGGAGCCGGATGGTGCCCGAGGCGAGCTCGGTGGTGAACGCCGCGTCCCGGCCGGAGAGCTTGTAGTGCGCGATGGCCGCCGGCAGGACGAGGTTGGTGTAGGCCTTGTCGACGCGCACGGTCTTGAGCACGTCGAACGCCGCAAGCCGGGCCGGGTCGACCTCGAGCCGCCGTCCGCCCCCGCGTCCGCCGGCCGCCGGCCGCTGCTGCCCCCGAGAACGGGGCTCAGCCATCGGGCCCCGCGCCGCGGGTCGCCACACCAGCACTCATGCCACGAACCTAACCGAACTCGGTGACGGTCTCGCCGCGAAGGCCCCGCGCCCAGTCCGGTGCGGGCATCTGCCGGGAACCGAACGCCTTGACCTCCCCCAGCCGCACGGCCGTCGTGCCGGTGCCGACCAGCACCTCGGACCGGCCGATCCGGACCTCACCAGGCGCCAGCGTGTCGTCCGTCGGCGACACGGGGCCGAGCTTGACCCGCTGCTCGTCGCCGGACCGGGCGAGCGTCGTCCAGGCACCGGGCGCGGGCGTGCAGGCCCTGATCCTGCGGTCCACCGCGTCCGCGGGCTCCGTCCAGTCCACGCGGGCGTCCTCGACGGTGATCTTGGGGGCCAGCGACACCCCGTCCGAGGGCTGCTCGCGGGCCTCCAGCGAACCGTCCGCGATCCCGTCGAGGGTCACGACGAGCAGACCGGCGCCGCCCTCGGCCAGCCGGGCCAGCAGGTCGCCGGCGGTGTCGGTGGGACGGATCCGCTCGGTCATGACGCCGAAGGTCGGACCGGCGTCCATGGCCTTGACGATGCGGAAGGTCGTCGCCCCGGTGAACTCGTCGCCGGCCCACACCGAGTGCTGGACGGGGGCGGCGCCACGCCAGGCCGGCAGGCACGAGAAGTGCAGGTTGACCCAGCCGTGCCTCGGGATGTCGAGCGCGGACTGCGGCAGCAGGGCGCCGTAGGCGACGACCGGGCAACAGTCCGGCGCGAGGGCCCGCAG
>NZ_JAEMSS010000026.1 GCF_016462705.1 Nocardioides sp. | reverse complement strand
CCCGGCCCAGCCCGTTGATCGCGATCCTCGTGGTCATGTCCTACCTCCTCCGCGGGCCCCGGTGGCCCGACCCGTCTCGAGCCTGCGACCTGGCGGGTGCCAGCGGTCAGGGTCACAAGTCCTGGGGACCGAGGACCTTGGTGCCGGCGAGCGACCACCAGGCGGAGGTGATGCCGTCGACCAGCACGTCGAGGTCGGAGACCGCGCGGTCGGCGGTCACGCCGAAGGTGAGCTGGCCCGCGTAGGTGAACATGGCCACCCCGATCGGCACCCGGTCCGCGATCGGCACGTACGGCAGCATCTGCTCGACCTCGGCTCCCAGGAACGACAGCCGGCGGCGTGGCCCGGGGACGTTGGTCGTCACGGTGCTGAGGTGGTGGTGGGGCACCCTGAGTGCCCAGCGGGTGGCCGCGCCGACGACCGCGTACGGGACCGCACCGATCAGCTGCTGGGCGAGCACCCCGGCCTCGGGCTCCCCGGTCCGTCGTAGCCGCGCCATCAGCGCATGCACCGCCTGCACCCGGGCGACCGGGTCGTCGACGTCCACCGGGAGGTCGGCCAGCATCAGGGTGACGTGGTTGTCGGGCTCGTCGGACGTCCCGGACCAGGCCGACACGGGCACCAAGGAGCGCAGGGAGTGTGGATGGGCCTCGATGCCCCGGCTCCGCATCAGGTCCCCGAAGCCCGCGGCCACCGCGGCGAGCGCCACGTCGTTGACGGTGACACCCAGCGCGCGGCGCACCTGCCGGGCCGAGACGAGCGGGACCGTGGTCCACGCGTAGCGACGACCGGGTCCGACCACGCCCGAGACCGACGGCCCGTGGACCGGCACGACCGCGGCTCCGAGAGCCAGGCTCCCCCGGCCCGCCGCCAGCGCCGCCGTGGCGGCGCCGCGCCACCGGGATCCGGCGCGCTGTCCGATCCCGACGACCGGCGGGGTCGCCTCCTCCGGGATGTCGAAGAGGACCCGGAGCAGGGCAGTCCCCGACACGCCGTCGGCGAGGGCGTGGTGGACCCGGCTGAGCAGTCCCCACCTGCCGTCGGACAGTCCCTCACACAGGGTGATGTCCCACAGTGGGTGGTCGCGGTCCATCCGGACGGCCATGCACCTGGCGATCAGCTCTGCGACCTCGCCGTCCCCGCCAGGTGACCGCACCGTCAGTCGCCCGACGTGCCGGTCCAGGACGAAGTCCGGGTCGTCCTCCCAGGTCGGCGCCCGCAGGTCGAGCACCGTGCGCCGGACCACCTGGCGGTAGCGCGGCGCGAGCGGCAGCCGGCTCTCGACGTGCCGGCGGACGGCGGCGATCGACGGCAACGGCCCGCTCAGCACCGCGAACGACCCGATGACCAGCGAGTTGCCGGGGTCGACGTCCTCCGCGGCGAGGAACGCCGCCGACAGCGCGTTCAGCGCGACGGACACGGTCCTGCTCCGGACTCTGCTCTCGCCCGGCTGACGTCAGTGCACACCGGCGGCGGCGGCGACGGGGACCTCGCCGGGGAGCGGCGAGGGTTCGACGACGAGCACGGGGCACGTCGCCTCCCGGAGCACCTGACGCAGCACCGGACCCAGGTGGGAGCCGAACGGCAGCGCCGGGTCGCGGCGCGCGACCACCAGCAACGACGAGCGCTCCGACGCCGCCACGAGGACGTCCGCGGGGCGGCCCCAACGCACGGCGAAGGTGCAGGGCACTCGTTCGCAGATCTCGTCCGGCAGGTTCACGTCGTGCGCCAGCTCGGCCCGGGCGGAGACCAGCATCTGCTCATGGCTGACCTCGTGCCGCATCATCTCCTCGATGGCCGGCGGAAGGTACGTCGCGCGCAGCACCACGACCCGCGCGTCGTTGACCGCGGCCAGGCCGAGTGCGGTCCAGATCTCCGCCCCGGCCCGCTCGGCGTCCTCGACCGCCACGGTGATCGGCCGCGGGTGGTCTCCCGGCCGCCAGGTGGCAGGCACCGAGACGACGGGGGCATGGGCGCGGGCCGCCACGCCCGCGGTCACCGACCCGCTTCCCCACCGTTCCCAACGCGGCAGGTCGCGGTGCTCGAGCACCACCATCTGCGCGAAGGCGCTCTGCTCCACCAGGGTGTCGATGACCGCACCGCGGACGAGCCGTCCGCTCACCGGCTGGGCTCCGCTGACGCGGTCCCGGACCCGGCGCACGGCCTCGTCCAGGAGAACCTGGCCCTGGGAGACGAGCTGCTCGAACCCGATGCCGACCTCGGAGGTTCCGGCGGGTCCGCCGATGAGACGGGGCACGACGTGCAGGAGCTCGACGCCGATCTCCAGCTGCAACGCCGTGGTCACGGCGAACTCGAGCGTGCCGTCGGAGAGGCGCCCCTCGGGCCCGACACCGACCAGGATCGGTCCCGTCCACCCGCAGCTCGCGGTGCTGTCGTGGGGGCCGGTGCGACCGGTCGTGCGGGTGCTGGGCACCGTCGCGTGCGTGTCCTTCATGACGGACCTCCTTTTCCTCGACGATCACACCGCGCCCGCTGGGCGCATCAGGGTCCTTGGTCCTCGCGCTGGGAGTCGACGGACCACAACCAGCACCCGGGCTACCCCTGGGACCGCGACAGCTGGTGGTCCGGCTCCGGCCGGTGCAGCCGGAACCGGCGGCCCGTGACGACATCGGCGGCGAGCTCGACGACGTCGTACTTGAGGGTCTCGACCCACGGTTGCAGCGGAAGCGATTCGACCCGTGCGGCCTCGTCCTCACCGAGGCGACGAAGCCGGCCTCGGGCGACGACCGACCAGGCCGAGAGATCGTCGTGCCAGTCGATCTCGAGGGCCACGTCCGAGTGCAGTGCTGCGGCGAGCAGCTTGTTGCCGGAACCGGTCCGGAACAACAGCGACCTGCCGTCGGTCACGTAGTTGATCGGCACCAGGTGGACCTCGTCGACGAGCCGGTAGGCCAGCCGGCCGAACTGCTCCTCCTCGAGCAGGTCCCAGCACTCCTCGACACTCAGCTCGACCACCGGGTCCTCGTCCGTCGGCATCGCCATCGCCACCACCGTCTCTCCCGATCGGGACCGTTGTGCCCGGTCTGTGTGGGACGACGCTAGGTCGGTCGAGGCACCGCGAATCAGGGCCCTTGGTCACCAGTTGGCGGGACCGCTCTCAGGAGCTCAGCTCCACTGCAGCAGCCACTGCCGCATCAGGCGGATCTCGGCGCTCTGCTCGCGGATCACCGACTCGGCCAGGCCGGCCACCACCGGATGACGGACCAGGCCGGCTCTCACCAGGTGGCGGGACATCATCACGGCCATCATGTGGTGGTGGACCATCTCGGTGAGGAAGGTCCGGTCGAGCTCGTCCCCGCTCAGACCCGTCAGGTCGCTCATCATCGGCTGGTAGTCGATGGACGGTGTCTCCTGCGGGTACCAGCGGGCGACCCAACGCTCCATCATCCGCACCTGCCGGGACTGGCTCGTCCGGATCGCCCGCCCGAGGCGCCGCAGCTCGGGGTGCGGCGAGCGCGTGAGCGACTCGGCCGCGACGATGGCCTCGCGGTGGTGCGGCAGCATGGTCAGCAGGTAGTCGGCCTCGTCCCGAGGGGCCATCGTCGCGTGCATCCCGCCCATGCCCTGGACAGCGCGCATGCCGAGGCCTCCTCCCATGGCGCCGGGCATGGCGGAGCCGGGCATGGCGGAGCCGGGCATGGCGGAGCCGGGCGTGCCGCCCAGGGTCCGTCCGGACCGGTGGCGCTCGCCCATCGGGCTGTCCACGGAGCAGCCGCCGAGCGTCACCGCGGCAGCGAGGACCGCCGCCGCGACCCGCTTCGGCGAGCCCGCGCGTCGTTGCCGTCCCAGGGGAGGGCCCATGCCCCCAGGGTCCTCAGGCCACCGGTCCAGGTCCGGAGGCGAAGGTCCCCTGCCGCCGGGACCATGGTCGGCGCGAGAGCGCGACGAGCACGCCAGGGAGCGCGGCGATGCCCACCAGCGCCACGGTCATGCCCGTCCCGAGAGGCTCGGTCCCGAGCAGCTCGCGCACCCCTGGGATCGCGACACCGGTGAGCTGGCAGGCCCCGGCCAGCAGGACCGCGATCTCGAGACCGCGCTCACGCCAGTCCCAGCCGCGGCGCGGCGCCCGCAGGGCCAGCGCCACGGCCAGCTGCCCGAGCCCCAGCGTGAGGAACACCGCCGTCCGGACGTCCTGGCCCAGGTGGGAGGCGAGGAGGCCGGCACCGAGCGACGCGACCGAGAGCAGGGCGCCGGCCGCGACGATCTGGCCGATGAGGCCTCGGTCCAGCACGGACTGGGTCGGCGGAGGAGAGGGCCTGCGCATGAGGTCGGGGTCGAGCGGCTCGCCGCCGAACGCGACCCCGGGCAGCCCGTGCGTCACCATGTTGACCCACAGGATCATGGCCGGGGTGAGCGGGATCGGGAGACCGAGGAGCGGGGCGGTCAGCAGCACCACGATCTCGGCCAGACCGCCGGCGAGGCCGTAGCGCAGGAACGTCCGGATGTTCGCGTGGATCCGCCGCCCCTCCCCCACCGCGACGACCAGGGTGCGCAGGTCGTCGTCGAGGAGGACCAGGTCGGCCGCCTGTCGGGCCACCTCGGTCCCGCTGCGCCCCATGGCCACGCCGATGTCGGCACGGCGCAGGGCCGGCGCGTCGTTGACCCCGTCTCCCGTCATCGCGACGACGTCACCGTGGGCCTGCCACGCGTCGACGATGCCGACCTTCTGCTCGGGCCGGACCCGGGAGTAGACGTCGATCTGCTCCACCAGGTCCAGGTGCTCACCCCGGGCCACGGCCTCGCCCTCCACGACCAACCCGTCGTCGGACAGGATGCCCAGCTCCTCGGCCACCACCCGGGCGGTGGCGGGGTGGTCGCCGGTGACCAGGACGATCCTGATGCCGGCGGCGTGGCAGTCCTCGACCACCTGGGCCGCGTCCGGCTGGGGAGGGTCGGTCACCGCCACCAGCCCCACGGCCCGGCGGTCCTCGAGGACGGCCAGGACCCGATGGCCCTGGGCGGCCCACAGCTCGGCCTGGACCCGGGCCTGTTCCGCCACGGGCCCCGGTGCGAGCATCGGGAGCAGTCGCTCCGGGGCACCCTTCAGGACCTCCACCTCGACGCCGTCCGGGCCGCTGTGCACCGTGCGGGAGAACCCGACGTCACTGTCGAACGGCGACTCGTCGATCCGGTTCCAGTGAGCGAGGGAGTCGAGGTCGAGACCACCCTTTGCCGCGGCCACGAGCAGCGCCACGTCGAAGGGGTCGCCCACCGCGAGCCACTCCCCCGGCTCGTCGCCCGCTCTCAGGGACGCGTCGTTGCAGAGGGCGGCGTTGCGCAGCAGCCCGACGGCTTCGGCGCGTGCCTCCGGCGACCCCTCGACGCGCCCGTCGACGGCGTACGCCGTCCCGCTGACCTCGCAGGTGCCGGCGGGGGTCCACAGCTGGCGTGCGGTCAGCACGCCCTGGGTCAGGGTGCCGGTCTTGTCCGAGGCCAGGACGGTCACCGAGCCCAGGGTCTCCACGGCGGGCAGCCGGCGGACGACCGCCGAGCGTCGCGCCATCCGGCGGGCTCCCAGGGCCAGTGAGATCGTCACCACCGCGGGCAGCGACTCGGGGACGGCGGCCACGCCGAGGCTCACCGCCAGCACCGACGCCGCCGTCCAGGACATCCCCTGGGCCATCGCGAGCCCGAACACGCCGAGGCAGATGATGCTGGTGACGAGGACCAGCTGACGGGACAGCCGGGCCAGGCGCAGCTGCAGGGGCGTCGGTCGCAGCCCCGCACCGGCCACGAGCGCCGCGATCCTGCCGAGCCCGCTGTCGGCGCCGGTGCGGACCACGCGTCCGATGCCCCGGCCGCGGGTGACGACCGTGCCCGAGACCACCTCCTCCGCGAGGGCTCGCGGGACCGGCATCGACTCCCCTGTCATCGTCGACTCGTCCACCTCGAGCGAGGACGCCTCGACCAGGAGCAGGTCGGCAGGCACGATGTCGCCGGCCTCGAGGCGGACCGTGTCCCCGGGGACGACGTCCCCGGCGGCCACCTCGACCAGGGCACCGTCTCGCCACACGTGGGCCCGGGGGGCCGCCATCCGCGAGAGGGCGTCCACCGCGTGCTGGGCGCGTACGTCCTGGACCACTCCGATGGTGGTGTTGAGCACGATCACCGCGGCGATGATCACCGCGTCGGCGTGGTCTCCGACGGCGACGACCAGCACCAGGGCACCGCACAGCAGCAGGATCATCGGGTCACGCAGCTGCTGCCCGATCCGGGCGAGGAGACTGACCGACACCTCCGGGGGCAGCTCGTTCGGGCCGTGCTCCACCAGCCGCCGGGCCGCCTCGTCACCGGTCAGGCCGCGTGCGGTCCGGCCGGTCACGGGCCCGGTCGTCACTTGACCGGGGCGCCCGACTCCTCGAGCACGAGCACGTCCTCGGCCGGGTCGTCGTGCGCGTCGGTGAAGGGGACCACGACGACGGGGACGTCACTCGCCCTGAGGATCGCGTGGGCGACGCCGCCGAGGTGGCCGTAGGGCGGGATGGCGCGGTGCCGGCGCGAGAGGACGAGCAGGTCGCTGTCGCGGCTCGCGGCGAGCAGCACCTCGGCGGCCCGGCCGTGCTGGACCCGGACGTCGACGGCCACGTCGGGGTACTCGCGACGCCAGCTCGTGAGCACGTCCTCGATGACACTGCGACCCTCCTCCTCCCAGTCGTCGGAGTGCGTGCGCACCTCGATCCGGTCGAGGTAGGGGTCGGGCAGCTCCCAGGCGGTCACGATGGTGAGGCTCGCGCCTCGCCGGCGCGCCTGGGAGAAGGCCTCGGTGAGGACGGCGTGGGCGTTGGCCCGGGACTTCATCGCGACCACGACGCGGGCGCGCGGGTGGTCACCCGACCAGAACGACGGCACGACGGCCACGCCGCAGTGGGCGTGGGCGGCCACCGCCGCGGTGACCGCGCCGACCAGGATCCGGTCGACACCGTGCTGGGTCTCCCGTCCCACGACCACGAGCTGCGCGTCCTCGGAGGCCTCGACGACCGCTCCGCTCCGGGACCCGGCGCTCAGGCGGGTCACCACCTCGAGGTCGGGCGCGAGGTCACGCACCGCGGCGACGGACTCCTCGAGGATCGAGGTGGCGACGTCGCGGAGCTCACTGTCTCCCACACCGCTCATGGGCACGCCCGGCCAGACGGGGGCGGTCACGGGCAGCACGTGCACGAGGCGCAGCGAGGCTCCTCGGCGGGCCGCCTCGGCGACCGCGTAGCGCAGGGCGCCGGCGCTCCCGGGGGTGCCGTCGACGCCGACGACGACCGGACCAGTCTCGGGGCTGTTCATGGACGCCTCCTTCGGTCACTACCTCGATGCTTGTCGTCCGCCTCCCCCGTCGGCAGGGCCCTAGGTCCCGGGCCGGCGGGCCGCAAGCCTGTACGCCCGGCGGGGAGGGCGAACGAGAGTGGAGACGTGACCAGAGACATCCCCGCAGGCAGCATCGTCGTCGGCACCGACGGCTCGGCCCACGCCGAGCGGGCCGTCGTGTGGGCGGCCCGGCAGGCACACCTGGAAGGGCGCCCCCTGGACATCGTGCACGCCTACGGCCGGGTCGGGGTCGGCGAGCTCGCGTGGCTGGGAACCCCCGGCCTGGACCAGAGCGTGCTCACCCGAGCCCTGCACGAGGCCGGCGAGACGCTGGCCGCCGAGGCTCGGGAGATCGCCGTCCTCGAGGTGCCGGGCCTCGAGGTGCGGACCCACGTGCTCGGGACCGACGCCAGGGACGCGCTCGTCGAGGCCTCGGCCTCGGCCCACGTCGTCGTGCTCGGCTCCCGGGGGCGCGGTCCCCTGCGCTCCCTGGTGCTCGGGTCGGTCAGCCAGTCCGTGGCCCGGCTGGCCCGGTGTCCGGTGGTCGTGTGCCGCCCTCAGGAGCCGCACGACGGTCGGCACGAGGTCCTCGTCGGCGCCGAGGGGAGCGTGGCCTCGCTGCCCGTCGTCGAGTTCGCCTTCCAGCAGGCGTCGCTGCACCACCTCCCCCTCGTGGTCATGCACAGCTTCGTCGATCCCACGCTCGTCACGCAGGGCGCTGCCGGTGTCCAGGCGGAACCCAGCGACGTCGTCGAGCTGCGGATGCTCCTCTCGGAGTCCGTGGCGGGTCTGGGCGAGAAGTACCCGGACGTCGAGGTCGACCTGCAGCTGTCGCAGGGACTCGTCGACCAGTGCCTGCTCCACGAGGCACCCGAGGCCGAGCTGGTCGTCGTCGGGCGCAGCGACGTCAGCGGCTGGTCGCGGCTCCTGTACTCGTCCTGCGCCCTCGCCGTCCTGGAGCGCGCCCGGACCACCGTCGTCGTGGTGCCCGAGCAGCCGGCCGAGTGACGGGGCCGACCAGCCTGCCCAGAGAGGAACCAGCCATGACCACCCCGAGCACCCCGAGCACCCCGATCGTCGTGGGCGTCGGCGCCGAAGGCTCCGGATCCGCCCTCGGGTTCGCCGTCGAGGAGGCCCGGCGCTGGTCGCGGCCGGTACACCTGGTGCACGTCCTGCAGCTCCCGTCCAGCGAGGCGTACGCCGGCCTGTACGGCGAAGCGCTGGAGGGTGCCCGCGCGACCCTGGCCCGCGCGGTGGCCGAGGCCGAGCGCCTCGCGGGCGACGAGGTCGCCGTGACGTCCGAGCTGGTCAGCATGGGCAGGGTCGTCGACGAGCTGACCAAGCGCACCAGTGACGAGGAGCTCCTCGTGCTGGAGCACCGAGCGTTCGGACGCCTGCACCGCCTCGTCGGCGGCTCCGTGGTCCAGAGCGTCGCCGGCCGGGCCCACGGGCCGGTCGTCTCGGTGCCCGAGGGGTGGTCGCCACGCGCGCACCCGACCGCCGTCGTGACCGCCGCGGTCCAGGACCCCATCGAGGCCCCGATGGTCCTGCGCGCCGCCTTCGCGGAGGCCCGCAAGCTCGGCGCGTCGCTCGTCGTGCTGCACGCGTGGTGGCTGGACTCGGGCTTCGAGGCGGAGGTCGTCGACGAGGCGATGCGCGCGGAGTGGGCCGACCGCTGGCGGACCGAGCTGCACCCCCTCCTGGCCCCCTTCCGCTCGGCGTTCCCCGATGTCGAGGTCGCCGTCGACGTGCGGCATGCCCCGCCGGCCGAGGCGGTCCTCGACGCGGCCGAGGTCTCGGACCTCCTCGTGATCGGCCGTCGTCACCACCTGCTCCCCCTGCGCACCCACCTGGGCCCGGTCGCCCGCGCCGCCCTGGCCCACGCGACCGCACCGGTGCTCGTCACGCCCGAGTCGCCCGTCACCGCCAAGGAGATGCGGCGCGAGCGGCGGGTCAACCGGCTCCTCGAGACGCTGGCACCGATCGACTGAGAGAAGCCACCGAGCCCGGTCAGTCGAGCCGCACCCGCTCGCCCCGCTTCGGGACGACGGCGGACCAGCCGAGCTCGTCCCTGATCCGGACAGCCAGGGCCTCGGACGAGTCGGGCTCGCCGTGCACGACGTACACGACCTCCGGAGGCTCCGGCGCCGAGGCCAGCCAGGCGCACAGCTCGTCGCTGTCGGCGTGCACCGAGAAGTCCGGCACGTCGACGATCTCGGCACGCACCGGGACGTAGCGTCCGTGGATCTTCACCTGCCGGGCGCCTTCCTGGAGCTGCCGGCCCCGCGTCCCCACCGCCTGGTAGCCGGTGAGCACCACGACGTTGCGTGGGTCCGGCAGCTGATGGGCCAGGTGGTGGATGACCCGGCCGCCGGTGGCCATCCCGGAGGCGGAGATCACGATCGACGGCATCGCGGGCCGGTTGAGGCGCATCGAGCCCGCGACGTCCCCCACCCCGTGCACCTCGACGGAGTCCAGAGCGGCCCGTAGCTCCCCGCTGTCGGGACGGAGCTGCGGGGACGGGGCGCCCAGCGCGCGTCGGTAGACGTGCAGCGCGGCGACCGCCATCGGGCTGTCGACGAAGACCGGGAGCCTCGGGATCCTGCCCTCCTCCATCAGCCGGTGGATGGCCAGGATGACCAGCTCGGTCCGATCCACCGCGAAGGCCGGGATCAGCACCGACCCACCACGGTGGGCGGCCCGCCGGACCGCCGCGCCGAGCGTGTCCGGCCCGGCCGGCTCGTGGGTCCGGCCGCCGTAGGTCGACTCGACCACCACGGTGTGGACGGCGGGCGGCGGGTCCGGGGGCCGGAGCAGCGGATGGCTCGGCCGGCCGAGGTCCCCGCTGAACAGCGTGCGGCGTCCGTCGGTCTCGAGGAGCACGGTCGCCGAGCCGAGGATGTGGCCGGCCGGGTGCAGCGTCACCCTGGCTCCCGCGGCCACCTGGGTCGTCTCCCCGAACCCGACCGGTCGCAGCAACGGCAAGGTCCGTTCCACGTCCTCCCGGTCGTAGAGCGGGAGAGCCGGACGGTGCTTGGAGTAGCCGCCGGCGTTCGCGTGCTGTGCGTCCTCCTCCTGCAGGTGCGCACTGTCGCGCAGCACGATCTCCACGAGCTCGGCCGTCTCGGGCGAGCAGTAGATCGGACCCGCGAACCCCTCGCGCACGAGCCGGGGCAGGTGCCCGCAGTGGTCCAGGTGCGCGTGGCTCACGGTGACCGCGTCCAGCGACGATGCCGCGACCGGGAACTCCTCCCAGTTGCGGCGGCGCAGGTCCGGTGGGCCCTGGAAGAGCCCGGCGTCGACCAGCGTGCGCGAGTCGGTGGTGTCGACCAGGAACTTGCTGCCGGTCACGGCGCCGGTGGCGCCGAGGAAGGTCAGGACCGGGTTGCTCATCGTCTCCACCTCGTGCCTCGCCGGGAACTGGCCCGTCCAGCATCAGCCGCGCCGGGGCGCAGCCGGCAGAGGTCGAGGTCCCGTCTCGGGCTGACCTTCGGCCGCCCCGGGTCAGCCGCTGTGATCCTCCAGCGCCTTCGCCACCCGGCGGTGGGCCTCCCAGATCTCCTCGGGCAGGTTGGGGAGCTCCTCGAGGTGCGCCTGACGGAAGCCCATCTCCTCGCGCCAGCGCGCGACGTCGATCGACAGGATCGTCTCGAGGTCCTCGGGCGTGATGTCGACACCCTCGAGGTTGAGCTCGTCCTCCGTCGGGAGGATGCCCACCGGCGTCTGCCGGCCCTTCACCTCGCCGTTGCGCAGCTGCAGCAGCCACAGCAACGGCCGCAGGTTGTCCCGGTAGCCCGGCCACAGGAAGTGGCCGTCCTCCGGGTCCCGCTGGAACCAGTTGACGTGGGCGAAGATCGGCTGGTCGGTGGCCGCTCCGACGATCTTGAGGTAGTGCGCGGCGTAGTCGCCCTCGCCGTACGCCATGAACGGCCGGTTGGACATCGGGTCGTAGCGGAGCATCCCCTCGACGCCCTCGGCGGCGGAGGTGGCCTCCGCCCCCAGGGTGAGACCGTCGTAGACACCCTCGGCGAGGTCGGTGATCGCGCGGATGAGCGGCTCGCGGTCCCGGGTGCGCCCGCCGAAGATGATGGCGTCGATCGGGACGCCCCGGGGGCTGTTGTAGTCGGGGGCGATGTTGGGGACGTTGTCGAGGGTGGTGGTGAACCGGCTGTTGGGGTGCGCCCACGGGCTGGTGTCCCCGGGTTCGCGGTCGGCGATCGGCTCGCCCTTCCAGTCCAGCCAGCCGGCCGTGTCGGCCGGCGGTTCGGGCGTGCGCCCCTCCCACCAGACCTCCTGCGTGTCCGGGTTGTAGGCGACGTTGGTGAAGATCGCCCCGCTCCCCTCGTCGACGGAGTGGAGGGCGGTCGGGTTGGTGCCCTCGTTGGTGTCCTTGGCGACGCCGAAGACGCCGAACTCCGGGTTCATGCCGTAGAGCCGGCCGTCGGTCTTGTCGACCCACAGCCACGCGATGTCGTCGCCGTAGAACGAGACGTGGTAGCGGTCGCCCAGCGCGTCCGGCGCGAGCATCATCGCCAGGTTGGTCTTGCCCGATGCGCTCGGGAACCCGCCGCAGATGTGGGACGTCTTGCCGGTCTCCTTGTCGTGGATGCCGATCAGCATGTACTGCTCGCCGAGGAAGGTGTCGGTCACCCAGCCGTCGTACGCCGCCTGACGCAGTCCGTGGGCGATCTTGCCGAGCAGGGCGTTGCCGCCGTACGACGACCCGTAGTGCAGGATCGTCCGCTCGTCCGCGACCGTGACGAAGCAGCGCTGGTCGTCGGGGGTGCCGTGGCCGAGGGAGTCGAGGTCGCCGGTCACGTGCACCGCCCGGACGAAGGAGTCGGGGTCCTCGAGGTCCTGGAGGTGCTCGACGCCGACGCGAGACATCCGGATCATGTGCAGCACGACGGTGCGGGCGTCGGTCAGCTCGACGCCGGTCGCCCACGGCGAGAGCACGTTGCCGGGCGGGGCCATCAGGTAGGGGATCACGTACATCGTCTTGCCGGCCGAGGCACCGCGCATCCGCTCCGTGACCACCGGGGTGATCTCGGCGGCCGGGCGCCAGTTGTTGTAGAGGCCGCGGTCCTCGGGCCGGCTGGTCGCCACGATGGTCCGCTCCTCCGAGCGCGCCGTGTCCTTGGAGTGGCTGCGGGAGTAGTAGCGCCCCCGGCCCGCGGGCAGCAGCTCGCCCGCGTCGAGCGCCTCCTGGACGAGCCGGGCGTCGTCGGCGGCGGTGACGACCTCGACGCGGTCTGCTCCGGTGAGCTCGGCCCAGTGGGCGACGTAGTCCTGCACCCGCGGGTTCGTCAGCCCCGCCTCGTCCAGCACCGTGCGCACGTCAGTCATCGTCATCCCTTGCCTGTCGAGGTCGTTCGCGGTCAGGTCGCTCGCGGTCGTCGTCGCCGACGGTACACCACGACTTGAAGATGTTTGCAAGTGGTGTAGTCTTCAACTCAATGAGCGTCCCCCTCTACCAAGCCAAGGCCGAGCTCTTCAAGACCCTCGGCCACCCGGCGCGCATCCGGATCCTCGAGCTGCTGTCCGAACGCGACCACGCGGTGCACGAGCTCCTCGAGCGGATCGACATCGAGCCGAGCAACCTGTCCCAGCAGCTCGCGGTGCTCCGCCGTACGTCGATGGTGGTCTCGCACCGGCTCGGCAGCGAGGTCGTCTACTCGGTCAGCGTCCCCGAGGTCCGGGACCTGCTCCTGGTCGCCCGGAAGATCCTGTCCGGGATGATCGCCGTGAAGGGCGAGCTCGGGGCCGAGCTGACGACCGACGCCCTCCCGTGAGCGCAGCCGCCCAGGCCGCCGGCGCCGCACTGGCCCGGACCGGCAGGCTGCTGCCGCGGCGCTCGGACTGGACGGCGGCCCGGCCGGCCCGCGACCTGACCGCCGGCCTCATGGTCGGTCTGGTCGCCCTGCCGCTCGCCCTCGGCTTCGGGGTCAGCTCGGGCATGGGGGCGGCCGCCGGGCTGGTCACGGCGATCGTCGCCGGTGCGGTGGCTGCGGTCTTCGGCGGGAGCCGGGTCCAGGTCAGCGGTCCCACCGGAGCGATGACGGTGGTCCTGGTCCCCATCATCGCGACCCACGGGCCCGACGGGGTGCTCGTCGTCGGGCTGCTGGCCGGGCTGATCCTCGTCGGGCTGGGCGCTGCGGGTGCCGGCCGGTTCATCCGCTACGTGCCGGTCCCGGTCGTGGAGGGCTTCACGGTCGGCATCGCGGCCATCATCGCGCTGCAGCAGGTGCCCGCCGCCCTCGGGACGGACGTGCACGCGGAGCGGGTGCTGGTCCTCGCCGCCCGCGCCGCGCGGGCCTGGGCGGACGATCCCCACTGGGTGCCCCTCGGGATCGCCGCAGGGGTCGTCGTCGTGGTCCTGCTGTCCGCCCGGGTCGTGCCCCTGCTGCCCGGGTCCCTCGCCGCCGTGGTCCTCGCGACCCTGGCGACCTCGGCGTTCGACTGGGACGCGGCGACCATCGGCCACATCCCGGCCAGCCTGCCGGGCCCCTCGCTCCCCGACGTGCCCTGGGCAGACCTCGACGCCCTGCTCCTGCCGGCCGTCGCCGTCGCCGCGCTCGCGGCCCTGGAGAGCCTGCTCTCGGCCACCGTCGCCGACGGCATGAGCGTCGGTCAGCGTCACGACTCCGACCGCGAGCTCGTCGGGCAGGGCCTGGCCAACCTGGCCGCGCCCCTCTTCGGCGGGATCCCGGCCACCGCGGCGATCGCCCGGACCGCGGTCAACGTCCGGTCCGGGGCGGCGTCGAGGTTGGCCGCCCTGACCCACGCGGTGCTGCTCCTGGCCGTGGTGCTGGTGGCCGCCCGATGGGTCGGGGACATCCCGCGGGCCGCGCTGGCCGGGGTCCTCGTCGCCACCGCCGTGCAGATGGTCCGGGTGTCCAGCCTGGCGGCGCTCCTCCGCTCGACGCGCGGCGACGCCGTCGTCCTGGCCGTCACCGCCGCTGCGACGATCGTCGTCGACCTGGTGACGGCGGTCCTCGTCGGGTTGGTGGTCGCGGGCTTCTTCGCGCTCCGGGAGGCGGCTCGTTCGGCGCGGCTGGAGGAGATGCCCCTGGACGAGGCTGACCACGGCGACGAGGAGCGGTCCCTCCTGGACGAGCACATCGTCGCCTACCGTCTCGACGGGCCGCTGTTCTTCGCCGCGGCCCACGACTTCCTGCTCGAGCTCACCGACGTGACCCGGGTACGGGTGGTGATCCTGAGGATGTCCCGGGTCACGGCCATCGACGCCACCGGCGCCCATGTCCTCGCCGACACGATCAGCCGCCTCGAGCACCGTCACGTCACGGTCCTGCTGTCCGGCGTCCAGCAGCACCACGAGCAGGTGCTCCGCGAGCTGGGCGTCTACGGCCGGCTCGCCCACGAGCGCCACCTGTTCGACACCACACCCGAGGCGATCGCGCACGCGCGCGTCCACGCGGCGCGCATCGAGCACGAGCCGGCGCCGGTCACCTGAGCCGGTGCTTCGCGCGGGCGCGCTTGGCCGCCCCGTCGACGAGGACCAGCACCGCCGCCCCGGCACCCGCGGCGAGCCAGCCCAGCGGTGCCGGCCAGCTGCCGCCGAGGAGGTCGGCCAGGCTCGGGACGCCCAGGAACACCACCAGCAGCACCAGCTCGGCCGCCACCGCCGCGAGGACCAGCCGGTTGCCGAGCAGCGGCATCCGCCAGGCCGGGACGACCGCGCTGCGGCAGGCGAACGCGTTGGCCATCTGCGCCACCGCGATAGCGGCGAAGGTCGACCCCGACGCGACGGCGAGGAGCTCCGCGGAGGGCGTCTCCCCCCACGTCCAGCCGCCGGAGGTCAGCACGATGGTGCACACACCCAGCGCCAGCACGGCCTCGGTGAGCCCGAGGACGGCGAGCGCCCGGACGAGCAGGGAACGGTCGACCAGCCTGCGTCTCGACGAGCCGTGCATGATGCCGTCGCGGGGAGGCTCGGCACCCAGAGCCAGAGCCGGGAGCAGGTCCGTCCCGATGTCGAGGGCGAGGACCTGGAGGACGGAGATGGCGAGCGGGTAGTTGCCTCCGCTGAGGGCCCACACCGCGAACGGCGCCAGCTCGGCCACGTTGTCGGTGAGGTGGTAGGTGAGGAACCTGCGGATGTTGCGGAACGTGGCCCGCCCGAGCTCGATGGCCGCGACGATCGTCGCGAAGTGGTCGTCGAGGAGGACCAGGTCCGCGGCCTCGCGGGCGACGTCGGACCCGCTGGCGCCCATCGCGATCCCGACGTCCGCCTCCCGCAGGGCCGGTGCGTCGTTGACCCCGTCACCGGTCATCGCGACCACGTGCCCCCGTCCGCGGAGCGAGGAGGCGATCCGGAACTTGTCCGCCGGGGAGACCCGGGCCACGACGACGCCGTCGTCCCGGTCCAGGAGCGCCGCCAGCTCGGCGTCGTCCGCCGGGAGCTGGTCACCGGTGACGACCAGGCCGCCCTCGCCCAGGAGCCCGACCTGGCGGGCGATCGCCTCGGCGGTCCGCGGGTGGTCCCCGGAGATCATCGCGACCCTGATGCCGGCCTCACGGCAGGCGGCCAGCGCGTCGCGCACGTCGGGTCGTGGCGGGTCCTCGAGGGCTACGAGGCCGAGGAGCTCGAGGCCGGCCTCCATCTCCGCGGAGGGCTCGCCGGTCCAGGTACGTCGCGCGACCGCGAGGACCCGTCGTCCGCTCGTGGTCAGCCGGTCGAGCTGCTGCTCGAGGCCGGCGCCCTCGCTCGACCCCGAGCACCGGCGCAGCACGCTCTCCGGCGCACCCAGCACGGACACCTCCCCGTGCCGGTCCAGTGCCGAGGTGAGCATCCGGTCGCTCGAGTACGGCCGCCGCTGGGTGTCGTCGTGGTCCGGGACCTCCGCGCCCAGTCGCAGCGCGAAGCAGTGCAGGGCCGCCTCCATCGGGTCGCCCAGCGCCTGCCAGCCCTCGTGCTCCCCGGTCCGCTCGACGACGCGACCGGTGACGCACGCGACGGCGGCCAGGGCGGCCTGCCGGGACCGGTCCAGGGCCGCTCGTGGACCGACCGCCGTGGCGACCGGCTCGTAGCCGTTGCCCTCGACGGTGACCGAGCCGACGGGCGTGACCACCTCGACCACGTTCATCCGGTTCTGCGTGAGCGTGCCCGTCTTGTCCGTGCAGATGAACGTGGTGGCGCCCAGCGTCTCGACGGCGTCGAGACGCCGCACGAGCGCCTGGCGAGCGGCCATGCTCTGCGCTCCGCGGGCCAGGGACAGGGTGACCGTGGGCAGCATCCCCTCCGGCACCAGCGCCACCGCGACTCCGACCCCGAACAGGAACGCCTCGGTCGCCGTGAGACCGAGACCGAGCGCGACGGCGCCCAGGCCGACCCCCGTCCCGGTGGCGATGACGGCCAGGACGCGGACCACCCGGTCCAGCTGGCGGGTCAGCGGGCTCGGCGGCCGCTCGGCGGACGCGGCGAGGTCGGCGATGCCGGCAAGCGTGGTCGACGTGCCGGTCGCCGCGACCAGGCAGGTCGCGTCACCCTGCACCACGAAGCTCCCCCCGAGCAGCCGATCACCCTCGTGGCGCGGGACCGAACCGCTCTCGCCGGTGACCATGGACTCGTCCATCCCGAGGCTGCGCGCCGACACGACGGAGAGGTCCGCGGCCACCCGGTCGCCGGCCTCGAGCAGGACGACGTCGCCGACGACGAGCCCGGCGGCCTGGACGACGACCGTGCGGCCGTCCCGGACGACCCGCGTGTCCGACGGCAGCAGGGCCCGCAGCCGCTGGGCGGAGCGGTCGGCCCGGTGCTCCTGCCAGAACGCGAACCCGCCGTTCAGGACGATGATGACGAGGATGGCCGCCGCCAGCTCGGGCATGCCCGCCAGGAGCGCCAGGCCCGAGGCGACCCAGAGCAGGACGGCCAGCAGGTGCGTGAGCTGGGCGGCCAGGAGCCGCAGGGACGACGCCCGCCTGGGCTCCGGGAGGAGGTTCGGCCCGTCCCGGCGCAGCCGCTCCGCCGCCTCCGTCGAGGTGAGCCCGCCAGGCGCCACGGCGTCCGCAGCCGACGGGACTCCTCGCGCGACGCCCACACGACGACGATCGCAGCGGCGGTGGCGCCGCAGGAGAGTCGTTGGTCCCACCCTGCCGAGACCTCCGTCAGGGGATGTCGGGGCCCCGAGCAGAGATGCAGGGGTGTCACCGGGCCAGGCCCGATGACACCCCGGGTGCCGCGAGGGCTCAGCCCGTCTGCGCGTGGTGGAGCACCCCGACGTGGTCGGTGAGCTCCAGCATCCACACGATCAGGAGCGAACCCATGAACACGGCCAGCATCGCTTCCGCCGCGGCGGTCTCGGCCACGACCAGGGCTGTGACGCCCAGAGCCAGGCTGACACCGGCTGCCGCGAGCTCGAGCTTGCCGATCCGGTCGATCGCGTCGCCCTGCCGCATCACCAGGAACGCCGCGATGCCCAGCAGCAGACCAGTGGCTGCCATGCCGCGCGGATCCTCGATGAACGGCATCTCGTCGCGCACGAGGTACCCGATGTAGGGCACCGCGATGGCGGCGAGCAGCAAAGTTGCGACGAGGTCCTTCCACGAGATCCTCATCGTCCCCACCTCCTTCCTGCCAGACCCACCCTCTCTCCGCGCCGGCCCTGCGGCCAGTGGCGGAAGTCGCCACGAGTCAGGCCCAAAGGACCTAGGCGTGTGGCCCAGGTCAGCTGGGTGCCAGCGTCCGCAGGAGCTGCTCGAACGGGGTCGGGTCGGCGAGCTCCTCCTCGACCGTGCGCCGGGTGCTCGGGACGGACCGCGCCACTCCCCGCCCGGCGGAGAGCGAGGCCAGCTCGCCCGCGGCCCGGGCGATCCGGGCGTCGAGCCCCGCGTCGCCGAAGTCGTCGGTGGCCGCGAAGACGCCGGTCGGCACGACGACCGCGTGCAGGTAGGTGAACAGCGGGCGCAAGGCATGGTCGAGGACCAGCGAGTGGCGGGCGGTCCCCGCGGTCGCGGCGACGAGCACGGGCTTCCCGTCGAGGACCCCGGGCTCGAGGACGTCGAAGAACGTCTTGAAGAGCCCGGAGTAGGAGGCGGAGAAGACCGGCGTGACGGCGACGAGCCCGTCCGCCCGGCGTACCGCGTCGAGGGCCTCGCCGAGCCTGGGGCTCGGGAACCCGGTCAGCAGGTTGTCGATCAGGTCGTGCGCGAGGTCGCGGAGCTCGACGTGGACGACCTCCGGCTCCTCGAGGGCCTGCGCGGTGACTGCGGCGATCCGGTCGGCCAGCAGCCGGGTGGACGACGGGACGCTGAGACCTGCGGAGACGACGACGATCGAGGTCACGCGGACACCTCCTCGCGGTCGGGCTCGCGGTCGGGCTCGCGGTCGGTCGTGCCGGTGACGTCGTCGACGGCGTGGACCGACGTGTCGTGGGCCCCGCCCGCGGCGGCCACCAGCGACGCGTGAGTCGGCGCGTCCGGGACGTGGGCCGGCCGCCCCTCGGCGAACCCCTTGCGCATCTCGGGGAGGATCTCACCGAGCAGGTCGAGCTGCTCGAGCACGGTCTTGAGCGGGAGCCCGGCGTGGTCGACGAGGAAGAGCTGACGCTGGTAGTGGCCGGCGTAGTCGCGGAACGACAGCGTCCGCTCCAGCACCTGCTGCGGGGACCCGACGGTCAGCGGCGTGGCCTCCGTGAAGTCCTCGAGCGACGGACCGTGGCCGTAGACCGGCGCGTTGTCGAAGTAGGGGCGGAACTCGTCGACCGCGTCCTGGCTGTTGGGCCGCATGAAGAACTGGCCGCCCAGCCCCACGATCGCCGTGTCGGCCGGGCCGTGGCCGTAGTGCTCGAAACGCCTGCGGTAGAGGTCGACCATCTGCTGGGTGTGCGAGGCGGGCCAGAAGATGTGGTTGTGGAAGAACCCGTCGCCGTAGAACGCCGCCTGCTCGGCGATCTCGGGGCTCCGGATGGATCCGTGCCAGACGAACGGCGGCACACCGTCCAGCGGCCGCGGGGTCGAGGTGTAGCCCTGCAGCGGCGTCCGGAACCGGCCTTCCCAGTCGACGACGTCCTCGCGCCAGAGCCGGCGCAGCAGCGCGTAGTTCTCGATCGCCAGGTTGATGCCCTGCCGGATGTCCTTGCCGAACCAGGGGTAGACCGGGCCGGTGTTGCCGCGGCCCAGCATCAGGTCGACGCGACCGTCGGTGAGGTGCTGGACCTTGGCGTAGTCCTCGGCGATCAGCACCGGGTCGGTGGTCGTGATCAACGTGGTCGCCGTGGACAGGATGAGCCGGTCGGTCCGGGCGCCGACGTAGGCCAGCGTCGCGGTCGGGTTCGAGGCGATGAACGGCGGGTTGTGGTGCTCGCCCGTCGCGAACACGTCCAAGCCGATCTCCTCGGCCTTCCTCGCGATCGCCACGGTCGCCTTGATCCGCTCGTGCTCGGTCGGGGTGCGTCCGGTGGTCGGGTCGGCGGTGACGTCGCCGACGGTGAAGATGCCGATCTGCATGGTGCCTCGCTCGGGTCGGGTCGACACGGACGGTCGGTGCCGTGTCAGGTTCGTCGGCACAACGATAGGTGACGTGTCACCTATTCCCGTACCCTGGGTGCATGAGCGAGTCCCCCTGGCTGTCCGCGGAGCAGCAGTCGGTCTGGCGGTCGTGGCTGGCGCTGAGCGCCCTGCTGCCCGCCGCGCTGCATCGACAGCTCGCCCGCGACAGCGGTCTGTCCCTCCCGGACTTCGACGTGCTGGTCCAGCTCAGCGAGTCTCCGGCGGGACGGCTCCGGGTCGCCGATCTCGCCCGGGCGCTCACGTGGGAGCGGAGCCGAGCCTCGCACCACCTCACCAGGATGCAGAAGCGTGGGCTGGTGGACCGGCAGGAGTGCGCGGACGACGGCCGCGGCGCCTTCGTCGTCCTCACCCCTGAGGGGCGGGCAGCCATCGAGCAGGCGGCTCCGCCGCACGCGGCGACGGTGAAGGACCTGGTGTTCGCCGACCTCGACGACGACGAGCTCGAGGTCCTCGGCCGGGTGGTCGGCAAGATCTGCGGCCGGCTCGAGGGACGGGTCCTCCAGACCCCGGCCTGAGGCCCTTCGCCCCTGCCCGGCGGAGCCCGGACCGCCGAGGCTGGGAGGGTGACGAACACGCAGGCCCCGGCTCGCCCGGACCCGTCCGCGCCCCCTCGTCTGCGCGGTCGTCCGCGCCGCGTCGGGCCACCCGCGGCGGCGTACGTCGTGGCCATGACCGCCGTCGCGGCCGGACTGGGCCTGGCGGCGCCCCGACTCGCCAAGGACGACGCCGGGTGGCTCGCCTGGCTCGGGTTGCTGGCCCTCGCGGTGGGCGGATCGGCTGCCGCCTGGTGCGCGTGGCGGGTCCTGCACGCCGTGCGGCGGCGCTGGTGGGCGCTGGCCGTGCCGGCGCTCCTCGTGGTCACCTATCTGGTCCTCTGGACCGTGGCGCAGGGCTTCGTCGCCGGACTTCCGGCGCACCCGTCGCTCGGGTCCCGCACCCCCGCCGACGTCGGACTGGTCCACCAGCCGGTGACCCTGCGGACCGCCGACGGGGTCGACCTCGCGGCCTGGTGGGTGCCCGGCGAGGCCGACGCGGCGGTGGTGCTGCTGCACGGCGCCGGCTCCACGCGCACCGCCGTGCTGGACCAGGCCGAGGTGCTGGCGTCCGGCGGCTACGGGGTGCTCCTGCTCGACGCCCGCGGCCACGGGGAGAGCGACGGGCGCGGCATGGAGTTCGGCTGGTACGGCGAGCGGGACGTCGCGGCGGCGCTGGACTTCCTCGAGGACCAGCCCGGCGTCTCGCCGGACCGGCTCGGCGTGGTCGGCATGTCGATGGGTGGGGAAGAGGCGATCGGCACGGCCGGCGCCGACCCACGCGTGCAGGTGGTCGTCGCCGAGGGCGCGACCCACCGGGTCGCGGCCGACAAGGCCTACCTGTCGGAGTACGGCGTCCGCGGGGACGTCCAGCGCCGGATCGACTGGGGCACCTACGCCGTGGCCGGGCTGCTCAGCCCGGCGCCGGAGCCGCCGCCCCTGCGCGAGTCCGTCGCGGCCGCCCAGGCGGACGGCACGCCCACCCCGATGCTGCTGATCACCGCCGGCGACGTCGAGACCGAGCTGCTCGCCGCGGAGCTGATGGACCGGGCCGCCCCCGACGCCGTGGACATCTGGACGGTGGCCGGCGCCGGGCACACCGGCGGCCTGCGGGCCGAGCCCGACGAGTGGGCCCGGCGGGTGCTCGCGTTCCTCGACGCGGCTCTTGCCTGACCTGGCCCGCGACGGTCGACACAAGCTGCCTCGCGCCGAGGAGTGCGACACCCGAACCTGCAGCCTCGCAGGTCCGGGTGTCTCGATGTCCTGGGACATCACACGGTCGGGCTGACAGGATTTGAACCTGCGCCCCCCTGACCCCCAGTCAGGTGCGCTACCAAACTGCGCCACAGCCCGTCGGTCTCGTGCGGACGACCATGGAGGAGGCTACCCGAGCCGCCGCACAGGGCCTGAATCGGGTCGCGCCGGGTTGTCGGCGCCGAGCCGTAGCGTCGTCCCACGAGACATCTGGGGGCTCCGTGGCCGAACGCACCTACACCGACGCAGACCTGGCGACAGCCGTGGCGCAGAGCCGTTCGTGGCGTGGCGTGCTCCGTCACCTGGGTCTGCTGGCGACCTCCGCCGGGGCCGCGCGCTCGGTGCGACGGCGAGCCGAGCTGTTGGGACTCGACCACAGTCACTTCACGGGACAGCGTCGCTGGAACGAGGATGACCTCAGGGCGGCGATCGCCGGATCGCGCACCTGGATGCAGGTCTTGGACACGCTGGGTCTCGCGAGAGGCTCCGGGACAGAGACCATCCGTGGTCACGCGCTCCGCCTGGGAATCGACACGGGCCACCTCCAGCACCCTCGGAGCCGGACCAGGACGTCGGAACCCATCCTCACGCCCGACCTCGAGAACCTGTCACGGGCAGGCCCGGTGCTGGCCGCCGCCTGGTTCACGTTGAGCGGCCACGAGGTGGCTTGGCCGCTCGAGCCCTGTCGCTACGACCTCGCGGTCAGCAGCCGTGGCGCGACGTGGCGTGTACAGGTCAAGACCTGCTGGAAGCAACGTGCGGATGGTTGGCACGTGTCCCTGTCCACCAGCGGCCATCCCACGGGGGGACAACACCGCCGCACCGTCTACACCGCGGAGGAGGTCGACTGCTTCTTCGTCATCACCGGGGACCTCGACTGCTACCTGATACCCATTGCAGTCGTCGCAGGCTTCACGGGCATCAACCTGTCGGCCTACGCGGACTTCAAGGTGGGGGTTGTCTCGCTGAACGGAACCGGCCGCTCTAACCCACCTGACCCGAGTCCGGGTCGACCATGAGCGACGAGGTGTCCACCGCCACGAACTGGTCTGCGGGGATCTGCTTGAGGTCCTCGATGAGCCGGTCGGGCCACTTGCGGTGCTGCTCGCCCTGGAAGTACCACGGGGACCCGTTGTCGGCGAGCACCAGGCCGTACGTCTTCATCGCGGCCACGACCCGCTGCGCGTACGGCGACAGCCCGGAGGCGTCGTACGACGCGTCGAGCCGGAACCGCGCGCCCATCGGCGGGTAGTCGAGGTCGTCGGTCGAGCCCGCGTCGTGCCGGGCCGGCCAGAGGTGGTGGCTCGAGGTCTCGTCGGTCGTGAACCGGATGGCGTGGTCGATCCGGTCGGCCTTCACCTCGTTCCAGCGCAGCAGCCCGGGCAGGATCGGCAGGCCGGCGGCGTCCGCGGAGGTCCACCCGTCGGGCCGGAGCCGGTTCCGCTTCAGCGACCACACCGCGCCGGACCCCGCCCGCCACTTCCCGTCGGTCTTCCTGGTGTCGAAGGTCTCGTAGAGCTTGCACCGCGACTTGTCGACGACGATCGCGTGCCGGTCGCCGTCGCTGTTGCGGCCGCCCTCGATCCGGGTGTCCTTGCCGAGCGGGTAGCGGACCTTGTCGCTCTCCGAGGCGTAGTGGAACGACACCTTCACCCTGCGGTGGCTCTTGTCGACGACGGTGATGGGGATCCCGTACCCGGGCCCGTCGCCGTACGACGGCCCGAAGTCGGGATGGAGCTCCCGGTCGGTCGACATGTGCGAGAGCCACGCCGGGCTGCGCGGGTGCACGGGCAGGTCACTGACGTCGGCGTGCCACCAGTTGTCGGCCGGGAACTCCGAGCACCGGGTCTTGGCGATCGGCTTCTCAGGGACGGGAGTAGACGCGTCCGAGGGAACCAGGAGCGTGGAGACGCCCAGCCCGCCCGCGAAGAGCAGGGCCGGGAACAGCGTCCGAGAGGCGACGGGCATCCCCCGAGGCTAGCGCCGGATCCCGCGGTAGTAGCCCCGATCGACGACACGCGCGCGGACCATCCGGTCCACCGGAAGCCGCGGGATCCGAAGCCGCTGGCCCCGCGCCGTGAACACGACCAGCCCGTCGTCCTGGTAGCCGGTCACGGAGCCCCACCGCCGCCGGGGCGGGGTGAAGGTCTTGAGCGGCCCGCCCTCGAGGTGGGCCCGGATGTTGCGGGCCAGCAGCTTGAAGGTGAAGTTGCGCGCAGAGGACCGCAGGGGGTCGGTGGCGGCGACGTCGCCGATCGCGAACACGTCGTCGACACCGGGGACCTTGAGGTCCAGGCCCGCCCGGACGTACCCGTGCTCGTCGAGGAGCTCGGCCGGCACCCAGTCCGTGTTAGGCGAGGTCCGGCCGATCGCCCAGAGCACGGCGTCCGCGTGGACGGGGTCCTGTCCGGTGCTCCACGGGACGGGCTCGGTGGTGATCCGGTCGATCTCGGCAGGGACGACCGCACGGTGGCCGGGATGGATGCCGACACCCGCCGCCTCGAGCTCACCGCGGACCCGGGCCCACACCCGGCGGTGGTGCTCGGGCAGCGCCCCCTCGCCGGGGAAGAAGAGGTCGACACGCTTGTCGGGCCAGACCCGCGCCGCGTTCCAGGCGGTCCCGACCGCCGCCGCTCCCCCGCCGATGACGGCGATCGAGCGGGCGCGGGCGAGCTGGCGGTGCGTGCCGTCGATGGTGGCCGCGACCTCCTCGGCCGACTCGAGGCCGGGACGCCGCCAGAAGCCGTTGCTCACGCCGGTCGAGATCACCAGCACGTCGTACGGCTCGTCCACGATGGTCCCGTCGGCCATGGCCACGCTCACGGTCTTCGAGGCGAGGTCGGCACCGGTGAGCGTGCCGTGCAGGACCCGGGCCCGGTCGAGTCCCCGGAGGGCCGCGAAGGAGTGGTGGTAGTCCCGCGCCCACCAGTCCGGCCGGGTCAGCCGCAGGCCGAGCTCCTGGCCGCTCACCAGCGCCGGCTTGGTGGAGATGCCGACCACGTCGTACCGCTTGGCGAGTCGCACGGCGGTCAGCACGCCTGTCTCGCCGAGTCCGGCGATGACCACCCGGGGCCTGGTCATGCGGGAGTCATGCGGCCCGCTTGCGGGGCGGCCGAGGCACGAACAGCGGGACCCGGTCGACGACGTCCTGGTACGCCGGCCGCCGGTCCAGGCTGCGCTTCTCCATCATCGGGATGCTGGCGCCCAGGAACATCGCCAGCATGGCGACCGCACCGACGAGCGCCCACCACGAGGACGGCGAGGCAGCGAGCCCGAACAGGCCGAGCGCGAGCCAGAACGAGAACTCGCCGAAGTAGTTGGGGTGCCGAGACCAGGACCACAGGCCGCGGTCCATCACCTGGCCGGGCTGCTTGGTGCGGCCGAACCGGTGCATCTGCACATCGGCCACCGTCTCCAGGGCCACGGCACCGAGCCCGACCAGCACCGCGACGCCATCGAGCCAGCCGAGGTCCCGGCCCTCACGGGTGACGACGTAGACCGGGAGCATCCCGAGGAACACCTGAAGTGTCGGAATGACGTGGATGCCCATCAGGTCCACCACGGGCTCGAGCCACGGCGCCCTGGCCCGCGCCTGTTCCTTCATCGGCCCGTAGCGCCAGTCCTCGTGGTGCAGGCCCGGGAATGCGTAGACCCAGTTGCCGGTCAGCCGCACCGCCCACGCCACCAGCACCGCGAAGAGCAGCCAGAAGCGGGCGTCCGTCGCGTCGGGCGAGCGCTCGACGAACCAGTACAGCGCCAGGAACGGCGGCAGCACGCTCCAGTAGGCGTCGTAGAAGCTCGAGTTGCGGTGGATCCGGCTGGCGGCGTAGACGACCAGCGTGGCGATCAGGTCGGCGACCAGCCCGTCGAGCCACAGGTGCCCGGTGTCCGGGCCGAGGAACAGCCACAGGGCGGCCAGGCCCAGCCCGACGACGTACGAGACGCCGACCCGCACGATCGACTCGGTCTTCCCCACGGCCGCATACTAGAACACGTTCTAGTACTTCAGCGCTTGCGCTTCTCCCGCACCCGCTGGGTGATCACGATCGGCGTGCCGACGAACCCGAAGTCCTCGCGGAGCCGGCGCTCGACGTAGCGCTCGTAGGACGCCTCGAGCTTGCCGCTGGTGAACAGCACGAACGTCGGCGGTGCGGTCGAGGGCTGCGTCGCGAACAGGATCTTGGGCTGCTTGCCGCCACGCACGGGATGGGGGTGCTCGGCGACCAGCCGGCCGAGGAACGCGTTGAGGGCACCGGTGCCGACCCGGGTCTCCCAGCCCTCGAGGGCCTTGTCCAGCGCCGGGACCAGCCGGTCGACGTGCCAGCCGGTGCGGGCGGTGACGTTGATCCGCGGCGCCCACTGCACCTGCACCAGGTCGCGCTCGATCTCGCGCTGCAGGTAGTGGCGGCGCTCCTCGTCGACGAGGTCCCACTTGTTGAAGGCGATGACGAGCGCCCGCCCGGCGTCGCGGACCGTCTGGAGGATCCGGACGTCCTGCTCGGCGACCGACTGCGAGGCGTCGAGGACCAGGACGGCGACCTCGGCGCGGTCGATCGCGGTGGAGGTGCGCAGCGAGGCGTAGTACTCGTGGCCGGACGCCTCCTTGACCCGCTTGCGGATGCCGGCGGTGTCGATGAACCGCCAGGTCCGGCCGCCGAGCTCGACCAGCTCGTCGACCGGGTCGACGGTGGTGCCGGCGACGTCGTCGACGACGACCCGCTCGGAGCCGGCCAGCCGGTTGAGCAGCGAGGACTTGCCGAC
Organism: Nocardioides sp.; assembly: GCF_016462705.1. Classification (GTDB taxonomy): domain Bacteria; phylum Actinomycetota; class Actinomycetes; order Propionibacteriales; family Nocardioidaceae; genus Nocardioides. The sequence goes on along the minus strand of NZ_JAEMSS010000026.1, from coordinate 7,436 downwards.
GTTCGGCCGGCCGACGATGGCGACCCGGCGCGGTCCGCCGACCTCGGCGTCCCGCTCGGGCGGCGGCTCGGGCAGCGCCTCGAGGATCGCGTCCAGCATGTCGCCGGAGCCCCGCCCGTGCAGGGCGGAGACGGGCACCGGCTCTCCCAGCCCGAGGTTCCACAGCCCGTAGGCCTCCGCCTCGGTGCGCTGGTCGTCGACCTTGTTGGCCGCGAGCACAACCGGCTTGCCGGACTTGCGCAGGATCCGGACGACGGCCTCGTCGATGTCGGTGATGCCGACCGTCGCGTCCACCACGAACAGCACCGCGTCGGCGAGGGAGACCGCGACCTCGGCCTGACCTGCGATCCGCTCGGCGAGCCCGCGGGCGTCCGGGTCCCACCCGCCGGTGTCCACGACGGTGAACGCGCGACCGCTCCACACCGCGTCGTACGACACCCGGTCGCGGGTCACACCTGGCACGTCCTCGACGACGGCCTCGCGCCGGCCGATGATCCGGTTGACCAGCGTCGACTTGCCGACGTTGGGGCGGCCGACGACGGCGAGGACCGGGACCGGACCCGTGGTCTCGCCCGGCGTCTCCTCGTGGATGCCGGTCACTTCGGGATGCTCGTGTCGGGCTCGGAGTCCTTGTCCTTGGCCGCCGGGATCGGGCCGGGCAGGGTCCGGCCGGTCAGCTCCCTGGCGTGGTCCAGGTGGGCGACCATGGCGTCCCGCAGGGTCCGCGAGGCCTCTTCCACCGTCTGCTTGGTGCGCGGCCACGGCATCGGGTCGAACGTGTACGGCGGGCCGTAGACGAGCTCCACGTGGCCACCTCTCCTGGGTAGCGCGCTGCTCCCGGCGCCCGGCTCGCGGGTGCCGAACTGGATGACGGGGACGATGGGAGCGCCGGAGACCAGGCCGAGGTACGCCGTGCCGCGGTGGAACCGGTGGAACTCGCCGGAACCGCGGGCACCCTCGGGGAAGATCCCGACCATCCCGCCGTCGCGGAGCACGCGCAGGCACGCCTTGACCGCCGCCGGGTCGGAGTTGAAGCGGTCGAGCGGGAGCTGGCCCGACGACAGCAGGAACCGGCCCAGCCGCCCGTCGAACATCTCCTTCTTGGTCAGCACGTGCACGGGGCGGGGACTGAAGATCGCGAGCAGGGGTCCGTCGGCGATGCCGACGTGGTTGCTCGCCAGGATGACCGGGCCGTCGCTGGGGACGTGCTCGGTGCCGTGGGTGGTCACCTCGAACCGGCGCCGGACCACGAACCGGGCGGGTCTGCGCAGGTTGTTGATCAGGACCCGGGGCGGGTGCTTGGCCGCGCTCGCCGGGAGCAGGTGGTGCCGGTGATGGTGGTCGTGGTGGGGGCGGCGTACGTCGCTCACGGCGCGCTCACCCCGCTGCTCAGGGACTCCACCATGGCCACGATGGTGTCGATCGCCTGGTCCAGGGTGAGGTCGGTCGTGTCCACGTGGACCGCGCCCTCGGCCAGCACCAGCGGCGAGACCGCCCGGCCGGAGTCGATCCGGTCCCGGGCGAGCAGGGACTCACGGGTGGCCTCGACGTCGCTGCCGCCCTCCTCGAGGGCGCGGCGGTGGGCGCGGGCGGCGGCGTCGGCGGAGAGGTAGACCTTGACCGGCGCGTCGGGCCAGACGACCGACCCGATGTCGCGTCCCTCCACCACGATCCCCCCGGTCCGCAGGGCGTCCTCGATGGTCTGGCGCTGCATCACCTGCATCCGGGAGCGCACCCGTGGGACCGCGCTCACCGGGGACACCGCCGCGTTGACGTCGTCACCGCGGATCTCGACGGCCACGTCCGCGCCGTCGACGGAGATGGTGGGTCCCTCGGGGTCGGTGCCGGACTCGATCCGCGGCTCCTCGCAGCGCGCGGCCACGGCCTCCGGGTCGTGCACGTCGACGCCGTGGCGAAGCATCCACCAGGTGACGGCGCGGTACATCGCACCGGTGTCCAGGTAGCGCAGGCCCAGCCGTCTGGCGACGCCGCGGGAGGTGCTCGACTTGCCGGAACCCGACGTGCCGTCGATGGCGACGACGACCCCGCTCTCGGGACCCGGACCAGCGCTGTTCACGAGGTGCGAGCCTACCGGTGGGTCACCCATTCCTTGGCTTCCAGGGACGTGAGCAGGTGCTCGGCGCGCTCCTCGTCCACCAGCAGCTCGAGCAGTCCGGTGGCTCGGCCCGGGTCGTGGTCGATCCGGAGGTCCTCGATGTTGACGCCGCTCGCCTCGGCGTCGGCGAAGAGCCGGGCGAGCGCCCCGGGGCTGTCAGGGATGGACACGAAGATCGATGTGGTGGGCCGGGCCGGGCCGCCGTGCTTGCCCGGGATCGCCCGGGTGCCCGCCACTCCCTCGGCCAGGAGCGCCTCGAGCGCGGGTCGGTCCCGGTCCCCCACGGCCGCGATGACGTCGTCGAGCCGGTCCCGCACCTCGGTGAGCAGCGCGAGCACCTGGTCGGCGTTGGCCGAGACGATCTGGCCGTAGAGCACCGGGTCACCCGCCGCCACCCGGGTCACGTCCCGGACGCCCTGGCCGGACAGGGTCAGGTGGGCGCCCGGCGCGCCGGCCAGCCGCCCGGCCGCCAGGGAGGCCAGCAGGTGCGGCACGTGCGAGGTCCTGGCCACGGCCGCGTCGTGCTCGACCGGGCTCAGCCGGACGGGTACGGCGCCGCACCGGCGGACCAGGTCCTCCACCAGGTCGACGGCGGCGGGACCGGCGGCCTCGTGGGGCGTCACCGCCCACGGCCGGCCGTCGAACAGGGCGGCGCTCGCCGCGAGCGGACCCGACCGCTCACTGCCGGCCATCGGGTGCCCGCCGACGTAGCGCTCCACCCCGGGGGCGTCGCTGACCTCGGCCAGCGGACCGGTCTTGACGCTCCCGACGTCGGTGACCACCGCGCCGTACGCCGCCGTGGCCTCCAGTGCGCCCCGGATGACCGCGCCGAGGTGGTCCGGTGGCACCGCGACGACCACCACCTGCGGCCGGTCGTCGGCCGTCGCCGGTCGCCCGGCACCGAGCCCGGCGGCGGTGCGCAGGTTGTCGGGGTTGTCGTCGGTGAGCACGCACTTGACGCCCGACCTGCTCAGGGCGAGCGCGATGGAGGTCCCCACCAGGCCGGCCCCGATGACCTGGACGGGACCGGTCAGCTCAGTCATCGGGTGTCGACCGGGTCCGGGTCAGGTCGCTGCGCAGCGCCGCGGCGCCGTGCAGGTAGACGTGGGTGATGTCGGCGCGCGGCAGGTCCGTCTCGACGTGCGCGAGCATCCGCACGACCCGGGGCATCGACCGCTCGATCTCGAGCTCGCGGGCGCACAGGAGCGGCACCTCGCCGAACCCCAGCTGCCGCGCGGCGTACGCCGGGAACTCCGAGACCAGGTCGGAGGTCGCGGTGAAGATCACCGAGATGAAGTCGTCGACCTCGAGCCCGTTGGCGCTCATCGAGTCGAGCACCATCTCCGCGACCCGGTCGAGCATGTGCTCGCGCACGTCCGCGTCGAGCTGGGTCGCGCCGCGTACCGCCCTGACTGCCACGGGGCGAAGGCTACTTGGGCTGGTAGCTCCCGATGGACCAGTGGTTGCTCTCCGGATCCGCGACGCTGCCGCTCCGGCCCCCGTAGTCCTGCTCCACGACCTCGCGCTCGACCGTCGCACCGGCCTCCACGGCCCGCTGGAACACGCCGTCGACGTCGTCGGTGACCAGGTAGGCCGCCGAGCCGCCGACGTTGTCGACCGCGCCGTCCGGACGCCGGGAGCCGAACATGATCCCGCCGCCGCCCGGCCACAGCCACTCGGCGTGGGTGACGACGGAGGCATCCGCGTCGTCGCGGTAGGTCGCGTGCTCGGTGAACCCGATCGCCGTGAGCCACGCGATCATCCGGTCGGCGTCCTGGACCGCCATCGTGTGCCAGAGCTTCGTGTCTGCTGCTGTCATGACGTCAGCCTGGCGCCTCGAGCGCACCCGGGTCTTGGAGGAATGGGAACTCCTCGCGCAGCCAGGTGGTCGGCGAGCAGCCGGCGAGCTCGGACCAGTCCCGGGCCAGGTGGGCCTGGTCGGCGTAGCCGCACTCGGCCGCCACGGTGGCCAGCGGCCTGCGCCCGAGCAGTGCCCGGGACGCCTCGAACCGGGCCACCCGCTGGTAGGCCTTGGGACCCAGACCGGTCTCCTGCCGCACCAGCGTGGACAGCCGGCGACGGCTGTAGCCGACCTCCTCGGCGACGGCGGCGACCGCCGCTCCACGGGTCAGTCGCGCCAGGGCGCGGCCGACCTCCGCCTGCGGGCGCGCGGCGCCGTGCCTGGCCAGGGCCCAGGTGAGCGCCGAGACCACCACCCCGACCCCGTCCCGGGGAGCCAGCCCGTGCAGACGCCCCGGCAGCTCCGCCAGCCCTGCCAGCGAGGGCGCCACGTCGTCCAGGGTGAGCAGCTCCCCGGACAGCTCGGCCGCGGGTACGCCGAGGAGCGCCCGCGCCCCGGCGGTGGTCAGGTCCAGCTGGATGCCGCGCTGACGGCCGTCGTGGTGGATGGCGGCGGGACCGGGGTGCAGGCCGGACACGGTCGTCCAGCGGGAGCCGCGACCCCGGCCGTCGGCCCAGCCCACGTCCAGCGGCTCGCCCATCGGCAGCACGAGCGTGAGGCTCGTGGACGGCAGCCCCCGATGGACGCCTGGCCGACCCAGGTCGATGTCGTAGGCCACCAGCGAGGTGACGTAGGGCGCCAGGACCGACGGGACAGCGGTCACGACGACGACGTTAGCGCTGAGCGCCAGCGGCCGCGACGGACGGCCACGCGCGAGCCCTGCGAGCGTAGCGAGCGTCCGTCGTGGGCCCGGGCCGAAGCTCGCGGGGGTCTACAACTCCGCGCGGTCGAGCAGCTCACCGAGCTCGTCGGGGGTGAGCTCGCGCAGCTCGCCGGACTTGAGCTGGCCGAGCCGCACCGGTCCGAGCCGGGTCCGGGTCAGCCGGGTGACCGGATGACCGACGTGCTCGAGCAGCCGGCGGACGATCCGGTTGCGGCCCTCGTGGATGACCACCTCGACGATGCTCTTGCCGGTGCCGTGCTGCACGATCCGCGCCCGCGACACCGCGATGGGACCGTCGTCCAGGGTGACCCCCGCCATCAGCCGCTTCAGCGTCGCCTTGGTGACCTCCCCGGCGACCTCCGCGACGTAGGTCTTGTCCACCTCGTAGGACGGGTGCGCCAGCCGTTGCGCGAAGTCGCCGTCGTTGGTGAGCACGATCAGGCCGGAGGTGTCGGTGTCGAGCCGCCCGACGTGGAACAGCCGTTCGGGCCGGTCCGCGACCAGGTCGCCCAACGTGCGCCTCCCCTCGGGATCCGACATGGTCGACACGACGCCACGGGGCTTGTTGAGCACCAGGTACACGTTCGGCGAGGCGGGCGGCAGCCGCCGGCCGCTGACCCGGATGACCGCGGTGGCCGGGTCGACCTTGGTGCCGAGCCGGGTGACGACCTCGCCGTCCACCTCGACCTCGCCGGCCAGCATCAGCTCCTCGCACTTGCGGCGGGAGGCGACCCCCGAGGTCGCCAGCAGCTTCTGGAGGCGGACCAGCCCGTCGTCGTCGGGGGTGAGGATCATGTGGGTTCCGTGCCGCCGTCGGGCTCGGTGCTCGGCCCCTCCTCGGGCGTGGGCAGGTTCTCGCCGCCGAGCGCCGCCTCCATCCGGTCCAGCCCGTCCAGGTCCTCCATGTCGGCGAGGTCCGGGAGGTACGGCGCGAGCTCCGGGAGCTCTTCGATGCCGGTCACGCCGATCCGCTCGAGGAAGTAGCTGGTGGTCCGGAACAGCGTCGCCCCCGACGAGTCGTCCTGGCCGGCCTCCTCGACCAGGCCGCGGGTGAGCAGCGTGCGCATCACGCCGTCGACGTTGACGCCACGGATCGCGGAGACCCGGGCCCGCGAGACCGGCTGCTTGTAGGCGACCACGGCCAGCGTCTCCAGGGCGGCCTGGGTCAGCCGGGCCTGCTGGCCCTCGAGCACGAAGCCCTCGACCACGGAGGCATACTCCTCGCGGGTGTAGTAGCGCCAGCCACCGGCGACGTTGCGCAGCTCGAAGCCGCGCCCCTGCTCGTCGTACTCCTCGGTGAGCGTCTGCAGTGCCGCGACGACCTCCTCGACGGGGTAGCCGACCGCGGTGGCCAGGCTCGTCGAGTCGAGCGGTTCGTCGGCCACCATCAGCACCGCCTCCAACGACGGCGCGAGCTCCGTGGTGGCGACGGCGAGCGTGTCCTGGGTCATGCTCTGTCCTCTTCTCGGTCCTCGTCCTGCGGTTCCTCCGACGGGACGTCGGGGGGTGCGCCGTCGAACTCGTCGTGGACGAGCTCCTCGGCGTCGGCGTCGTCGCTGCCGGTCCAGCGGACCGTGAGCTCGCCCAGCGGGCTCACCTGGTCGAACGCGACCGCTCCCTCGCGGAACAGCTCGAGCAGCGAGAGGAACCGGGCGACGGTCGTGAGCGTGTCCGGCGAGTCGCCGCACAGCGCCCGGAACGTCATCGCGCCACTGCGCCGGAGCCGCTCGATCACTAGCGCGGCCTGCTCGCGCACGCTCACCCGGTGGGCGTGGATGTGGTGCAGCGTCACCTCGGCCTCGGGCCGGGGCGCCAGCGCCTTGGCCGCGAGCTGGGCGAACTGGTCGAGCCCGATCCCGATGAGCACCTCGGGCAGCAGGGTCGCGAACCGCTCCTCGAGGCCGACCGCCCGCGGGTGGCGGCGGGACTCGCCGGCGAGCCGGGTCTCGAGCACGCCGGCGACCTGCTTGAACGCGCGGTACTGCAGCAGCCGGGCGAACAGCAGGTCCCGCGCCTCCAGCAGCGCGAGGTCCTCCTCGTCCTCGACGTCGCCCTGCGGCAGCAGCCGCGCCGCCTTGAGGTCGAGGAGGGTGGCCGCGACGAGCAGGAACGACGACGTCTGCTCCAGGTCCCACTCCCCCGCGCCGTGCTCGTCGTCACGCGCCGAGGCGCCCGCCTTGACGTGCGCGATGAACTCGTCGGTGACCTGGGAGAGCGAGACCTCGGTGATGTCGAGCTTGTGCTTGGAGATCAGGCTGAGCAGCAGGTCGAACGGGCCCTCGAAGTTGTCCAGGTGGAGCTCGAACGAGGCCTCGGAGACGTCGGAGGCGCCGGGGGCGTCAGGCGACTCGAGCTCAGGGGCGATCGTCATTCCCCGCTCAGCCGACGGACCAGGGCGCTGTTCTCGCCGTTCTCCTCGACGTCGGCCAGGACCAGCGAGATCGCCTCGCGCAGCAGCCGTCCGCGGTCGATCACCAGCCCGTGCTGGCTGCGCAGGGACAGCCGGGCGTGCTCGATGTCGAGGAGCTCCTGGGAGGTGACGTAGACCGTGACCTTCTCGTCGTGCCGGATCCGGCCGCTGGGCTTCTTGGCCAGCGACTCGGGAGCCGGGTCCGGGACGGCCCGGACCGCCCGTG
>NZ_JAEMSS010000025.1 GCF_016462705.1 Nocardioides sp. | reverse complement strand
CGCCAGCGAGCGTCCTTGACGCGGAGACCCGGCCTGCTACGCGCGCGGGCACCACGCCCAACCCGAAGAACGGCCCCTCACACAGAGTGCTTGCGCTCCATGACCGCCCGCACGGCGGCCTCGTCGAACGGCTCGCCCAGCCAGTCGAACATCCCGCGGAGGACGGCCGGGTCGGCGACGTAGTCGTCGTAGTGCACCCGGTACGCCGCCTCGCCGAGCGACTCTGCGAGCGCCAGGATCCCGGCCTCTGCCGCTGCGAGACCGGAGGCGTGGTCGCCTTCGGCCCACCAGCCGCTCTTGAGCACGGACTGGTGGTCACGGGTGTTGACGAGGAAACGGGCCCCGGGGAAGACGTCGCGCAGCCACGCGACGTACTCCTCGAGGTCGGGGTGGTACCAGCGGATCTCCTTGAAGCCGGTGACCCGGGTGTCCTTCTTGGGGCGCAGCACGGTGTCGAGGACCAGCGTCCGGATGTCGGTGAGCGACCGGTCGAGGGGGACGTCGCCGATCCCGTAGAACGGGTGGGTGCGCTGCCGGCCGAGGTTCGTGCCGACCCGGGCCGACTCGTCGGCCAGGGTCCTGTGGAAGAGGAAGAGGTGGTGCAGTGCGTCCCGGTTCTCGCCGCGGATCAGGTAGCCGGGGATCGAGTTGAGGATGCCGGCCAGCAGCGTGGAGCCGGAGCGTCCGTACGTCACGACGAACAAGTAGGAGAGGTCGTCGCGGCGCTCCCGCCCGCGCCGCTCGAACATGCCGCCACCCTAACGACGGTGCCCCCGGCTCGTTGACCCAGCATGACGGTGGCCGTGGTGGCGATGCTGCTCGCGGTGGTCGCCGCGGTCGTGGTGAACTCGGTCTTCTCCCAGGCCGAGGAGACACCGGCCGAGGCCGAGGAGACCGGACTCGGAGACCTGCTCGAACCCTGATTGGATGGCGGCATGTCCTCGTTGGCCTTGCTCATCCTGATCATCGCCGCCGTCGGTCTCGTCCTGGTGGCCGCCGTCGTCGGGCTGGTGGTGTCCGGGCGGCGCAAGCCCGCGGCGCTGCCGGACACCCACACCGACGTGCTCGTGGCGCCGCCCGCGGAGGCGGGCGAGGACGTCCCGCCCGTCGAGCTGAGCAGCCCCCCGGCGACGATCGAGCGGCCGGAGGCGACCGCGACCCGGCTCCAGCGGCTCCGCCAGCGGCTTGCCGGTTCGCAAGGGGCGCTCGGCCGGGGCCTGCTGGCGCTGCTCAGCCGGGACAAGCTCGACGAGGACACCTGGGAGTCGATCGAGGACGCCCTGCTCACCGCCGACGTCGGCGTCGGGCCGACCCAGGAGCTCGTCGAGCGGCTGCGCACCCGGCTGCGGGTCGAGGGCGGGGACGCGCCGGACCCCAGGACCGTCCTGCGTGAGGAGCTCGTCACCCTCGTCGACCCGACCATGGACCGTCGGCTCCAGGTGACCGGCGCCGACGGCAACCCGGGTGTCGTGCTCGTGGTCGGCGTCAACGGCGCCGGCAAGACCACGACCGTCGGCAAGATCGCCCGGATCCTGGTCGCCGAGGACCACACCGTGCTGCTCGGCGCCGCCGACACCTTCCGGGCCGCCGCGGTCGACCAGCTGGCCACGTGGGGCGAACGCGTCGGCGTGGAGGTGGTGCGCGGCCCCGAGGGCACCGACCCGGCCAGCGTCGCCTTCGAGGCGGTCAAGCAGGGGATGGAGCAGGGCGTCGACACGGTCGTCGTCGACACCGCAGGACGGCTGCAGAACAAGGCCGGCCTGATGGACGAGCTCGGCAAGGTCAAGCGGGTCATCGAGAAGCAGGCCCCGGTCACCGAGGTGCTGCTCGTCCTGGACGCCACGACCGGCCAGAACGGCATGGTCCAGGCCCGGGTCTTCTCCGAGGTCGTCGACGTGACCGGCATCGTGCTCACCAAGCTCGACGGGTCGGCGAAGGGCGGCATCGTGGTCGCCGTGCAGCGCGAGCTCGGTGTTCCCGTCAAGCTCGTCGGCCTGGGCGAAGGCGCCGACGACCTCGCGCCCTTCGACCCCGGGGCGTTCGTCGACGCGATGCTGGGCTGAGCCCGCTCGTGCCCGCCCTCGTCTCGGTCGTCCTCGACCCCGGCCAGGACCCGGAGGTCCGCGCCCGGACGGCGGAGAGCCTGGAGGCACAGACGCACCGGACCTGGGAGGCCGTCGGCGGTCTCGACGAGGCGGCGGGGGAGTACGTCGCGTTCCTGGACGCGGGCGACACCTGGGTGCCCGACCGGCTGGAGCGGCTGGTCAGTCTCGGGGCGCCGGTCGTGGCGGACCGGATGGAGGGCGTCCGGGGCAACGGCGACACGGAGGTCTACGCCCAGCCCCGGCCGACCGAGGCGGCCCGCCTGCTGTTCCGCCGCGACGTGCTGGTCGACGGGGGCGGCATCGACCCCGGGGCCGGACCGGCCTGGCCCCTCGACTTCTTCCTGCGCAACGGCGTCGCCACCGTCGAGCAGGTCGGCCGGACCGGTGTCCTGCGGTCCTTCCCGGACCGTCGCCGAGCCGGTCTGCAGCGACCGGGCAACTTCCGGCACGCGGTGCTCAACCGCCACCTGGTCGACTGGGCCGGACTCGGCGAGCAGCCGCGCCAGCCCGGCCTCACCTCGGTGATCATCCCGACCTACGAGGACGCCGAGCTGACGGCCGCGTGCGTGCGGTCGCTGCTCGCCGCGGGCGGCGAGATCGAGGTGCTGGTCCACGACAACGGGTCCGCGCCCGGGATCGCCTCGGCCCTGGACCGGTTGCGCGCCGACCGGGTGCGCATCGTGCACGCGCCCGAGAACTACGGCTTCGCGCTCGGCAACAACCTCGGTTTCGCGGAGTGCAGCGGCGACGTCGTGGTCTTCCTCAACAACGACACGACCGTCCCGCAGGGTTGGGTCCCGCCGCTGCGCGCCGCGCTGGAGGACCCGGCTGTCCTCGGCGCCCAGCCGCTGCTCGTCTACCCGACGGGCGAGATCCAGTCGGCGGGCGTCGTGTTCCCGACGACGGGTGGGCTGCCGCACATGCTGCTGCAGGGGTTCCCCGTCGAGGACGCGGTCGGCCTCGACGACCAGCGCTTCCACGCGCTCACGGGAGCCGCGCTCGCGCTGCGCGCCGAGGACGTCGTCGCGCTCCGGGGCTTCGACCCGGTGTTCACCAACGGCATGGAGGACGTCGACCTGTGCCGGCGGCTCGAGGCGATGCGTCCCGGGCACTTCCGGGTCGTCACCGCGGCGCCGGTGGTGCACCACGAGTCACGCAGCCCGGGCCGCTACCTGAAGCACCTGGCCAACCGTGAGCTCTACCTCGCACGTTGGTCCGGTGCCGTCGAGCCGCGTGACGACGCCGAGCTGTGGGGGAGCCGCGGTCTCACCGTGGTCGACCACCGCGTCGCCCCGCGCAAGAACGAGCCGCCGGAGCTCGCCGTCCCGCATCCGGTCCTCGTGCGCGACCGGCGGCTCTCCGTCGACGAGCGGCCCGGCCGCCTGCGCTGGGCGATCAAGAACCCGGCGCCCGCCGGTGAGGGCGGCGAACGGTGGGGGGACACGCACTTCGCGTCGTCGCTCGCGGCGGCGCTGCGCGCCCAGGGCCAGGACGTCGTGGTGGACCGCCGTCCCGACTGGGACCGCACGACCGGTGCCGACGACGACGTGGCCCTGGTGCTCCGTGGCCTGCACCGGCACCGGCCGCACCCCGGCCCGGTCACGCTGGCCTGGGTGCTGTCACACCCGGACGACGTGACGCCCGACGAGCTGCGCGGCTACGACCGGGTCGTCGCCGCGAGCATCGCCTGGGCGGACCGGGTGAGCCGGGAGTGGGGCGTCCCCGTGGAGCCGCTGCTCCAGGCCACGGACCCCGGCCTCTTCCACCCGCACGACGGGATCGCGGACACCGGCCACGACGTCCTCTTCGTCGGCAACTCGCGCCGGGAGCTGCGCCCGGTGGTGCGCGACGCCCTCGCAGCCGGACTTCCGCTCGCGGTCTACGGAGACCTGTGGGGTGGGCTCGTGCCCGACGAGGTCGTGGTGGCCCGGTCGATCCCCAACGACGAGCTGTCGGCGGCGTACGCCGCCGCCGGGGTCGTGCTCAACGACCACTGGGACGACATGCGCGCGGGCGGGTTCGTCTCCAACCGGCTGTTCGACGCGGTCGCCAGCGGGGCGCGCGTGATCAGTGACGACGTGGCCGGGATCGCCGGGCTGTTCGGCGAGTCGGTCCAGGTCTACCGCGACGTCGACGACCTCCGGCGGCTCGCGACGCTGGCCGACCGCGACGCGGTGTTCGGGGACGCCGACACCAGGCGCCGTGCGGCGGAGCGGGTCCGGACCGAGCACTCGTTCGCCGCCCGCGCCGAGCGCCTGGTCGAGCTGGCCCACGAGGCCCGCCGCGAGCGCGACGTCTAGGAGATCGAGAAGCTGCGGGCCAGGGCCTCCGGGTCGGCCACCCGGAGCAGGTTGCGCTCGAACACGTCCACTGGCGCGTCCGGCACCGCTGCCAGCATCCGCTCCTTCCACAGGGCGAGCCCCGGCGTGACGTAGGGGTTCGCGACCAGGAACCGCCGCTTGAACAGCGGGAAGCCCTCCGCCAGCAGGTCGAACGCACCCGGGCCGTAGAGCGGGTGGTTGGGTCGCAGGTCGGGGAGCCAGGTCGAGAAGTCGAAGCCCTGCCCGACCAGGTAGCGGGTGGTGCCGTACTCGTACTTCTGCACCAGCAGGTCGTGGTCGACCTGCGGCACGACCGCGTCCAGGCGCCGGCGGAAGCCCGGGTCGTCGAGCACCGGACGGCGCAGCGCCAGGAAGTAGGAGCCCAGGTGCGCCGACTCCCGGGACCGGAACGCCGCGCGCGGGATCCAGTCGCGCTTCACCTCTGCGAGCGGCAGCGACTGCGGCTCGCCGGGCTCGGGCTCGAACAGCCGGGCGGTCACCTGGAGCGACCAGAAGTCACAGGCCTGCCCGTCCATCCGGGCGAAGACGTCGTCGAGCGGACGGAGCAGCCAGCAGCTGTCGTTGGCCAGCAGCACCTCGTCGTACTCGTCGAGCACCTGCCAGCCCACGAGCTCGCGGGCGAGCAGGCTCCAGGACCCGAAGTCGTGCGCACCGTGCCGGCGGGCCCAGGACCCGCGCACCAGCCCGTCGAGGCGCTCGAGCTGCCCGGCCTGCATCTCGCAGTCGGCGAGGACGTAGACGTCGGCGAACCGGGCCAGCTCGCGGACGTAGTCGACCACGTAGTCGTCCACCAGCCCGTCGGGGTCGTACGCCGCGAAGAGGCAGGCCCGCCGCGGCGGCCCGTCCAACGCGTGCCGCGGCCTGGCGGTCGGCTCGGGGAGGGGCAGCAGCCCGCGGAAGCGGCCGTCGACCAGGTAGTGCACCAGCGGGTTGACCGCGGTCTCGGAGTCGTCCGCCGGGTCGAGGTACTCGGCGACGTACCACCAGACGTCGAAGTCCAGGGAGGGGTTGCGCAGCCGGCGCCAGCCCCGACGGCAGAAGTGGTCGACCGGCTCGGCGCCGCGCTCGGCCTGCGGCGGGTTGTGCTCCAGGTAGCCCGCCTCGTCGACCGCGCCCGCCAGGCGCACCAGGGCGACCTCGCAGCGCCGCCCCTGCCCGACGCCGATCCCGGCGGACGGCGGCAGCCCCGCGGCCACGGCGTGCAGGCCATCGTCCAGCGCACGCCGGAGCAGCGCCGCCGCGGCCGCGCCGTCGGCGGCGGACCAGGCCGTGACCAGCTGCGCCCAGGCGGCGCGGTAGCGCTCGTCGGTCATCGGCTCATCACCCCGGCATCATCCCCGACCTGGCGGTGAGGGAGGTCCGACGGGGGGTCCACGGGGGTGGAGCTGCCGTGCCTGGCGTAACACCGAAGTAACGCAGGGCCGGATGTCGTTTCCTGCCCGCAACATCCGGCCCGTTGGGGTGAAACGTGGTGCCCCGAGGGTTCTCGGCAAGAGGAGGGGCGCGCGACAGCGCAGTCGCACCCGAGAGCCCCGTCCTGTTCCCGCATTCTCCATGGAGGTTCTGTGGACGGCTATTACGCCTTCATGCTCATCGCGACAGCGTTCGTGCTGATGATGACGGTTCCCGCGCTGGCGCTGTTCTACGGCGGCATGTCCCGGTCGAAGTCCGTGCTCAACATGATGATGATGAGCTACATCGCGGCCGCGATCGTGGGCATCCTCTACGTCGCGGTCGGCTGGTCGATGGGCTTCGGCGGCGAGGGCACGTTCTTCGCCGACCCGACCGAGCTGCTGTGGCTCGACGGGGTCACGACCGACAGCTACATCTACGTGATGTTCCAGATGACGTTCGCCATCATCACCGTCGCGCTGATCAGCGGCGCCGTCGCCGACCGGATGAAGTTCGCCGCCTGGGTGGTCTTCGTTCCCCTGTGGGCGCTGCTGGCCTACTTCCCGCTGGCGCACATGGTGTTCAGCTGCACCGAGGACTCCCTGATCTGCGGCCGGATCGGCGCGCAGGACTACGCCGGCGGCACCGCGGTGCACATCAACGCCGGTATGGCCGCGCTGGTCCTGGTCATCCTGCTCGGCAAGCGGGTCGGCTTCGGCAAGGAGGCCATCCGGCCGCACAACCTGACCCTCACCATGCTGGGCGCCGGCCTGCTGTGGATGGGCTGGTACGGCTTCAACGTCGGCTCGATCGTCTTCGGCGGCGAGACCGAGGAGGACAACATCGCGCAGTTCTTCTCGGAGACCGGCCGCACCTTCGCCAACACCACGCTGGCGACCATGGCCGCGATCCTCGGCTGGCTGCTCATCGAGTTCCTGCTCCACAAGAAGGCCACGTCGCTCGGCGCCGCCTCCGGCATCGTCGCGGGTCTGGTCGCCATCACGCCGGCCGCCGGCGCGGTCGACATCGAGGGCGCGGTCGCCATCGGTGCCATCGCCGGCGCGGTCTGCGCCTGGGCGGTCGGGCTGAAGTTCAAGCTCGGCTACGACGACTCGCTCGACGTCGTCGGGGTGCACCTGGTCGGCGGCATCATCGGCACCGTCCTGATCGGGGTCTTCTCGACCTCCGACGGCGCGGGCGGGGTCGACGGCCTCTTCTACGGCGGCGGCGTCGGCTCGCTCGGTGACCAGGCGCTCGGTGCGCTGGTGGCGATCGCCTTCTCGGGCGTGGTCACCCTGGTCATCGGCCTGGCGATCAAGTACACGATCGGTCTCCGCCTGTCGGAGGAGGACGAGGTCGAGGGCATCGACTTCGTCGCGCACGGCGAGTCGGCGTACGACATCCACACCAGCGGGGGCGGCTCGTCCAGCGTCCTGGCGGCCAAGACCGCTCCGGTCACGGAAGGAGCCAACGCATGAAGCTCGTCACCGCGGTGATCAAGCCGCACAAGTGGGAGGACGTCCGGGAGGCCCTCGAGACGTTCGGCGTGACCGGCATGACGGTCAGCGAGGTCAGCGGCTACGGCCGCCAGAAGGGCCACACGGAGGTCTACCGGGGCGCGGAGTACGACATCGCCCTGGTGCCGAAGATCCGCATCGAGATCGTCGTGGCCGACGGTGACTCCGAGGACGTCGTCGGGATCATCGTCAAGACCGCCCAGACCGGCCGGATCGGCGACGGGAAGGTCTGGGTGAGCCCGGTCGAGACCGTGGTCCGGGTCCGCACCGGTGACCGGGACTCGGCGGCCCTCTGACCGACCGCTGAGCGACCCTGAGGCCGCCACAGATCGAGCGCACCGGCCCGGCTCCCTCGCGGGGGAGCCGGGCCGGTGCGATGATCGGGCCCGACCGAAGGACCCAGACCCGACCCACGCTCGTTCCCGGACTCGGAGGAGAGGCACGTGAAGCTCGTCACCGCGGTGGTCAAGCCGCACAAGTGGGAGGACATCCGGGTGGCGCTCGAGGGCGTCGGGGTGACCGGCATGACGGTCAGCGAGGTCAACGGCTACGGGCGGCAGAAGGGCCACACCGAGGTCTACCGCGGAGCCGAGTACGACGTCGCGCTGGTGCCCAAGGTCCGGATCGAGATCGTGGTGGCGGACGGCGACGTCGACTCCGTGGTCGACGCCATCACGCGCAGCGCCCAGACCGGCCGGATCGGCGACGGCAAGGTGTGGGTGCAGGCCGTCGAGTCGGTCGTCCGGGTCCGCACCGGCGACCGCGACGACGCGGCGCTCTGAGTAGCCACGAGCGCGCGGAGCGCACGGCCGCGGCCGATGCGCTGTGCGTCCGCGCCTGGGAGTCCGTCTCGGGGCCGGACGCGGGAGCCGCTTTAGTGGCGGTCGGCGGCTACGGACGCGGCGAGCTGGCGCCGTACTCCGACCTGGACGTCGTCCTCGTGCACGAGGAGGACCCCGGCTTCGACCTCGCCGCGGTGGCCGGCCAGGTCTGGTACCCGCTGTGGGACTCCGGAGCCAACCTGGACCACTCGGTCCGGACCCTGCCGCAGATGGTCGAGACCGCGGGCCAGGACCTCAAGGTGGCGCTCGGCCTGCTCGACGTCAGGCACGTCGCCGGCGACCCCAACCTCACCCTCCGGCTGCGCACCACCATGCTCACCGAGTGGCGGCGCGACGCCCGGCAGCGGCTGCGGGCGCTGCGGGCCCTGGTCGACTCCCGGCACGAGCTGATGGGCGAGCTCGCGCACGCGTCGGTGCCCGACCTCAAGGAGACCGAGGGCGGCATCCGTGACGCCACCGTGCTGAAGGCGCTGGTGGCGACCTGGCTCGTCGACGTTCCGCACGTCGAGCTGGAACGCAGCCGGCTGGCGATGCTCGACGTGCGCGACCAGGTGCACGCCCTGGCCGGCCGCGCGACGGACCGGGTGACGCCGGAGATGTGGGGCGACCTCGCCCCGTTGCTGGGCGTCCCGGACGCCCGGGCCGCCCAGGTGACGGTGCGCGAGCTCGGCCGGCGGATCACTCACCTCTCCCGGCTGACCTGGCGTCGGGTCGACGACGTGCTGGACCGGGCCACCGCCGCACGCCGGCCCTCGCTGACTCCGGTCGCGGAGGGGGTCGCACTGGCGGCCGGTGAGATCGTGCTGGACAAGCGGGCCCGGCCGGCCGAGGACCCGGCCCTGCTCCTCCGCGCCGCCGCGGCGGCCGCCGAGCGCGACGTGGTGCTCGCCCCACCGACCGCGGCCCGGCTGGCCCGGGAGTGCGCGCCGATGCCGACCCCCTGGCCGGCCGAGGCGCGCGACCTCCTCGTCCGGCTGCTGGCCGCGGGACGCGGTCTGCTCGGCACCTGGGAGACCCTCGAGGCCACGGGAGCGCTCACCCGGCTGCTGCCGGAGTGGGAGCGGATCCGGCTGCTGCCGCACGCCTCCGAGATCCACCGGTTCACCGTCGACCGGCACGTGGTCGAGACCTGCATCGAGGCCTCGTCGATGATCCGCCGCGTCGACCGGCCCGACGTCCTCATGGTCGCCGCGCTGCTGCACGACATCGGCAAGGGCAGCCTGACCGAGCACAGCGTGGCGGGCGAGCCGGTCGCCCGCGAGATCGCGGCCCGGCTGGGCTTCGACGAGGACGGCGTCGACCTGGTCGCGCTGCTCGTCAGGTGGCACCTCCTGCTGGCGGAGACCGCCACGACCCGGGACCCCGACGACCCGGCCACCGTCGAGACGGTCGCCCAGCGCGTGAGGACCCGCCAGGCACTGGATCTCCTGACCGTGCTCACCGAGGCGGACGCGCGGGCCACGTCACCGAAGGCCTGGTCGACCTGGCGCTCCGGCCTGATCCTCGACCTGTCCCGTCGTACGGCGGCAGCCTTGAGCAGCGGCCGCTCGCTGCCGCCCATCGGGTCCGAGGACGTCGAGATCCCCGAGGCGGCCACGCAGGGCGCCGCGGCGTTCTCGGTGGAGGAGCTCGAGGACGGCAGCCGGGTCACCGTCACCGCGCCCGACCGGGTGGGCCTCCTCGCCGACGTCTCGGCGGTCTTCGCGCTGCAGCGGATCCGGATCCGGGCGGCCCGGGCGTGGTACCAGGACGGGTACGGCGTCTCGGTGTGGGAGGTGGGGGAGGAGCAGCTGCAGGCGGCGACCCTGCGCCAGACCTACGACGGCGTCGTCGACGGCCGCCTCGACCCACGTGCGCGGCTGCAGGTGACGTCCCCGGGCACGTTGCAGCCCTCGGTCGACGTCCGTCCGGAGGCGTCCGCGCACGCGACCGTCCTCGAGGTCCGCACGACCGACCGGCCTGGCGTGGTGCACCTGGTCTGCGCTGCCCTCGCTGCCCTGGACGTGACCGTGCGGTCGGCGCACGTCGACACGCTCGGACCGCAGGCGGTCGACGTGTTCTACCTCCAGGAGGCCTCGGCCGGGGTGCTCAGCGACCAGCGGGCGGCGGCTGCGGCGCACGCGGTCCGGGCGGCTCTGGGGAGCTCGGGGTCTGCCGTCTCCTGACGGGCCCCCTGACTGTGGCACGCATCCGGACCGTGTCGATGCTGACCGGCGGGTCCTCGTCGTCGGGTGACGGGACGACCTCGCCCTGGTGCTCCTGGGACTGCAGGTCGCGGTCGGCGCGGGCACGGGCCGGGTCGAACACGTCGATGAAGCTGCCCAGCGCGTCGGAGGCTCCGCCGCTCCCGGGGGGCCGCTCCGAGACGAGCATCCGGTGACCGGCCCACGCCAGCAGCCCCAGCACCAGAGCGCCCGCCACGACGAACACCAGTGCCTCCACACAGTGAAGGTAGTCCTGGCAGTGGTGACCACTTAGTTAGGCTGGGCGGGTGTTCGCCACCCTCTCCGACCGTCTCGCCGACACCTTCAAGAACCTCCGGGGCAAGGGGCGGCTGTCCGAGGCGGACATCGACGCGACCGCGCGTGAGATCCGGATCGCCCTGCTCGAGGCCGACGTCGCGCTCCCGGTCGTCAAGGAGTTCGTGGCCGCGGTCAAGGAGCGGGCCCGCGGCGAGGAGGTCAGCCAAGCGCTGAACCCGGCCCAGCAGATCGTCAAGATCGTCAACGAGGAGCTCGTCAGCATCCTCGGGGGCGAGACCCGCCGGCTGCGCTACGCCAAGAGCGGGCCGACCGTCATCCTGCTGGCCGGCCTCCAGGGTGCCGGCAAGACGACCCTGGCCGCGAAGCTCGCGCTGTGGCTCAAGGAGCAGGGCAAGAGCCCGTTGCTGGTCGCCTGCGACCTGCAACGCCCCAACGCGGTCACCCAGCTGCAGGTCAACGGCGAGCGGGTCGGCGTACCCGTGTTCGCGCCCGAGCCCGGCAACGGCGTGGGGGACCCGGTCTCGGTCGCCCGGGCGTCGATCGAGGAGGCCAAGCGGACCCTCCACGACGTCGTCATCGTCGACACGGCGGGGCGGCTCGGTGTCGACGCCGAGATGATGAAGCAGGCCTCGGACATCCGCGACGCGGTCCAGCCCGACGAGGTGCTGTTCGTCCTCGACGCCATGATCGGCCAGGACGCGGTGGCGACCGCGCAGGCCTTCCTCGAGGGCGTGGGCTTCGACGGAGTGGTCCTCACCAAGCTCGACGGCGACGCCCGCGGCGGTGCCGCTCTGTCCGTCGCCTCGGTCACCGGTCGGCCGGTCATGTTCGCCTCCAACGGCGAGAAGATGACCGACTTCGACCTCTTCCACCCGGACCGGATGGCCTCGCGCATCCTCGACATGGGCGACGTCATGACGCTCATCGAGCAGGCGGAGAAGGCCTTCGACTCCGAGCAGGCCGCCAAGGCCGCGGCCAAGCTGACCGGCCAGGGCGGCGAGTTCACCCTCGACGACTTCCTCGAGCAGATGCAGCAGGTCCGCAAGCTCGGCTCGATGTCCAAGATCATGGGCATGCTCCCCGGGATGGGGCAGTTCCGCGACCAGCTCGAGAACTTCGACGAGCGGGAGATCGACCGGATCCAGGCGATCATCCAGTCGATGACGCCCGCCGAGCGGGCCAACCCCAAGATGATCGACGGGTCCCGCCGGGCCCGGATCGCCAAGGGCTCTGGCCGCCAGGTCTCCGACGTCAACAACCTCGTCGACAGGTTCTTCGAGGCGCGCAAGATGATGATGTCGTTCGCGCAGGGCGGGGGGATGCCGGGTCTCCCCGGGATGCCCGGCATGGCCGGCGGCGGCAAGCGCGGCAAGCAGAAGGCCCAGCAGAAGAAGGGCAAGGGGCGACGCGTCTCCGGCAACCCGGCCAAGGCGGCCCAGCAGGCCGCGGCCGCGAAGGGCAAGGCCGCCGCCGCGCCCGCGAACCCGTTCGGCAACCCCGACGGCGCCGCGGACGAGGTCGACTACGAGGCGGCCGCGGCCGCGCTCAACCTGCCGAAGGACTTCTCGAAGTACCTCAAGTGAGGGTGCTGGTGGTCGACGGGGCCAACGTCGTCGGCAGCCGACCGGACGGCTGGTGGAAGGACCGCGCGGGCGCCGCACGACGGCTGCACGAGTCGCTCGTGGTGGCCGACACGTCGTACGACGTCGTGGTGCTGGTGCTCGAGGGCGCGGCCAAGGGCGGTGTCCCGGCCGGCCGCGACGGCCACCTGGTGACCGTGCACGCGGCCCGCGACGGGGACTCGACGATCACCGCCGAGGCCAGGTCGGCGGCCGCGCGGGGTGACACGGTCACGGTGATCACCGCCGACCGGCTGCTGCAGTCAGCGGTGCAGGCGGTGGGAGCGACCACCATGAGCCCGTCCTGGCTGCTCGACCAGCTCTGAGGCGCGGCGCTCGCAGCCGGTCACGCGGCCAGCGTGGCGATGGCGAGGGCGACCGAGCCGACCAGCTCGGCGCGGTCACCCAGGTCCGCCGGTGCGACCTCGACGGCGGCCGCCGTGTCGGGCTGGGCGTAGCGGTCGATCGCGCCCCGCAGGCCGGCGACCAGGGAGGTCGAGGCGCCGAGCGAGCCCCCGACGACCACCAGCTCGGGGTTCAGGCTGTTGGCCAGGTCGGCCACCGCCCTCCCGACGGTGCGGCCGGCGTCGGTGAGCACCCGACGCGCACCCGCGTCGCCGTCGCGCTCGAGGGCCAGGACGTCCTCGACGTCGAGCTCCTGGTCGTACGCCGGCTGCAGCAGCCGCAGCAAGCGGGGTACCGCGACCACGGTCTCGAGGCAGCCGCGGTTGCCGCACCGGCAGACCTGACCGTCCTCGCCGACCTGGACGTGGCCGATCTCGCCCGCGATCCCGGTCGCGCCGCGATGCAGCCGTCCACCGAGGACGATGCCCGCGCCCAGACCACTGGCCATCTTCAGGTAGATGACGTCGTGCCGGCCGCGAGCGCTGCCGTGGTGGAGCTCGGCGAGCGCGCCCAGGTTGGCGTCGTTGTCGACGTGGACCGGGACCCCGAGCCGGCGCTCGAGCTCCTCGCCCGGGGGGAGGCCGCGCCACCCCGGCATGATGCCGGTCCGGATCCGCGACGACCGGCGGTCCAGGGGAGCAGGCACGCACATGCCGACGGCCTGCAGGTGGTCCGGCCCGAGCCCGGCTCCGGACACGAGGGCGCGCACCATGGCGGCGGCCCGGTCGAGCACCTGGGCGCCGTGGGCGTCGACGTCGACGAACGCGTGCTCCTCGCCCTGGATCCGGCCGGTCCGGTCCGCGAGGGCCACGCGGACGTGCCCGTGGCCCACGTCGACCCCGGCCATCCCGCCCACGGGTGCGCTGAGGGTGACCAACAGGGGAGGGCGGCCGCTGCCGCCCTTGTGGGGCAGGCCGCGGTCGGTCGTCTCGGTGACCAGGCCGCTGCGGATGAGGTCCGAGACCAGGCTCGACACCGTGGTCCGGGACAGCCCGCTGCCACGCACCAGGTCGGCCCGGCTCATCGGGCCCTCGCTGGCGAGCAGGGCCAGCACCGCCCGCTGGTGACCCGCGCGCAGCCTCTCCAGCGCCCCCGATGCGGCCATGCCCCGGAAGCCTACGGCGATTTGTGCGGAAGGTGGAGGAAAAACATGCGGATGGCGGGTCTTTGCGCATTGACCCGGAGCAAATGCCGTTCCTAGGTTGCGAGCAGCGCGGGTGCACCGCGCCCGGCCCTCCAACGACGGCGGACCGGCTTCTTGATCGGGCAAGGAGAACCATCGATGTCGCTCACCCTTCCACGCGGAGCCCTCCTCGGCGCCGCCCTCACCACCGCCCTGGCGGTCGGGCTGCTGCCAGCACCCGGCCAGGCGGCACCCACCGTCCCGGTCGCCGTGACCGGGACCGAGAACGAGACGACGCGGGCCGCCGAACCGGCGTACCGCAACGAACGGCTCCCGGTCGACCAGCGGGTCGCGGACCTGCTGGGCCGGATGACCCTGGCCGAGAAGGTCGGCCAGATGGCCCAGGCCGAGCGCGCCGACGTCGCGGCCGACCCCAGCCTCGTCACGACCTACGGCCTCGGCAGCGTGCTCTCCGGGGGCGGCTCGGTCCCCGCCAGCAACACTCCGGAGGGCTGGGCGGACATGGTCGACACCCTCCAGGCCGCGGCGCTCGAGACCCGGCTCGGCATCCCGCTCCTCTACGGCGTCGACGCGGTCCACGGCCACGGCAACCTGCAGGG
Organism: Nocardioides sp.; assembly: GCF_016462705.1. Lineage (GTDB taxonomy): Bacteria > Actinomycetota > Actinomycetes > Propionibacteriales > Nocardioidaceae > Nocardioides. The sequence continues at coordinate 19,511 of NZ_JAEMSS010000025.1, read as the reverse complement.
CGCCACCGTGTTCCCGCACAACATCGGTCTCGGAGCGACCCGCGACCCGCGGCTGCTGGAGAAGATCGGGCACATCACCGCCAAGGAGACCCGGGCGTCCGGGCCGCAGTGGAACTTCTCCCCGTGCCTGTGCGTGGCCAGGGACGACCGGTGGGGCCGGACCTACGAGAGCTTCGGCGAGACCCCGCAGCTGGTCGCCCGGCTGGCGACCGTGATCGACGGGCTCCAGGGGAAGCCCGGGCAGCTCGACCGCCCGGACCGGGTGCTGGCCACCGCCAAGCACTTCGCCGGCGACGGACTCACCGCCTGGGGCACGGGCGAGGGCGACTACACGCTCGACCAGGGCATCAGCCAGGTCTCGCGGGCTGAGTTCGACCGGCTCGCCGTGGCGCCGTACCGGCCCGCGATCCGCGGCCACCACGTCGGCTCCGTGATGCCGTCGTTCTCCAGCGTCGACTGGACCGAGGACGGGCTCGGCAACCCGGTGAAGATGCACGCGCACCAGGAGCTGATCACCGACGTGCTCAAGGGCGACCTCGGCTTCGACGGCCTGGTCATCTCCGACTGGCGGGCGATCCGGCAGATCCCGGGCGACTACCGGGAACAGGTGCGCCTGTCGGTCCTGGCCGGCGTCGACATGTTCATGGAGCCGATCCAGGCACCCAACAACCCGGACGGCTGGGACGTCTTCATCCCGACTCTCATCTCGCTGGTCGAGGAGGGCGCGGTGCCGATGAGCCGCATCGACGACGCCGTGTCCCGCATCCTCGCCGCGAAGTTCGAGCTCGGCCTGTTCGAGAAGCCCTTCACCGACCGTCGGCACATCGACTCGATCGGCAGCAAGGCGCACCGCAAGGTCGCCCGCCGCGCGGTGGCCGAGTCGCAGGTGCTGCTCAAGAACCGGCAGCAGACGCTGCCGCTGAGCCCCGGGCGGAGGCAGCCGGTGTACGTCGCCGGCAGCAACGCCGACAACATCGGCAACCAGGCGGGCGGCTGGACGCTGACCTGGCAGGGCGGCTCGACGAACGTGATCCCCGGCCAGACGGTGCTCGACGCCGTCCGCTCCACGTCCGCGGCCCGGGTCCAGTTCAGCCAGACCGCGAGCGACCCGGTGCCGGCGAACGCGGCCGGCATCGTCGTGGTCGGCGAGACGCCGTACGCCGAGGGGTTCGGCGACGTGGACGGACCGCAGTGGGGCTACGACCCGGGGGACAACGGCGTCCTGCGGCCGAAGCAGACGATGCAGCTCAACGACGCCGACCAGCTGGCGATCCGGCGGGTCTGCTCGCGGGCCGCGTCGTGCACCGTGCTGGTGGTCTCCGGGCGGCCGATGGTCGTCCCGCCGGAGCTGCTGTCGCAGATCGACGCCCTGGTCGCCTCGTGGTTGCCGGGCAGCGAGGGGCAGGGCGTCGCGGACGTGCTGTTCGGCCGCAAGCCGTTCACGGGCAAGCTGCCGGTGAGCTGGCCGCGCTCGGTGGCCCAGGAGCCGATCAACGTGGGCGACCCGGGCTACGACCCGCTCTACAGGTTCGGGCACGGGCTCGGCACCTGACGTCAGGGCTCGGCCTGGATAGGTTCGGAGGCGTGGCAGCACTGCGCGTCTCCGGACCTGTCCTCCCCGACGGCGAGGTCCGCGACCTCTACGTCGTCGCCGGCCGGATCACGCGCGAGAAGCAGCCCGGGGCGGAGACGGTCGCGAGCGGCTGGGTGGTCCCCGGACTGGTCGACGCGCACTGCCACCTCGGCCTCAACGACGACGGCGGCACCACCGTCGAGGAGACCGAGCAGCAGGCGATCGACGACCGGGACGCCGGAGCGCTGCTGATCCGGGACGCCGGCTCGGCCGCGGACACCTCGTGGATCGACGACCGCGACGACCTGCCGCGGCTGATCCGGGCCGGCCGGCACATCGCCCGCACCAAGCGCTACATCCGCAACTACGCCCACGAGGTCGAGCCCGGCGAGCTGGCGGCGCACGTCGCCCAGGAGGCGCAGCGCGGGGACGGCTGGGTCAAGCTGGTCGGCGACTGGATCAGCCGGGACACCGGTGACCTGGCGCCGTCGTTCGCGCCGGAGGAGTTCGCCGAGGCGATCGCGGTGGCCCACGACCACGGGGCGAAGGTGACCGCGCACTGCTTCGGCACGGCGGTGCTGCCGGGCCTGATCGAGGCGGGGATCGACTGCATCGAGCACGGCACCGGACTCACGCCGGACCTCGTCGGGGCGATGGTCGAGCACGGCACCGCGCTGGTGCCGACGGTGATGCAGGTCGACAAGTTCCCGGAGTACGCCGAGGCCGGGGCCGAGAAGTTCCCCGACTACTCGGCGACGATGACCGACCTGTTCGCCCGGCGGCGCGAGACGATCATGACCGCCTACGAGGCGGGCGTGCCGCTGTACGCCGGCTCGGACGGCGGGGGAGTGCGCAAGCACGGCAACATCGCCGGCGAGGTCGTGGCGATGGCCGGCCTCGGGATGACCAACGAGGCCGCCCTGGGCGCCGCGTCCTGGCGGGCCCGCGAGTGGCTCGGCTGGAACGCGACGCTCGACGAGGGCGCGCCCGCCGACCTGGTGGTCTACGACGCCGACCCCAGGGTCGACCTGACCGTCCTCGCCCGGCCGGCCTGCGTCATGCTGCGCGGTCGCGTGGTGCGGTAGCGGCGACCTCGCGGATCCGGTCCTCCGGCGGTGCGTACTTCACCAGTGCGTGGTTGCGCTTCACCAGCTCCTCGGCGACGACGTCGCCGGTGCGCTTGTCGATGACCGAGCGCCAGATCTCGTTGCGGCGGTAGACGCGGCCCTCGACGCGGAGGAACTCCTCGTCGCGCGCCTCCACGCGGTACGACGTCGTGGTCGGCCGGTCCGCCCGGAGCTCGCCCCTCAGGTGCCGCTCGGCCACCCAGGTGCGGAGCTGGAACGTGGTCGCGGTGTCGTTGCGGACGACCAGGTCGACGTAGTTGTAGACGATCGAGCAGCCCACGCCCCACGGCAGCACCCGCCCCTTGTCGGGGAAGGGGTCGAAGCTGTGCTCGGAGCGCTCGACGACGGTGAGCGGCGAGTGCAGCACCATCCAGTGCACCAGGTTGGCCAGCTGGCAGATGCCGCCGCCGACGCCGGAGACCGCGTCGCCGTTGGACAGCCGCATGCCCTCGACGTACCCCTTCCTCCGGGTGCAGCTCCCGACCACCTTGTTGAACGAGAACGTCTCGCCGGGCCGGATGAGGAGCCCGTCGGTGCGTTGCGAGGCCAGCCGCAGGTTCACGACCTTGTTGTGCTGGAGGACCATCTCGCTCTCGGACAGCTCCCGCAGGAGCAGGGAGGCGTGCTTCTTCACCCGCACCGGGAGGTTCTGCCCGCCGTGGTCGCGGGCCCACTCGGTGCCGGGCCTGAGCCACCGGAGGTGCCGGCGGACCTGGTGGGCGCGGACCGCCCACGGGAAGAGCCACGGGTGCCGTTCGCTGGGTCTGGTGCCGTTCATGCCCGTAGGACACCGGCGTACGTCGAGAAGTTGTCAGGCGCCTCGCGGTGGCCGGGTGACCCACAGGATCGCGGTCCCGATGAGCACCGCCAGCCCGAGGCCGCCCAGCATCATCGGGACGACGACGGCGAGCAGGATCCGGAGCACGAAGTCACCGACGTCCAGTGCCGGTCCGATCTGCGCGGGCCCCGCGTCGGCGGAGCAGGTCACCGACAGGCGGCCCGACCCCGGGTCGAACGAGGCGGTGGCCTGCCAGGCGTCGCCGTTGACACTGCGGGTCACGGTGCCGCTGACCGGTCGCAAGGTGACCGAGCCCCCGGTGTCGGCGTCGCGCAGCGTGCACTCGGCGTCGCCGTGCTGCTGCTCCCAGAGATACCGGTCGCCGTCGGTGTCCACGGTGACCTGGTGGGCGACGCCGTCGGCCGGGACCGTCGCCTCCACGCTGAGGAACCCGCTGTCGAAGATCCGGACGAGCATCACGATGCCCACGACGACGGCCGCGACGACGAGCAGAGCGCCGAGGGCGAACCACCCCACGCGGGGGCGGGGCCTGCCCGCCGCGCCCGGTGGTGGCGGCGGGCCGGCGTACACGGTCACGGACGCAGTCTGCTGCGGTTGGTCGTGATTGGGAACGCCCGCCCTGGTCTGGCAGAATCTCCGCTCGCGTGTCCTGCGCGCCCGGACCCTCTCATCCGGACGCGCCGGACCCTCCGAGGAGCCCGACCCGGTCCCCACCTGGTGCTGGGCGTCTCACCCGCACACAACGTCGCAAGGAGACACCACAGCTGTGTCCGTCAAGATCCGTTTGAAGCGCCTGGGCAAGGTCCGGGTCCCGCAGTACCGCATCGTCGTCGTCGACGCCCGCAAGAAGCGTGACGGCAAGGTGATCGAGGAGATCGGCAAGTACCACCCGAAGGAGGACCCCTCCTACATCTCGGTGGTCTCCGAGCGGGCCCAGTACTGGCTCGGCGTGGGTGCGCAGCCCTCCGAGGCCGTCGCCAAGATCCTGAAGATCACCGGTGACTGGCAGACCCACAAGGGTCTCAAGGGCACCGAGGGCACCCTCAAGGTCGCCGAGCCCAAGCGGGACAAGCTCGACATCTTCAACGAGGCGCTCAAGGACGCGCACGGCGACTCCTCCGGGGAGGCCGTGACCAAGAAGGCCGCGGCCAAGAAGCCCGCTGCCAAGAAGGACGCGGCTGCCGACAAGCCGGCCGAGGCCCCCGCCGACGCTGCTGAGGCCCCGGCCGAGACCCCGGCCGAGACTGGCGCCGAGGAGACCCCCGAGCCGCGCGAGGTCCCTGAGGCCGAGACCCCCGAAGGTGCGGCCGAGATCGCCGAGACCGAGGAGACCGCCGCCGTCGACGCCGAGACCAAGGCTGAGAAGTCGGGCGACGACAGCTGATGCTGGCCGAAGCCCTCGAGCACCTCGTGCGCGGGATCGTCGACAACCCCGACGACGTGTCGGTGCGTGACAAGCAGCTGCGTCGCGGGTCGATCCTGGAGGTCCGGGTGCACCCCGACGACCTCGGCAAGGTGATCGGCCGGGGCGGCCGGACCGCGACGGCGTTCCGCACCGTCGTCTCGGCCCTCGCGGGCCGCGGCGGCGCGCGGATCGACTTCGTGGATGTCGACCGCCGACGCTGAGCCCTCGGGCGACCTCGAAGTCGTCGTCGGGCGGGTGGGCAAGCCCCACGGCCTGCGCGGCGAGGTGACCGTCGACGTACGCACCGACGAGCCGGAGCGACGCTTCGCCGTCGGCGCCACGCTGCGCGCCGAGCCACCGCCCGGCTCGGCCAGCACACTGCGGTCGCTGACCGTGGCGAGCACCCGCTGGCACCAGGGGGTGCTGCTCGCCGGGTTCGAGGAGCTGCCTGACCGTGATGCCGCCGAGGCCGCCCGCGGGACGGTGCTGCACGCCACGATCCCCGCGGACAGCTCCCCGGACGACCCGGAGGAGTACTACGCCCACCAGCTGGTCGGCCTGGCCGCCTACGACGTGGACGGCGCGCACCTCGGGGAGGTCACCGCGCTCACGACGGGCGCCCAGGACCTGCTCACCGTGCGCACCCTCGACGGCCGCGACGCCCTGGTGCCCTTCGTCGCCGCGCTCGTCCCCGAGGTCGACGTCGCGGGCGGCCGGCTGGTGATCGCCGACCGGCCGGGGCTGGTCAGCCCCTTCGACGAGGACTGAGGCGGGACCCGTCGGTGCGCCTCGACTACCTCACCATCTTCCCCGGCTACCTCGCCCCGCTCGAGCTGTCGCTCACGGGCAAGGCCATGGAGCAGGGCCTGGTCGACGTGCACGTGCACGACCTGCGGGCCTGGACCCACGACCGGCACCGGTCGGTCGACGACACCCCGTACGGCGGCGGAGCCGGCATGGTGATGCGACCGGAGCCGTGGGGCGAGGCCTTCGACGCGCTCGCCGTGGACGGTGCCACCGTGGTCGTGCCCACCCCGGCCGGACACCGGTTCACCCAGGCCCTGGCCCGCGAGCTCGCCTCGCGGTCCCGGCTGGTCTTCGCCTGCGGCAGGTACGAGGGCATCGACCAGCGCGTCCTCGACCACGCGGCCGGCCGGGCCGAGGTCGTCGAGGTGTCGCTGGGCGACTACGTGCTCAACGGCGGCGAGGTGGCCGCCCTGGCGGTCACCGAGGCGGTCGTGCGGCTGCTCCCCGGCTTCATGGGCAACCCCGCGTCGCTGGTCGAGGAGTCGCACGAGCACGGGTTGCTGGAGCATCCCGTCTACACCCGGCCACCGTCCTGGCGCGGCCTCGACGTCCCGGACGTCCTCCTCGGCGGCGACCATGCGGCCATCGAGGGCTGGCGTGCCGAGCAGGCGCTGCGGCGCACGGCCGAGCGACGCCCCGACCTGGTGCACCCCAGCCGGGTGGGGGAGTGGGAGATCGTGCCCGCGGTGCGTGCCGACGCCGGCGAGATCCTCACCCTGCAGCGGGCCTGCTGGGTGCAGGAGGCGCTCGACAACGAGATGCTCGACATCCCCGCCCTGCACGAGTCGTTGGCCGACGTGGAGTCGTCGCTGGACGAGTGGACCTACTACGTCGTCCGGGTGGCCGGCCGGCTGGTCGGCGCCGTGCGGGGGCGCCTGGCCGGGCACGGCGACCCCGGTGGAACGGTGGCCTGGGACATCGGCCGGGTCATGGTCGCCCCGGACCTCCAGGGCCGCGGGCTCGGCCGGGCGCTGCTCGAGCACATCCAGGCCGTGGCGCCGGCCACGGCATCGTCGTACGTCCTGTTCACCGGGGCCCGGAGCGCCGACAACCAGCGGATGTACCGCAAGGCCGGGTTCAGCCTGCGCAAGGACCTGCCGGCCCCGCCGGGTGCGGTGATCATGACCAAGCGGCGAGCCTCGTGACGCGTCGCCCGGGCCCCGCGCTCGGAGATTGGTCCGGCCGCCCGCGCCTGTGGCAGACTCGTCCCTCGGCCCAGTCGGCCGAAGGACCGCCCGGACGAACACCCCGGGGATCCGCGTCGGGCTCCTGCCACAGGGGGTCCCCGGCGCCGCCGGCCACCACGACTGAGCGCACACCTGAACAGCACCACCCATCCGACAGCGCGGCTGACCTGTGGCAATCGCGAGGAGCAACTCAGTCATGAGCAACCAGACCAACGTCATCGCCGCTCTCGGCGCCGCCAGCAAGCGCGACGACGTCCCGGACTTCCGTGCCGGCGACACCATCAAGGTCCACGTCAAGGTCGTCGAGGGCAACCGGTCCCGCGTCCAGGTCTTCCAGGGCGTCGTGATCCGCATCCACGGCTCCGGTGTGGGACGCACCTTCACCGTCCGCAAGGTCTCCTTCGGTGTCGGCGTCGAGCGGACGTTCCCCCTGAACAGCCCGATCTTCGAGAAGATCGAGATCGTCACCCGCGGTGACGTGCGCCGGGCCAAGCTCTACTACCTGCGCAACCTGCGCGGCAAGGCCGCCAAGATCAAGGAACGCCGCGAGGCCTGAGACTCGGCTCCCGGGACCCTCCCTCGATCCTGCCTAGACTCTGCGCGTGAACCCCGACGAGCGCGACGCCTCCGTCGCCGACGAGCCGTCCGTGCCCGCCGAGGACGCGCCCGCGCCGACGGCGAAGCCCGGCAAGCCGGCCAAGCCGGAACGCTCGCACCTGCCCATCTGGCAGGAGACCCTGCTGCTGCTCGGCGTGGCGGTGGTGCTGGCGGTCGTGATCAAGGCGGTGCTGGTCCAGGCGTTCTACATCCCCTCGGAGTCGATGGAGCCCGGACTGGTCGAGAACGACCGGATCCTGGTCCAGAAGTGGTCCTACTGGTCCGGCTCGCCCGAACGGGGCGACGTCGTCGTGTTCGAGGACCCGGGTGGCTGGCTCGGCGCGGACGAGTCGACCGGTCCGTCCAACGGGTTCACCAAGGCACTGGCCAAGCTCGGCCTGTTCCCCTCGGGCGGTCACCTGGTCAAGCGGGTGATCGGGGTCGAGGGCGACACGATCACCTGCTGCGACGCCGAGGGCCGGATCTCGGTCAACGGCGTCGCCCTCGACGAGTCCGACTACGTGAAGGACGACACCAAGGCGGCCTGCGCCGGCCCGATGACCGGCAACTGCAGCTGGACCTCCGGCCCGGTGCCCCCCGGGCACGTCTTCGTCATGGGCGACAACCGCTCGCAGTCCGCCGACTCCACGGTGCACATGTGCACCGAGGGCGAGACCGACTGCGTGCGCGGCCGCGAGTTCGTGGACAACGACCTGGTCGTCGGCAAGGTGTTCGTGCTGCTCTGGCCCTTCGACCGGTTCGGGACCCCGGACGACGCGGGCGTCCTCGACGACGTCCCGGACGCCACGTCCTGACCGGCCGGACTGTCGTGAGCTCGCTGCCTCGAGGTGCCACGGTCCGGCGGGACGCCGGGCTCTACGGTTACGAGCGCGCGCTGCGCCGGCACGGGGTCGAGGTCATCGCCGGCGTCGACGAGGCCGGGCGCGGGGCCTGCGCCGGCCCGCTGGTGGCCGGTGCTGCGATCCTGCCGCCCGGCAAGGCGGGCATCGTCCCGGGGCTGGCCGACTCCAAGCTGTTGACCGAGAAGGCCCGCGAGCGGGCGTACGCGCAGATCGTCCGGCGCGCGGTCGCGTGGTCGGTGGTCGTCGTGTCGCACGAGGACTGCGACAGGCTGGGGATGCACGTCGCCAACGTCGAGGCGCTGCGCCGGGCCGTGGCCAAGCTGTCCGTGCCCCCGGAGTACGTCCTCACGGACGGCTTCCCGGTCGACGGCCTCGGGGTCCCCGGGCTGGCGGTCTGGAAGGGCGACCGGGTCGCCGCCTGCATCGCGGCCGCCTCCGTGCTGGCCAAGGTCACCCGGGACCGGATCATGACCGAGCTCGACGTCGAGTACCCGGCCTACGACTTCAAGACGCACAAGGGCTACATCACCGACGTCCACAGCGCCGCGCTGGCCGAGCACGGTCCGTGCCCCATCCACCGGAGGCGGTTCGTCAACGTGCGGCGGGCCGCCGGTCTCGCGACGGACCTGGCCGGATTAGAGTCAGCGGGGTGAGCGCCGAGGACCTCGAGAAGTACGAGACCGAGATGGAGCTCACCCTCTACCGCGAGTACCGCGACGTGGTGGGCATCTTCAAGTACGTCGTGGAGACTGACCGCCGCTTCTACCTGTGCAACCAGGTGGACGTGAAGGCGCGCAGCGAGGCCGGCGAGGTGTTCTTCGAGGTCTCCATCTCCGACGCGTGGGTGTGGGACATGTACCGCCCGGCGCGGTTCGCCAAGAGCGTGAAGGTGCTGACCTTCAAGGACGTCAACGTCGAGGAGCTCAACCAAGCGGACATCGACGTCCCCAAGCCGCCGTCCTGACGCCGCGGTCGCGTGTCCCAGCTGCGCTCAGCCCGGTCCAGGTCTAGTCCGCCTGCTGGTCCATCCGGGCTCGGCAGATAGCCCGTTCGGGCTATTCGAGGCGCGGATCGAGGCATTCCTGTAACTCTCCCGTTACCTTCTCAACAGCGGTTGAGGGGCCGCGTTGGTTGGGGGAGCAAGGAAGTCACTCGTGACGAGGTACGCAAGGACCTCTCGGGAACAAGGTGACAGGGGAACGGCCGCGGTCGAGCTCGCGCTCGTCGCGCCGCTGTTGACCCTGCTCGTGATGGGGGTCATCAGCTACGGCTACATGCTGAGCTTCCGGCAGGCACTCAGCCAGGGAGCCGCCGAGGGGGCCCGGGCGGCCGCGGTCTCGCCCTTCCCGCTGGCGGCCGACCGCCAGCAGGAGGGCCTCGGCGCCCTCAACGAGGCGCTGAGCTCCTACGGCATCTCCTGCGACGGGTACTCCGCCGGGTCGCAGCTGCGCAAGGACGGCGCCGACGTGGGGACCTGCTCGGTGACCATCGGGCCGTGTGCCAACGACGCGACCAAGAACTGCGTCACCGCGGCGCTGAGCTACGCCTACGAGGACAACCCGCTCACGCCGAAGCTCCCGGGGGTCGGCCTGCTCCTGCCGGAGGACCTCAGGTACGACGCCGTGGCGAGGACCAGCTGATGGGCCGGCGGTGCCAGACCGACGGGGACCGCGGCGCGATCATCCCGATGATCTCGATGCTCCTGGTCGTGCTGATCCCCTCCACCGCGATCGCGGTCGACCTGGGCATGCAGCGGGTGGTGCGTCGCGACCTGCAGGCCCTCGCCGACGTCGTGGCCCTGGACCTGGTGCGGCTGGTGGACGGGCGCACCGCGGCGCAGATCGCGAGCGGCTACAACGGGCACCCCTCTCTGGACGCGGCCCTCGCCAAGAGCGTCGGCCGCAACGACGACGTCCTGGGCGACCTGCCGCAGGTGACCGCGAAGCTGGCCTTCATGGACCCGACGACGCACCGGCTGGTCACCGAGGTCGGTCCCGACGGTCAGCAGGTCACGAAGGAGGCGGTGGGCTCCGATGTCCCCACCGCCATCGAGGTCAGGGCCCAGGGCGGCGTCGACTTCGCCTTCGCGCCGGGGAGGGGCAACGCGGTGCGGCGTGCGGTCGCGGTGGCGGCACCGTCCGCGTGCTTCCGGCTCGGGTCGTTCGCGGTCGGTGTGGACCTCGAGGACAGCGACCTGCTCAACGCCCTGCTCCCAGGGCTGCTCGGCAACGCCACGTTCTCGAGCACCCTGGTGGGCTACCAGGGTCTGGCCAGCGCCGAGATCGACCTGCTCGACCTGGTCGGCGTGAGCAGCCTCGGCGTGGCGTCACCGGACGAGCTCCTGGGACTGGACGGCCTCACCCTCGGCCAGTTCTACGCGGCCGTCGCGAACGCCCTGCAGGCCAACGGCGGGGACATGGCCTCCGTCAGCCTGCTGCAGACGCTCAGCGCCAAGGCGAACCTGACCAGCCAGATCGGGATCAGGGACCTGCTCGACATCGAGTCGGGCAACACGGCCGCGCTGGCCGCGTCGTTCAACGTGCTCGACCTGGTCGTCGGAGCGGCGTACGCCGCCAACGGGACCAACGCCATCAGCGTCCCCGGCCTGGCGGCGCAGGTGCCCGGGCTGACGAACCTGACCGGCTCCCTGGTCGTCGGCGAGGCGCCGCAGCTGGCGTGCGGGTCCAAGGGGCAGGCCCGGGCCCGGACCGGCCAGGTCGGGCTGGAGCTGTCGGGCGACCTCGCCGACGTGACCACGGACCTCAACGGAACCCGCAGCCTCACCGCCGCGCTCGGCCCGTTGGGTGCGGTCCTGGGGGGCCTGCTCACCGGCGTGTCCAACGGGGTCATCACGGGCGGGCCGCTCACCGCCCGGACCCACGTCGCCACCGAGGTCCACGTGGCCAGGGCCGAGGGCCTGCTCACGGGCATCGTCTGCGGCGACGCGACGTCACCCGGCAACGCCGAGGGCATCGACGTGGCGGTGTCGGCCTCGGCGCTGTCGTCGATGAGTGCGGAGATGAGCGTCGCCATCACCGGCTCCCTCACCCTCACGGTGACCACGGCGCTCGGTCTCGAGGTCGACATCGCGACGATCACGGTCGACCTCACCTCGTACCAGTCGACGTCGACCGCGCAGAGCACCCCGACGACCACCCTGTCGTTCCGCCACCCCGACGACGTCTACGGCGTCCCGAAGTCGTACGGGTCGGGGATCGTGCTCAACAACCTGGGTCACGCGACCGTCTCGGGCAACAGCAAGGTCAGCATCGACTTCGTTCCCGGCTACGGTCGCGACGGGGACATCAACGTCTCCGGAGTCGCAGGCCTGGCCGGCATCCTCAACAACTTCCTCGCGACGGCGACGGCCAACGTCAACAGCATGGTGGTCAACCCGCTCAACACCGTGGTCACCCCGCAGCTCCAGGACCAGGTCGGTGCCAACGTCGGCGGTGCCGACCTGTTCGCGCTCCCGAGACCCAGCTGCAGCGACCCGGCCCTCGCCGGCTGACCCCGTCCCATGGCCCCGAAGACGCGGGACTAGTCCTTTTGGGCACTTCTGCCTAGTCCTACCCCAGTTACCTCACCGTTCGTCCTCGGTCGAGCGCTGCCGCGTGCCAGCCTGACCTGTACATCTCGTGGGAGACGGCGGCAGGAGGGGCGGCGGTGAGCTTGTCGAGGTTCGTCGCGCGCCGGCGCGCTCGCCGCGGCGAGCGTGGCGCGGTGGCGCTCGAGGCCGCGCTGATCACGCCGATCCTGCTCATCGTCGTCCTGGGCATCATCGAGCTGGGCTTCCTGATGCGGGACCACAACGTGGTCGTCTCCAACACCCGCATCGGTGCCCGCATCGCCTCGACCGGAGCCGGTGCCGGGCCGGGCACCTGCGTCTCCGGTCCTGAAGAGCCCCCGTGCACTCCCACCAGCGCACCGGCCCTGGCGCAGATGGCCGCCGACGCGATCCAGCGCAGCGGGTCGGCGATGCCGGTCGACCAGATCCAGTACATCCTCGTCTACAAGGCCAACGACCTCGGCTACCCCGGATCCAACGGCTCCACCACGATGCCGACCTCCTGCTCGGGCTACTCCAACTGCGTGCGGTTCGTCTGGCGGGCCTCGGCGAACAAGTTCCGCTACGCGGAGGGATCGTGGGACAGCCGGAGGATCAGCGCGTGCTTCCCCGGGACCACCGCCAACCCGCTCGACCGGGTCGGGGTCCAGCTGGTGGCCCGGCACAAGACCTTCACCGGCCTGTTCGGTGACTCGCTCACGCTCGAGGACCACGCCGTCATGAACTTCGAGCCGTTGGCCACCCAGTCCTGTTCGGGCGACGGGGTCTCGCACCCATGACCTGGCTCCGGAGGCGGATCGCGAGACTGACGGACCCCCGGACGAAGGAGGGCGGCTACGTCGCGGTCTTCACCGCGGTGCTGGTGGCGAGCGGGTTCCTCTTCGCGATGGCGGCCATCAGCGTCGACACCTCGCGGTGGTACGACGAGCGGGCGCGGGTCCAGAAGGCCGCGGACGCGGCCGCGCTGGCCGGCGTCCCCTACATGCCGTACGACATCGCGAACGCCCGCCTCCGCGCCAAGGAGGTCGCCAAGCGCAACGGCTACGACGATGCGTCCCCGGACGTGGTGGTCGACGTGCAGATGGGCGACCTGGCCAGCCAGCTCAAGGTCACGATCACCTCGCGGATCGACAACGAGTTTGGGCGGCTGATCGGCGTGGACGACATCAGCATCGCGATGTCGGCCACGGCCGACTACAAGGGGCCGGCTCCCATGGGCAGCCCGTGCAACACCTTCGGCAACGAGCCCAATCCCGGGACCAACACGTCCTCGCCGACACCCGCAGGCACGGCGCAGGGCACGAGCCCGTTCGCGAACTGCCTCCGCGTCCCGCAGTTCTGGGCGACCGTGGAGGGTCCGGAGACCGGCAAGCTCCAGGGTGACCGCTACCAGACCCGTGGGTGCGAGGCCAACGGCCAAGGTGTCCAGGCCGGCGGCGTGGACGGGTGCAGCGGCGGCGGCTGGGGCACCAACGACGAGTACGACCCGTTCGGCTACGTCTTCACGGTGAAGGTCCAGCCGGGCGCCGTGGGACGGACGATCCAGCTCCAGCTCTACGACCCGATGTTCGTGACGGTCGGCCAGCGCTGCGAGAACCTGCCCGACGTCGGCTCGTTCGCCAACGACACCAACAACACCAACCCGTACACCAAGAACAACGACGCCCGCAGCCGCTACACCGACGACGGCCCGAACTTCGCCTCCTTCTGTCCGGGTGACTCCCACGCCGGCTCGGGGTCCGGAGCGACCACGAAGCACGCCCTGACGACCAGCTTCGTGCTGCGCCAGCAGGTCGACTCCCTCGACCCGGAGCTGGCTCCGGTGCAGAACGACACGTCCGGCACGCCGTGCATCAGGCAGTACGGAAGCATGAACTTCAACGGCGGGGTCTCGGCGAACGTCTTCAAGTCCGGCGCCAGTGGCTACGACGCCAGCTTGGTCAAGTACTTCCACAACTGGGTGCCGATGTGCTCCTTCACGCCGACCCGCGCCGGTGACTACTACCTGCAGGTCCGGACCAACGTCAGCCTGGGCGGCGCCGGGGACAGCTACGAGCGGTCCGGCAATGCCGCCGCCGCGGCGGCGACCGGGAACACGACGTCAGGCGAGGGCTCCAACGGCTTCGCCATCCGGGCCGTCACGCCCGCCGGCTTCGAGAAGGAGGTGGCCGTGTCGGGCTACGACCACATGCCCATCTTCGTCAACGCCGACGCCGCGGCCCCGATCTTCAACCTGATCCGGGTCCTGCCCGGCGCGGCAGGACAGACCATCGCGTTCAGCTACTTCGACGCCGGCGACGCCGCGACGACGTCCGGGTCGGTCAGGGTCCTGCCGCCCACGGACGCCACCGGGAGCATCACCACCACCCCGTTCCCCGGCGGCTGCCGGGCGGTGGGGGGATCGGCCGGCACCGGATCCACGCTGAGCAACTGCACCGCTCCGTTCCTCAAGTCCGGGGACTACTCGAGGAACAACGGCAAGACCGAGACGATCACCATCCCGATCCCGACCGACTACACCTGCAACTACAGCTCCTTCGGCGGCTGCTGGTACCGGGTCCAGGTCGGGTTCGGCACCGGCACGGTGAACGACGTGACCACCTGGGACGCCACGATCATCGGCGACCCGGTCCGGCTCATCAAGTGAGCCCGACGCCCGGCTGAACGGGCCCCACCGCGTCCACAGCCCCGTCCGCGAGTCATTCGTCCACAGGCGCGAGCAGCCCGGACCCGTCAGGTCGGCTTGCGCGCCGATGCTCCTTCCCAGGAGGTCGGACATGACGACGGCGGCACAACGGGTGGCCCTGGGGGCCTACGGCGAACGGGTGGCGGCAGCGCACCTGGCGGAGCAGGGGATGGTGGTCCTCGAGCGCAACTGGCGGTGCGACCGCGGTGAGCTCGACCTGGTCCTGCGCGACGGCGAGGTCCTGGTCGCCTGCGAGGTCAAGACCCGCGCCACGCCCGTGGGCGGCTCCCCGCACGAGGCGGTCGACACCCGCAAGCTCCAGCGGCTGCACGACCTGCTCTGGCACTGGTGCGAGGAACGCGGCGTCCGTCCGACGGAGACCCGGGTCGACCTCGTCGGGATCGTCCGCAACCGGCGCGGGCCGGCACAGGTCGACCACGTGCGGGGGCTGGCCTGATGCCCTTCGCCACCACGCACTGCATCGCCCTCGACGGGGCCACCGGGCACCTCATCGACGTGCAGGCGGACGTGTCCGCCGGCCAGGTCGCGACCGTGCTGGTCGGCCGCCCCGACGCCGCGCTCAGCGAGTCCCGCGACCGATGCCGGATGGCGCTGATCAACAGCGGCTTCGACTGGCCCAACACCCGGCGCACCACGATCCTGCTGTCGCCCGCCGACCTGCCCAAGCGCGGCACCCACTTCGACCTGGCCATCGCCGTCGCCGTCCTCGGGGCCCTCGACGTCGTGCCGCACGAGTCGCTCGAGGACACCGCCTTCGTCGGCGAGCTGACCCTGGCCGGGCGTCTGCGGTCGGTGCGCGGCGTCCTGCCGATGGTCCTCGCGGCGCGGGAGCGCGGCATCGTCCGCGTGTTCGTGCCCGAACCCCAGGTCAACGAGGCGGTCCTCGCGGGCGGGATGGAGGTCGTCGGGATGCGCTCGCTGCGCCAGGTCGTGGCCGAGCTGTGCGGTGACGACGTCCCCGAGGCACCTCCGGTCGCCCCGATGTCGGGCAGCCGGCTCCTGTCCTGGCGCGGGCGGGACCGGCTCGACGAAGTCGACCTGGCCGACGTCCGGGGGATGCTCGACGCGCGGTTCGCGGCCGAGGTGGCGGCGGCGGGCGGCCACCACCTGCTCCTGTCGGGGCCGAAGGGCTCGGGCAAGACCACCCTCGCCGAGCGGATCCCCGGCCTGCTGCCGGATCTCACCCGCGAGGAGGCGGTCGAGCTCACCGCGCTGCACTCGCTCGCCGGCGCGCTGGAGCCGGGCGACGAGCTGATCACCCGTCCGCCCTACGCGGCCCCGCACCACGACGCGAGCAAGGCGGCACTGGTCGGCGGCGGCAGCGGCCAGGTGCGGCCGGGGGAGATCAGCCGGGCGCACTGCGGCGTGCTGTTCATGGACGAGTTCCCGCTGTTCCGCACCGATGTCATCGACGCGCTCCGCGAACCGCTCGAGAGCGGTGACATCACCATCGCCCGGGCCGAGGAGTCGGTCACGCTGCCGGCGCGCAGCCTGGTCGTGCTCGCCGCCAACCCGTGCCCTTGCGGCAACTACGCCGTCAGCGCCGCGACGTCGCGTTGCACCTGCGGCGAGACGCAGCGCCGCAGCTACCAGTCCCGGGTTCGCGGACCCATCACCGACCGGATCGACATCACCCGTCACCTCCTGCCTCTCAGTGCGAGCACGACCGACGAGCTGGTCCGGCCCGAGTCGACCGCGGCCGTCCGGGACCGCGTCCAGGCCGCCCGGCTGCGACAGGAGGACCGCTACGCCGGCGAGGGCTGGCGCCTCAACGGCCAGGCTCCCGGGCCGGCCCTGCGCGACCGCTGGCCGTTGGTGAAGCAGGCCCAGGTCGTGCTCGACCAGCAGATGTTCGGGGGCCGGCTGACCCAGCGCGGGGCGGTCCGGGTCCATCGCCTCGCCTGGACCCTCGCGGACCTGGCCGGCGTCGAGCGGCCGGGACTGCACGAGGTCGACGTCGCGATCCGGCTGCGTGCCGGTGACCCGCTGATGGCCGCGACGGTGGCGAGGCGGGCCGGATGACCGCGGACCTCGAGCGGGAGCGAGCGGCGCGCGCCGCCCTGGCCCGCACCCGCGAGCCAGGCGACCTGTGGCTGGCGCGCAGCGTGGCGGAGATCGGTGCCGTCGACCTCCACGAGCACCTGCGCTCAGGGCGCCACCACACCGGCACCGCCGCCGAGGTCGCCGCCCTGCTGGCGGACGTGCACCCGGAGCGCGACCTCGACCGGGCCCGACGCATGGGCCTGCGGTTCGTGGTCCCTGGCGACGACGAGTGGCCCTCGCAGGTGGAGGACCTCGCCTTCGCCGAGCCCGGCACCGAGGGGGGCGGGGCCCCGCTCGGCCTGTGGGCCCGCGGCCCGCGGCGTCTCGACGAGCTCGCCCGTTCCGTGGCGGTCGTCGGGTCGCGGTCGGCGACGACCTACGGGTGCGACGTGGCGGCCGAGTTCGCCGCGGGCTGTGCCGCGGCCGGCTGGGCCGTCGTCTCCGGCGGCGCGGTCGGCATCGACGTGTCGGCCCACCGGGGCGCCCTCGCCGGAGGTGGTCACACCGCTGCGGTGCTCGCCTGCGGGGCCGACAAGGTCTACCCGCGGGCACACGAGCAGCTGCTGGAGCACCTCGCGGCCGAGCACGTGCTCGTCTCCGAGACAGTCCCGGGTGGCGCGCCGTTCAAGCACCGCTTCCTGACCCGCAACCGGATCATCGCGGCCTTGGCCGCGGGCACCGTGGTGGTGGAGGCGGCCGCCCGGAGCGGCGCCCTCAACAGCGCCGGCTGGGCGGCCCGGCTCAACCGCCCGCTGCTGGGCGTCCCGGGGCCGGTGACGAGCGCCTCGTCCGAAGGCGTCCACGCGCTGCTGCGCAGTGGGCGCGCGACCGTGGCCACCTCGGCCGAGGACGTGCTCGACGCGGTGGCCGCCGTGGGCGAGCACCACGCCACCGACCGGCGGGGTCCCGAGCGGGCGGGGGACCGGCTGAGCCCCCGCCACCAGCGCGTGCTCGAGGCGGTCCCCGCCCTGCGACCGGCCGCCGCCGACTCGATCGCACGGGTGGCGGGGCTGGGTGCGGGCGAGGTGTCGGCCGCGCTGGACGACCTGGTGGCCAGCGACCTGGTGGTGCCGGACGGCCGCGGGTGGCGGCTGGCGCGGCGCCCGGGGGAGGAGCTCCCCGACGCCTAGATCACTGATGCCCAGGGCTCGCACGCTCCGCGACGCCCAGCATCCACGATCCATGCCGGCCGCGTTGCCGTCGCTCGTCGGACGACCGAGTACGACGTCGCTCCGGCGCCTTGCCGGCGCGGCGCTGAGCGCCGCTCGCTTGCACGATCCCTGGGAATCAGTCATCTAGCCTGACGGGGTGACCAGCCGCGCAGCCGACCTGGAGGACCAGGACGGCCTGCCCGAAGCGATGGCTCGGCTGCTCGCCGACTACGAGCGGCACCTGGCGTCCGAGCGGGACCTCACGCCGCACACCGTCCGCGCCTACCTCGGCGACATCACGGGCCTGCTCGACCACCTGGGACGGCTCGGCCTCACCGACGTCAGCGAGCTCGACCTGCGCTCGCTGCGCAGCTGGCTGGCCCGTCAGCAGAGCAGCGGGCTCTCCCGCACCACCCTGGCGCGCCGCGCCACCGCCGCCCGGGTCTTCACCGCCTGGCTCGCCCGCACCGGGCGCATCCCGGCCGACGTCGGCTCCAGCCTCGGGTCGCCTCGCTCCCGCCGGACCCTGCCGGCGGTCCTGCGCGCCGACGAGGCGGCCGAGCTCGTCCGCGCCGCCGCGGTGCGGGCCGACGACGGCAGCCCGACCGGTCTGCGCGACGTGGCCATGCTCGAGCTCATGTACGCCACCGGCATCCGGGTCGGCGAGCTGGTCGGTCTCGACCTCGACGACGTCGACCGGGACCGCGACCTGGTCCGGGTGCTGGGCAAGGGCCGCAAGGAACGCTCGGTGCCCTTCGGCAGGCCGGCCCGGCGCGCGCTGGACGCGTGGCTGACCGCCGGCCGGCCGGCCCTGCGGTCGCAGGGCTCCGGCCCGGCGCTGTTCCTGGGGGCGCGGGGCGGCCGCATCGACCAGCGCGCGGTGCGGACCATGGTGCACCGGCGGATGGCTGACGTCCCCGGTGCACCGGACATCGGGCCCCACGGGCTGCGGCACACCGCGGCCACCCACCTGCTCGAAGGTGGGGCCGACCTGCGGTCGGTGCAGGAGCTGCTCGGGCACGCCTCACTGGCCACGACCCAGCTCTACACCCACGTCACCACGGACCGGCTGCGAACGGCGTACCGGCAGGCGCACCCCAGAGCCTGAGCCACAGTCCGACAGGGCTCGTCACCGCCGGTTCGTCGCGCCACAAGGGCAGGAGCCGGACCGGGCCGAGACCGACGAGCCGGAGCGGGTCGAGGTAGGTGTCCCCGGCGATCCAGCCCCAGTGCAGGCAGGCCCGAGGGAAGCAGTGCGAGCCGGCGAGCTCCAAGGAGCCCAGCGCCGCCCCGCGTCCGAGCGGCTGCCCGACGGTCACCGCGGCGGCCACCGGCTCGTACGTGGTGCGGGTCGCGCCGTGCGAGACGACCACGACCCCACGTCCGGCGACCAGCCCGGCGTAGGTCACCGTGCCGGCGAGGGCGGCGTGCACCGGCTGCCCAGGCTGCCCGAGCAGGTCGACTCCGCGGTGCCCTGCGCCGTAGGGCAGCGCGGGCGGGTCGAAGTCCTCCACCACCTGGGGCTCGGGCCGCAGCGGCCAGACCCCGACCGGGTCGGTCTCCGAGGCGGCCGGTCCGGCGGTGACGAGGGGGAGGGCGACGCAGAGTGCGACGGCGACGACCAGGGCGCGGGCACGAGCGGACATGAGCCGAGCGTCACCCCTGGCGGCGACCGGGGCGGGGC
>NZ_JAEMSS010000170.1 GCF_016462705.1 Nocardioides sp. | reverse complement strand
GCGACGGTCGGGGTCACCCGGTGGTCCGCGGACCCCGTCGACGTCGAGGCGCTGGCCTCCGGCGACGGTGGAACGGTGTGGGTCGGCGACATCGGCGACAACCGCGGCGCCCGCGACTCGATCCAGGTCGCCCGGGTCCCCGTGGGCGAGGGCACCCGGGACGCCGACGTGCCGGCGTACGACCTGGTCTACCCCGACGGCGGCCGGGACGCGGAGTCGCTGCTCGTGCACCCCGGCACCGGGCGCCTCTACGTCGCCACCAAGGAGGTCTTCGGGGGCGTGCTCTACGCCGCGCCGGAGGAGCTCGACCCCGAGCGGCCCAAC
Source organism: Nocardioides sp. (assembly GCF_016462705.1). GTDB lineage: Bacteria > Actinomycetota > Actinomycetes > Propionibacteriales > Nocardioidaceae > Nocardioides. The sequence goes on along the minus strand of NZ_JAEMSS010000170.1, from coordinate 8,628 downwards.
CGCCTCACCGAGGTCGGCCCGGTCATCTCGATCGCGACCGACGCGGCGTTCTTCCCGGACGGGCGGCACCTCGTGGTGCGCGGCTACGAGACCGCGACGGTCTACGGCTTCCCCTCCCTGGAGCCGGTCGCCGAGCTCGACCTGCCGGAGCAGGACCAGGGTGAGGGAGTGGCCGTCACCACCGACGGCGACCTGCTGATCAGCACGGAGGGACAGGACACGGACCTCCTCCGGGTGCCGCTGCCCGACGCCGTGACCGACGCGATGGCGCCGGCGCCCTCCGCGGAGCCGACGCCCAGCAGCACCTCGAGCGACCGCCCGGACACCGCCTCGCGGGAGGGTCGTGAGCTGCCGGAGACGACGGAGACGGTCCGCAGCCCGTGGCCGTGGTTCCTCGGCGGGTTCGTCGGCCTGGGCATCATCGTCGTGCTGATGCGGTCACTGCGTCGCCGGTAGCTCGCACCTCAACCACCGAGGATTGGTTACCCCAGTGCCCCCAACGGGCCGCGGCTTGAGCTCCGCGCGCCCAGAGCACGCACCTCGCGGCGTTGCCGTCGCTCGCGAGACAACGTGGGTATGGCTTCGCTCCGGCGCCTTGCGATGCACGCACTCTGAGCACGCGGAGCATGAAGCCACGCCCCGTTGGGGACACTGTCGCCATGCCGCGCCTGCGCCGTACCTCACCCGACCAGCCCGGCTGGACCCGACGCCGTGCCGGCCGGGGCTTCGTCTACCTCGACGAGAAGGGCGCCCGGCTCCCCGAGGAGGACGCCCAGCGGGCCCGCGACCTGGTGATCCCCCCGGCGTGGCGGGACGTCTGGATCACGCCGTACCCGCATGGCCACCTGCAGGCGGTCGGCACGGATGACGCGGGCCGGCGGCAGTACCTCTACCACCCGCAGTGGCGTGAGCGCCGCGACGCCGAGAAGTTCGACCGGATGCTGCTGTTCGGCAAGGCGCTGACCAAGGCCCGCGAGCGGGTGCTCGTCGACCTGGGCCTCGAGGGGATGCCCCTGGAGCGCGCGTGCGCCGCGGCGGTCCGGCTCCTCGACCTCGGCTACTTCCGGATCGGCAACGACGTCTACGCCGACGAGAACGGCAGCTTCGGGCTGACCACCCTCGAGCGCCGGCACGTGCGCCGCCGACAGAACTCCCTGATCTTCGCGTTCGTCGGGAAGTCCGGGGTGGAGCACGAGATCACCATCGACGACGCGGTGGTCGTCGAGGCCATCGAGATCATGCGGCGGCGCCGTTCCCGCGACGACGACCGGCTGCTGTCCTACCGCAACGGGCGGTCATGGCGGTCGCTGCTGCCCGACCTGGTCAACGACTACGTGCGGGAGACGACCGGGCTGGAGTCGACGGCCAAGGACTTCCGCACCTGGCACGCCACGGTCCTGGCCGCGGCCGCGCTGGCTGAGAGCCCCGAGCCGGGTCACACCAAGGCCTCGCAGAAGCGGGCGGTCGCCGGGGCGATGAAGGAGGTGTCGTCGTTCCTCGGCAACACCCCCACGTTGGCCCGGTCGTCGTACGTCGACCCGAGGGTCGTCGACGCCTATGCGCGGGGCAAGACCATCGAGAAGGCCACCCGGCGCACCTACGAGACCACCGACGAGCGGCAGGCCGCGCTGGAGCGGGCCACGCTCAAGCTGCTGCGGGAGTTCGAGTGAGGGCCGGATGAGGATCGCTGTCGTCCAGGGCGACATCACCGAGCAGGACGTCGACGCCGTCGTCAACGCCGCCAACAACGGCATGCGCGGCGGCGGCGGTGTGGACGGCGCCATCCACCGGGCAGGAGGCCCGGCGGTCCTCGAGGACTGCATCCGGCGGTTCCCGGACGGCCTGGCCACCGGTGACGCCGGCTGGACGACGGCGGGCGACCTCCCGGCCCGGTGGGTCATCCACGTGGTCGGACCCAACCGGCACGCCGGCCAGACCGACCGCTCGCTCCTCACGTCCTGCTACGCCCGCGCCCTCGAGGTCGCCGACGAGCTCGGGGCCCGCACGGTCGCCTTCCCGCTGGTCAGCGCGGGGGTCTACGGGTGGCCGAAGGACGACGCGGTCGCCTGTGCGCTCGAGGTGTTCCGCGCTGCGGACACCCGGGTCGAGGAGGCGCGGATCGTGGCGTACGACCGCGCCACCCTCGACCTGGTGTCCGCACAGCTCAGCGCCGGGTGACCTGCACGACCGACGGGCGCGGCCCGGCGAACTCACCGCGCCGCGCGGGGGACCCGGCCGGCACGTAGTCCGGGAAGTACGACTGCGGGGCGGCGTACGTCCCGTCCTCGCCGGGGTGCTGGACGGCGACGAACACCGACCCGTCCTTGTCGTGGACGACCGGGCCGCAGGTCTCGGCGCCGGCGGGCACGGCGAGGAACTGCTGCACCCGGCCGCGCTCGGGCCCGGCGAGCGGCACCTTGAACAGCCCGTCGTTGAGCGTGAGCGCGGAGGGCTGGCCGTCCGTGGAGACCCAGAGGTTGCCGTCGCTGTCGAAGGCCACGTTGTCGGGGCAGGAGATGGGTGAGACCGGGCCGGTCCAGCCGCCGAAGTACGTGCCCGCCGTGGCCGGGTCGCCGCAGATGAGCAGCAGGTTCCAGCTGAACGTCGGGGCCCGGTGGTCGCCGCCGGTCGGGATCATCTCGACGACGTGACCGTCCTTGTTCGCGGCACGGGGGTTGGGCTCGTCCACCTGAGCCGCCGTGCGCGCGGTGTTGTTGGTGCACGCCACGTAGACCCGGCCGTTGCGCAGGTTGGGCTCGACGTCCTCGGGACGGTCCATCTTGGTCGGCTGGACGACGTCGGCGGCCAGCCGGGTGAGCACGAGAACCTCCTCGGTCGTGAACCCGGGGACGACGGACTGGCCGCCGACGGTCAGCGGGATCCACTCGCCGGTGCCGTCGCTCACGCCGTCGCCGAGGCCGTCACCGGTGAACCGGGCCACGGACAGGTCGCCGTTGCTCAGCAGGGTCAGGTTGTGCCGGCGGTCCTTGGTGCGGCCGCCGGGACGGTAGGTGTCGCGGGAGACGAAACGGTAGACGTAGTCGAAGCGCTCGTCGTCACCCATGTAGGCGACCACGTGCCCGTCGCGGTTGATGATGACGTTGGCGCCCTCGTGCTTGAACCGGCCCATCGCGGTGTGCTTGACCGGTGTCGACCTGGGGTCCTCGGGGTCCACCTCGACGATCCAGCCGAACCGGTTGGGCTCGTTGGCGTACGCCGCGCTGGTGGCGTCGAACCGGGGGTCGAGCGAGCGCCAGTTCCGCGCGTCCCCGCTCGCTCCCAGGCCGTACCGCTTCTCGCGCGGGTCGGTCCCCGCCGCCTTGAAGTACTGGTTGAAGTTCTCCTCACCGGAGAGGACGGTCCCCCACGGCGTGGTGCCGCCGGCGCAGTTGTTCAGCGTGCCGCGGACCTTCCTGCCGCTGGGGTCGGCGGCGGTCTTGAGCAGCGCGGACCCAGCGGCGGGGCCGTCGACGGCGAACACCGTGTCCACGGTGATCCGGCGGTTCTTGCGGCCCCCCTTGACGTACGACCAGCGGCGGCCGCGGGAGCGCCGCTCGAGCTCGACGACCGTCATGCCGTGCGCGGCCCACGCCGTGCGGATGATCTCGGCCGGGTCCGTCCCCGGGGGGAACATGATGCCCTCGTTGGTGTACTCGTGGTTGGCCACCAGCAGGGCCCGGGTGCCGTCCCGGTTGGTCTCGATGATGTCGAGGTAGTCGTTGTTGTAGCCGAACTGCTGCGCCTGCCGGGCTCCCGACTGCTTGGCCGGGTCGAAGCCGGGGGCGTCCCGGAAGAGCGGGTCGCCCCAGCGGATGATCACGTCCCAGTCGTAGCCGGCGGGGACGCTCAGGTCGTCGACGGTCGCGGCGACGGGGGCGATCGGGTTGAACCGGAGACCCCGGGGACCGCCGCCACCGTGCCCGTGCCCGCGGGTGCCGGGGACGAACCGCTCGCCCGCCGCGGCGGGTGCCGCCGACGCCGCGAGCACGATGCCCGCCGCCGTACCCGCACCGACGACGGCGCGCCGGCTGAGGGCCGTGGCCGCGACGTCGCGGAAGTACGACGTCTCGGTCGTGTTGGGCGCGGGGGAGAAGCAGGCATCGCCGCAGCGCAGATGGCAGGTGACCGCGCTGCGGTTGCCGTGGGTGCGCCCGGCCATCGGCAGGACGCGGTGCTGGGGGGACGGGACGGGGCTGAGGTCGGTGGTCGAGGGCGTCATGGACCCGACGCTGCTCGTCCCGCGTGAGCGCCGGACGAAGTCGACGTGACCGTCCGGTGAACCGGACGGGGCCAGCGTCGTTCTAGAGCCGCTCGACGACCCAGTCGATGCAGGCCGTGAGTGCCGCGATGTCGGCCGGGTCGATGGCCGGGTACATCGCGATCCGCAGCTGGTTGCGGCCGAGCTTGCGGTAGGGCTCGGTATCCACGATCCCGTTGGCGCGCAGGACCTTCGCGATCTGGGCGGCGTCGACGTCGTCCTGGAAGTCGATGGTGCCGATCACCAGCGAGCGGTGCGCCGGGTCGGTGACGTAGGGGAAGGCGTACGGCGATGCCTCGGCCCAGCCGTACAGCGTCTCCGAGGACTGGGTGGTGCGCTCGACCATCCCCTTGAGACCGCCCTGGCTGTTCATCCAGTCCAGCTGCTCGGCCATCAGGAACAGCGTCGCGACCGCCGGCGTGTTGTAGGTCTGGTTGAGCCGCGAGTTGTCGATGGCGGTCTTGAGGTCGAAGAACGCCGGGATGTGCCGGTCCGAGGCGGCGATCCGCTCCGCCCGCTCGATCGCCGTCGGCGAGAACGTCGCCACGAACAGCCCGCCGTCGGAGGCGAAGGACTTCTGCGGCGCGAAGTAGTAGACGTCGGTCTCGGTCAGGTCGACCGGCAGGCCGCCCGCGCCGGAGGTGGCGTCGATCAGCACCAGCGACCCCGGGTCGGAGCCCGCGGGCCGGACCACGGGTGCCATGACCGCCGTGGAGGTCTCGTTGTGCGCCCAGGCGTAGGCGTCCACCCCGGCCTCCGCGACCGGCTCCGGCCGCGAGCCCGGCTCGCTCTTGATGACGCTGGGCTCGTCGAGCCACGGCGCCGCGGCCGCCGCGGTCGCGAACTTGGAGGAGAACTCGCCGAACGAGAGGTGCTGGCTCCTCCGCTCGATCAGCCCGAATGTCGCCACGTCCCAGAACGCCGTCGCGCCGCCGTTGCCGAGGACGACCTCGTAGCCGTCCGGCAGCGGGAACAGCTCGGCCAGGCCGTCCCGCACCCGGCCCACGAGGTTGCGCACCGGGGCCTGCCGGTGGGAGGTCCCCATCAGGCTGGTGCCGGTGGCCGCCAGCGCCTCGAGGTGGCTCGGCTGGATCTTGGAGGGACCTGCGCCGAACCGTCCGTCGAGGGGCTTGAGGTCGGCGGGGATCTGCAGGTCGGTCATGGGACTAGTCTCTCAGCCCGGTCATGCCGTCCCGACGAGGAGTCCAGTGCCCGACCCCCAGCCCGAGCCGGTGCCAGCACTACGCATCGAGCGTGTGCCGTACGGGCACCCGGACGCGCAGCTCCTCGTCGAGGAGGTCCAGGCGGAGTACGTCCGCCGCTACGGCGGTCGCGACGAGACCCCGATCGACCCGGCGGAGTTCGACCCGCCGCAGGGCGCGTTCTTCGTCGGCTACCTGGTCACGGTCGAGGGCGCGGACCTGCCCGTCGCGACCGGCGCCTGGAGGCTGCGCTCGGACGTGGAGGCCCTGGGCTCGCGGCGTACCGCCGAGGGGAAGCGGATGTACGTCGTCGGCTCGGCCCGCCGCGCCGGCCATGCCCGCACGGTGCTCGCGCACATGGAGCGCACCGCCGCCGACGCCGGCGCCGAGGTGATGATCCTGGAGACCGGCGCCCCGCAACCGGAGGGGATCGCCCTCTACGAGTCGTCCGGCTACGTGCGGATCCCCGGCTTCGGGCACTACGCGTGGTCCGAGGACAACCGGTGCTTCGCCAAGCGCCTCACCCGCTAGATTCCCGGCATGGGCATCTTCGGCACGCCACAGGACCAGGTGGACCGCGACGACCTCGACAACCTGCGGCTGCGGATCACCAGGCTGGAGACAGCGGTGGCCGCACTGCAGGCCCAGTCCGCGTCGGGCGGGGTGCCCTACGGGTCCGCGCAGGTCGTCGCCCAGCCCGCGGCCCTTGCCGGCACCGAACCGGACTGGATGGCCGAGGTGCGCTCACTCAAGGCCCAGGGCAAGGTGATCAACGCGATCAAGGTCTACCGCGAGAACACGGGCCTCGGCCTCAAGGAGGCCAAGGACGCCGTCGAGGCCATGCCGTAGCGGTGGCGTGGTGCTCCTCCCGCTCAAGGTCGCCCAAGGTGTCCGCGACGGCTCGGTGTCCCTGGCCTTCCGGCGCTGGCGCAAGCAGGACGTCGAGCCCGGTCGCCGGTTCACGACCGCCGCGGGGATGGTGCGGGTCGACGAGGTGACCGTCGTCGACGCGGACGCGATCACCGACGAGGAGGCGCGGCAGGCCGGGTGGCCGGACGCCGACCGGCTGCGCAAGCGCCTGAACCCCGACGCGTCCCTGCCGACGTACCGGGTCCGGCTGTCCTGGGACGGCGAGGACCCTCGGATCGCGCTGCGCGAGGACGCCGATCTCACCGACGACGACGTGGGCGCCCTCGACGCCCGCCTGGAGCGGCTCGACCGGGCGTGCAGCGAGGGCCCGTGGACCATGACGACGCTCGCCCTGATCCGGGCCCACCCGCAGCGCCGCGCGCCCGACCTGGCCGCCATGGTCGGCCGGGAGACCGCCCCCTTCAAGCTCGACGTCCGCAAGCTGAAGGCACTCGGCCTCACCCGCAGCTTCGCCGTCGGCTACGAGGTGTCCCCGCGCGGCCTGGCCTACCTGAGCAAGACGACACGCCGGGCGTGAGTGGTCCGTTCGGCTGATTTTCGGCGAACTCGAGGACAGCCCGACGGAGCCTGCTTACCGTCGATCGGTGCGAAAGCTCCTGACCATCCTTGCGCTGCTCCCCGCCCTGCTGCTCACCCCCGTGCTGCTGCCCCAGGCGGCGTACGCCGACGGCTCCGAGGCCGCCCCGATCGAGGACTACGCGTCGTACGAGCCGCAGACCACCTGCCACCCCAAGCCCCGGGCCGGCACCGTCGCCCTCGCCGAGTGGCTCACCAGCGAGCTCGGTGGCGGGGGCGGGGCGACCGGCCGCGCCTGCGGCGGCGGCGCGTCGGAGCACAAGGACGGCCGCGCCATCGACTGGACGCTGGACGCGAAGGACAAGGCCGACCGCAAGACCGCCAAGGCCTTCCTCAAGCTGGTCTTCGCGACCGACGACCAGGGCAACACCCACGCCCTGGCCCGGCGGATGGGGATCATGTATGTCATCTGGAACGACCATATGTACTCCGCGTGGGACCAGTTCGAGCGCGAGGGCTACCTCTCCTCGAGCTGCAAGACCAGGAAGAAGTGCTCCAAGACCCTCCGGCACCGCGACCACGTCCACATCTCGCTGTCGATGGCCGGCGCGAAGGGCAAGACCAGCTGGTTCACGACCGCTGGTTGAGGAGGCCCGCCAGGGCCGTCTCGAAACCTCGCAAGCCGTGGCTGGGACTCAACTCGCCGCCGCCCACTCGGCCCGCCTGAGCTGGTCGGGCCGGGTCACCTCGCTGAGGAGGGCCCTGCGCTCAGCCGTTCCACTCCGACTGCCAGCCGTCGACCTCGTCGGCCTTGCGGGCCGGCGGGCCGGCGTAGACGGCCGACGGCCGGATCAGCCGGCCGGTCTGCTTCTGCTCGAGGATGTGGGCGGACCAGCCGCCGGTGCGCGCACAGGTGAACATCGCGGTGAACATGTTGGACGGCACCTCGGCGAAGTCGAGGACGATCGCGGCCCAGAACTCGACGTTGGTCTCCAGCACCCGGTCGGGACGCCGCTCACGCAGCTCGGCGAGCGCGGCCTTCTCCAGGGCCTCGGCGACCTCGTAGCGCGGCGCGTTGAGCTCCTTCGCGGTGCGGCGCAGGACCCGGGCCCGCGGGTCCTCGGCGCGGTAGACGCGGTGGCCGAAGCCCATCAGCCGCTCGCCGGAGTCCAGCGACTTCTTCACGTAGGCCTCGGCGTCACCGGACTCCTCGACCGCTTCGATCATCGTCAGCACCCGGGCCGGGGCGCCACCGTGCAGCGGGCCGCTCATCGCGCCGATCGCACCGGAGAACGCCGCGGCGACGTCGGCGCCGGTCGAGGTGATGACCCGGGCCGTGAACGTCGAGGCGTTCATCCCGTGCTCGGCCGCCGACGACCAGTAGGCGTCGATCGCCTGCACGTGCTTGGGGTCCGCCTCGCCCTGCCAGCGGATCAGGAACTTCTCGGCGAGCGTGCGGCCCTTGTCGACCTCGCTCTGCGGCACGACGTGCTTGCCGAGGCCGCGCGCCGACTGCGCGGCGTACGACAGCACCATCACCGCGACCCGGGACAGGTCGAGGCGAGCCTGCTCGTCGCTGATGTCGTAGGTCTGGCCCATGCCCAGCATCGGCGCCAGCATCGCCACCGACGCCTGCACGTCGGCGCGGACGTCGCCGGTGTGGATGGCGATGTTGTAGGGCTCGGCCGGCGGGAGGCCGGGGGTGTAGGAGCCGTCGACCAG
>NZ_JAEMSS010000302.1 GCF_016462705.1 Nocardioides sp. | reverse complement strand
AGCATCTTGACCGCGTCGTTGAGGTAGGGGAACAGCAGCGCGTTGACGATGAACCCCGCGCGGTCGGTGCAGGACACCGCGACCTTGCCGATCCGGTCGCACAGCGCACGGGTCGTCTCCGTGACGTCGTCGGCCGTGGAGACCGTCGAGACGACCTCGACCAGCTTCATGACCGGCGCCGGGTTGAAGAAGTGCATGCCGACGACGTCCTGCGGCCGGGACGTGACCCTGGCCAGGGAGATGATCGGCAGCGAGGACGTCGTGGTGGCCAGGATCGCGCCCGGCTTGCAGATGTCGTCGAGGTTCTCGAACAGCGTGGTCTTGACGCCGAGGTCCTCGGCGATGGCCTCGACCACGATGTCGACGTCCTTGAGATCGTCGAGCGACGTCGAGCCGCTGACCCTGGCCAGGACCGCGGCCTTGTCGTCCTCGGTCGCCCGTCCACGCTGGATCTGGCGGTCGAAGTTCTTCGTGATCGCGGTGACCACGCCGTCGACCTTGTCCTGGGAACGGCCGACGAAGAGCACCTCGTAGCCCGCCTTGGCGAAGACCTCGACGATGCCGCCGGCCATGGTGCCCGTCCCGACCACGCCCACCAGCTTGATGTCGTGGTGCAGCTGCGGCTTGTCGGCCTCGGACGGCGTCTGGTCGTCGACGACCGTCTTGGGGCTGTCCGGGCCCTCATAGGTGTAGAAGCCCCGCCCGGTCTTCCGGCCGAGCATGCCGGCGGTGACCATCTGCTTGAGGATGGGCGAGGGGGCGTGCAGCCGGTCCCGGCCCTGCCGGTACATCGTCTCCAGGATCTCGTACGCCGTGTCGAGACCGATCAGGTCGAGCAGCTGGAGCGGGCCCATGGGGTAGCCGCAGCCGAACCGCATCGCCGCGTCGATGTCCTCGCGCGAGGCGTACTTGCCCTCGTACATCGCCACCGCGTGGTTGAGGTAGCCGAACAGCAGCGTGTTGGCGATGAAGCCTGCCTTGTCCCCGCAGACGACCGGGTTCTTGCCGACCGCGCGGACCAGCGCGGTCACGTCGGCCAGCACCTGGTCCTCGGTCACGACGGTGCTGACGATCTCGACGAGCCCCTGCACGGGGGCCGGGTTGAAGAAGTGCACGCCAATCACCCGGCCGGGCTGGGAGTTGGCCGTGGAGATGTCCGTGACCGAGAGCGACGAGGTGTTGGTGGCCAGGATCGTCTCCGGAGCGACGATGGAGTCGAGCTCGCGGAAGATCTGCTTCTTCACCTCCACGGACTCCACGACCGCCTCGACGACGAAGTCGGCGTCGGTGAGGTCCTTGAGCTCGGTGCTGAACGTGATCCGGGCGAGCAGCTCGGCCTGCTCCGCCTCGGTCATCTTGCCGCGCGCGACCGCGCGGCCCGTCGAGTTCTCCAGGTGCTGCCGCCCCCGGGCCAGGCTCTCCTCGTTCTGCTCCACGCCCACGACGGCATAGCCCTCGCGCGCGAACACCTCGGCGATCCCCGCCCCCATCGTGCCGAGACCGACGATGCCGATGGTCTCGAAGGTGCGTCCGGTGGGCTCTTCAGTGGTGACGTCGGTCATGCGCCGGATGCTAGTTGACTGGCGAGTAACTATCCGCTGAGGGCGACGGACATCACGATTCTCGGGCCGTCGTCGTCGAGGCCGATCGCGGCCTCGTGCTCGCGCAGCTGCCGCTGGAACGGCAGCGGGTCGGTGACCTCCTGGAAGCCGAGGGTCGCGTAGAACGGCCCGTTGAACGGCAGGTCGCGGTAGGTGCACAGGGAGAGCTGCCGATGGCCGTCGCGGCGTGCCTCGCGCATCGCCGCCCGCACCAGGGAGGTACCGACCCCCTGGCCCTGCGCCTCGGGGCGCACCGACAGCTGCTCCAGGTGGGCATGGCCGTCGATCTCCAGGACGTGGGCGAAGCCCACCGGCGGCTGACCGTCCTCGGCCGCCACGAGGATGAACCCCGGCCGGTCGTCCCGCTCCCACCCCGAGGCCGCCGGCTCGGACAGCACGGGATGCATGTCGGCGCCGAAGGCGGCCCGGAACTGGGGTTCGCCGGACTCCTCGATCGCGGCGATGTGCTTGAGGTCGGCCGCACGCAGCGGACGGACGGCGAACGACGGGGCCACGACCGCCACTGTAGATTCACCGCCCGTGAGGTTGGTCGTCGCGCGGTGCCAGGTCGACTACGCCGGTCGGCTGACCGCGCACCTGCCGATGGCGACCCGGGTGCTGATGGTCAAGGCCGACGGCTCGGTCCTCATCCACTCCGACGGCGGCTCCTACAAGCCGCTCAACTGGATGTCGCCGCCCTGCAAGGTGTCGGAGGGCATGAGCGCCGACGACCAGGTCGAGTGGACGGTCACCGGCAAGGACGGCGACACCCTGCGGATCCTGATCGAGGAGGTCCACCACGACTCCTCCCACGACCTCG
>NZ_JAEMSS010000169.1 GCF_016462705.1 Nocardioides sp. | reverse complement strand
CAGGTGCCCCAGTAGACGACCTCCGCCTCGTCGACCACGAAGCCGTGGTCGTCGGAGGCGGTGAGACAGGGGGTGTGACCGACCGCGCAGTCGACGTCGGCGATCGTGCCGCACGAGCGGCAGACCACGTGGTGGTGGTTGTCGCCCACGCGGGACTCGTAGCGTGCGACGGACCCGGCCGGCTGGATCCGGCGCAGCAGTCCGGCCGAGGTGAGCGCGCGCAGCACGTCGTAGACGGCCTGGTGCGAGACGTCGCCGAGCTCACGGCGTACGGCTCCGATCAGCCGGTCGGTGTCGGCGTGCGGGTGCTCGTGGACGGCCGCCAGCACTGCCAGCCGCGGGCGGGTGACCCGCAGGTCGGCACCACGCAACAGCTGCTCGAGGTCCGTGGGGGCGGGCACGCACCCACCTAACTGGCTTTTCTGGAACGAGTCAAGATTGAACCCGGATCGCGTGCGGCCCAATCCGCCTCTCCGCCGGCTCCGAACTCCACCCACGCGGACATCACGGGGTGCCGCGACGACTCGGAAGGCTCGACCATGCGACTGCCCACAGCCCTGCACACTCCTTCGTTCGCCCTCTCCGCCGCCGCGCTGCTCGTCGCGCTCGGCGGCACCGGCTACGCCGCCGCGACCATCGACGGCGGCGACGTCCGGAACGGCTCGCTCACCGGCAAGGACGTCAAGAACCAGTCGCTGACCACCAAGGACATCGCCAACGGCAGCGTGAAGGCCAAGGACCTCAAGCCGGGCACCATCCCGGTCGCGACCCGCTGGGTGCTCGTCAACGCGGCCGGGCAGATCGAGGCCCAGTCCGGCGGATTCGAGATCAAGGCCGCCTACGGCGCCGGCGCGACCGGTGTCACCGTCCCGGCCGGAGCCATCGCCAACGTCTACCTCGACGCCAACGAGCCGCTCGACGACAACAGCATCGTGGCCAGCATCGCCCTGCAGAACCAGGTCGAGCAGAACGCCAACGGCAACACCAACGGCCTGGCCGCCGGTCCCGACGCCAACCCGGAGTTCTCCGGTGAGATCACCGCGACCCGCTGCGGCATCACCGGTGTCGTCGGTTGCGCGCCGACCGGCACCAACGACGTCAACCACTTCGTGGTCAGCCCCCGGCTGAGCGACGGCAGCCCCACGACCGCGCTGGACCGCAAGCGGTTCTACATCATCATCACGGGCGACTCGTCGGACTACGTCGCGCCCTGACCCCCGCGTACCGCCTCGGCGCCCCGGCCCTCCTGGACCGGGGCGTCGGCCTACTCGCGGGTAGTGTGACCTGCACTAGAACGCGTTGCAGTTCTGCCGCGGAGCCACGCATACTCGCGGAATGTACGACTTCCGAGCTGCGGGGATCGGACGGGACCCGGACGGGCGCCCGGACCTGCGCAAGCCGTCCCTGGTGCTCACCGCCGGGGAGGCGTTCCGCATCCCAGGGGAGTACGCCGGATCGCTGCTCCTCGGGTTGCTCGCCGACCCGCTGGTGGCCGACCGCGGGCTCGGCGGGGGCAGGCCGGTGCTGGTCGTGCCCGGGTTCCACGCCACGGACGCGGCGACCGCGCGGCTGCGCGGGCACCTCGCCCACCGCGGCTGGGACCCCTACGGCTGGGGGGTCGGCACCAACCACGGGCTGACCGACCAGGTCCTCGACGGGGTGCTGGCCCGGCTCGACGAGGTGCACGGCGACCACCAGGAGCCGGTCAGCCTGGTCGGCTGGAGCTTCGGGGGTCTGCTGGTCCGCTGGCTGGCGCAGCAGCGCCCCGAGCTGGTGCGCCAGGTGGTCACCCTCGGCTCGCCGTGGCGGCCCGAGGGCGAGCGGACCCGGACCACCCGGATGTTCGAGCGCTCGCGGCGTACGCACGGCCTGTCCGCCCGGGCCGAGGAGGTGCTCGACGAGCTGCGCGAGCCGCTGCTGGTCTTCAGCACCTCGATCTACTCCAGGACCGACGGGATCGTTCCCTGGCGCGGGTGCGCCCAGGATCCCGGCGACGGACCGGCCGCCTCCGAGAACATCGCGGTGCCCAGCAGCCACGTGGGCCTGGTCGCCAACCCCCTCGCCCTCGCGGCCGTCACCGACCGGCTGGCCCAGGACCCGTCGGCGCCGGTGCCGTTCAGCTGGCGGCGGGTGCTGCGCTCCTCCGTGACCGCCCCGCTGCGGAGGGCGTCGTGAGCGAGCCGGACCTGACCCTGCGGGACGCTGACTACGTCGGCAAGTGGCTGCCGTTCCTCCGGCTGGTGATGAAGAAGTACTTCCGCTCCGAGGTGCGCGACGTCCAGCGCATCCCGGCCGAGGGCGGCGTGCTCATCGTGTCCAACCACTCCGGCGGGCTGATGCCGATGGACGTCCCGATCATCACGGTGGCCTTCCACGACCACTTCGGCCTGGACCGCCCGATCTACACGCTCGCGCACGACATGCTGTTCACCGGCGCGCTCGGCCCCCACGTCCGCGCCGCGGGCTTCGTCGAGGCCAACCGCGAGAACGCCGCCGCGGTGCTCGAGGCCGGAGCGGTGACCATCGTGTTCCCCGGTGGGGACTACGACAGCTTCCGGCCGACCCGCAAGCAGGCCGAGATCGACTTCAACGGCCGCACCGGCTATGTCCGCACGGCACTGGAGGCCGACGTCCCCATCGTGCCGGTCGTGAGCATCGGCGGCCAGGAGTCCCAGCTGTTCCTGTGGCACGGGGAGCCGCTCGCCAAGCTCTTCGGGCTGCAGAAGCTGATGCGGTCGGAGTACTTCCCGGTCAGCCTCGGCTTCCCGTTCGGCCTCACCTTCGCGTTCCCGCCCAACCTCCCGCTGCCGACCAAGATCGTCACGCAGGTACTCGAGCCGATCGACATCCGGGCCGAGTTCGGCGAGGACCCGGACATCGCCGAGGTCGACGCCGAGATCCGCAGCCGGATGCAGGACGCCCTCGACCGGCTGTCGAGGGCCCGGCGCTTCCCGGTGCTCGGCTAGGGAGCGGCAGGCATGACCGACGGGGAGAGCAGGGCCACGATGACGGAGCGGCTGCGCCACGCGCGCTGGCGGACGGCGACCCTCGCCCGCGCCGGGCTGATCGCACCGCTGCGCCCGGACCGGTACGCCCGGATGGGCCTGGCCGTCCGCCGCTACGGCATCTCCGCGACCGTCGGGCTCGCGCTGGCCGCCGCCCGCCGACCCCACGGGGTCGGACTGGTCGACGAGCGCGGCTCGCTCACCTGGGGCGAGCTCGGCCGGCGGTCCGACGCGCTGGCCGCGGGCATCGCCCGGATGCGGACGCCGACCGGTCGCGAGATCCGCACCGTCGCCATCCTGTGCCGCAACCACCGTGGCTTCGTGGACGCGCTCGGCGCCGCGACGAAGCTCGGTGCCGACGCGCTGCTGCTCAACACCGGCTTCTCCGGCCCCCAGCTCGCCGACGTGGTGGCCCGGGAGAACGCCGAGCTGGTGATCTACGACGAGGAGTTCACCGGTCTCGTCGAGCACGCCCGCGCCGACGTGGGCGACCTCGTCGAGCTCGTCGCCTGGCAGGACGAGCCGGGCAGCGGCGACGTCCGCTCGCTGGACTCGGTCATCCGCGCCAACGACGGGGGCACGCCGGACCCGCCGGGGCGTCCGGCCAGGGTCATCCTGCTGACCTCCGGCACCACGGGGACCCCCAAGGGGGCGGCCCGGGGAGCCGACGGCGGCACCGACGCGATGGCCGCGATGCTCGACCGGATCCCGTGGCGGGCGGGGGAGCCGGTCGTGGTCGCGGCCCCGATGTTCCACGCGTGGGGCTTCGGCCAGCTCGTCATCGCGGCCACGCTGGCCTGCACGGTCGTGACCCGGCGCCGGTTCGACCCGGAGGCCACGCTCGAGATGGTCCGCAGCTCCGGCGCCACCGGTCTCGGTGTCGTCCCGGTGATGATCGAGCGGATCATGGAGCTCCCACCGGAGGTGCTCGACCGCTACCCGCTCAAGGGCCGGCTCCGCTTCGTCACGGCGAGCGGGTCGCGGATGCGCGGCGACGCCGTGCTGGCGTTCATGGACCGGTTCGGCGACGTCATCCACAACAGCTACAACGCCACCGAGGCCGGCCTGATCAGCACGGCGGTGCCCGCGGACCTGCGGGTGGCCCCCGACACGGCCGGCAGGCCCGTGGTCGGCACCGAGCTGCGGATCCTCGACGACGACGACCGCGAGGTGCCGCCCGGTGAGGTCGGGCGGATCACCGTGCGCAGCGGCTTCCAGTTCTCCGGCTACACCTCGGGTGACACCAAGGCGTTCCTCGACGACTACATGGTGTCCGGGGACGTCGGGCGCGTCGACGAGGCCGGTCGGCTCTTCGTCGTGGGCCGCGACGACGAGATGATCGTGTCGGGCGGCGAGAACGTCTACCCGATCGAGGTCGAGGAGACCCTCGCCGCGCACCCGGGCGTCCGCGAGGCAGCCGTCGTCGGCGTCGAGGACGAGAAGTTCGGCCAGCGCCTGGCGGCGTACGTCGTCGTCGAGCCGGGATCCGAGGTCGGCGCCGACGACCTGCGCAGCCACGTGAAGTCCCAGCTCGCCGGCTACAAGGTGCCGCGCGACGTGACGTTCCTCGACGAGCTCCCGCGCAACGACTCGGGCAAGGTCATGAAACGCGAGCTGCCGGCCTCCGACCCCGGAGGCTCGTGATGCAGCGCATGGACGGGGTCGACGCCAACTTCCTCTACCTCGAGACGCCGACCATGCACATGCACACCGTCAAGGTCGCGATCCTCGAGCGCCCCGAGGGGTCCACGGTCAGCGGCTTCGACTTCGACTCCTTCGTCGACGAGGTCGTGGCCCGGCTCGACAAGCTGCCGTCGTTCCGCAAGCGCGCGCTCATGGACCCGCTGCGCCTCAACCACCCGATGTGGATCTCCGACAAGGAGCTCGACCCGGCCCGGCACATCTTCCGGGTGGCGGTGCCGCCGCCGGGCACGATGCGCGAGCTGGAGAAGGTGGTCGGCCAGGTCGTCAGCATCCCTCTCGACCGGTCGGTGCCGCTGTGGGAGCTGCACGTGTGCGAGGGCATGGCGGGCGGGCGGGTGGCCGTCGTCGCCAAGCTCCACCACGCGCTCGCGGACGGCAACGCCGCCAACAACCTCCTGGCCAACGCGACCGGTGCGGTCTCGGCCGTCACGTCGGCGCCGGTCCTCGAGCGCACGCCGTCGCGGCCCGAGCTGGTGAGCGCCGCCCTGGCGGACGCCGTCAGGCAGGCGTTCTCCCTGCCGGCGCTGCTCGTCCGCACGGTCCGCAGGCTGGTCGACCTGGTCCGGATCCGCCGGGGGTCCGACGTGTCGCCGCCGCGGCCGATCCTCGACGTCCCGCGCACGTCGTTCAACGGGCCCCTCGGCTCGCGGCGCAACTTCGCGACCGTCACGCTGTCGCTCGACGAGCTCAAGGCCGCCCGGCACGCGCACGGCGTGACCCTCAACGACGTGGTGCTGGGCGTGGTGTCGGGAGCGCTGCGCCGGTGGCTGGACGCGAAGGGGGAGCGGCCGTCGTCCTCGCTGACCGCCGGTGTCCCGGTGGGCACGGACCCGGGGGACGGCCCGCCGCGGCTGGAGGGCAACCGGGTCTCCAACATGTTCACGACCCTGGCCACCGACGTCGACGACCCGCACGAACGGCTCCTGACCATCTCCCGGGTCACCGACGCGGCCAAGCTGACGCACCGCACGCTCGGCCCCGACATGTTCGTCGACTGGGTGCAGTTCACGCCGCCCGCGGCGTTCGGTGCGGTCATGCGGCTCTACTCCCGGCTGCGCGCCGCCTCCTGGCACCCGGCCCCGTTCAACGTGGTCGTGTCCAACGTCGCCGGTCCTCGCGAGGAGCTGCGGCTCGGAGACTCGCGGCTCGTCGACCTGTTCAGCGTGGGCCCGATCCTCGAGGGCATCGGGCTCAACGTCACCGCCTGGTCCTACCAGGACCGGATGAACGTCACCCTGCTGTCCTGCCCGGACCTCGTGCCCGACCTGGCACCGCTGGTCGCCGAGTTCGTCCCCGCCCTCCACGAGCTGACGAAGGAGACCCCATGAAGCTCCCCCGCCTGATCCTGCGCACCACCCGAGCCACGGCCCGGGTGGGGACCAAGGTCGGCGTCTACAGCGCGACCGTGCTCGGCAAGGCGGTCGCCGGACGTATCGTCACGCTGCCGGAGGTCGAGGACGTCCCCCAGGGCCGGATGGTGGACCTGCCCGCCTCCGCCGGCTACTCGGGGGGCCGGACCTTCGTGGTCGACGTCCCCGGACCCACGCCCGACGCCCCCACGGCGGTGCTGCTCCACGGGCTCGGCTGCACGGCGTACCTGTGCTGGTTCGGCTCGATCGCCGAGCTGGCCCGGACCCACCGCGTGATCACCTTCGACCAGCGCTGGCACGGCCGCGGCATCCACTCCGACCGGTTCCGCTTCGTCGACTGCGCCGACGACGCGGCCGCGGTCATGGACGCCCTCGGGATCGACCGGGCGCTGGTGGTCGGCTACTCGATGGGTGGGGCCGTGGCCCAGGAGCTGTGGCACCGGCACCCGGGGCGGGTCAGCGGGCTGGTGCTCGCCTCCACCGCCCGCAACTTCCGCGGCCACGCCCGCGAGAAGCTCTTCTTCTCCCTCATGACGCTGACGATGAACCCGCTGTCCCGGGTCGCCCAGCCCAAGGTCGAGCGGTTCGCCCTCGGCCTGCCGGACGTCTCGCCGTACGACGCCCGGGACCGGGTCGGCTGGGGCGCACGGGAGTTCCGCAGCACGAGCGCGTGGTCGATGCCCGAGGTGCTCGGTGAGCTGGGCCGCTTCAACTCCGCGCCCTGGATCGGCGGGGTCGACGTCCCAACCGCGGTGGTCGTCACGACCCGGGACAAGGCGATCCCGGCCCGCCGCCAGCGGGCCCTGGCCGCGGCCATCCCGGCTGCCGAGGTGCTCGAGGCGCCTGGCGGTCACGCGTCCGTGGTCATGGACCACGCCGGCTGGTTCCCGGTGTTCCTGGAGGCGGTCGCGGACGTGACGACGCGGACGCCGACGCAGCGCAGGTCTGCTGCTGGCTAGGGCTGCGGCTCGATCATCGGGCCCTCGACGCCGAGGTTGAAGTCGGAGTCCTTCCGGCTGATCGTCTCGGTCCGCTCCTCCGGGCTCATCGCGTCGATGAGGGGGAGCATCTCGAGACCGAACCCGCTCACCTCCGGAGCCTGGGCGAGCGGCACCACGGTGTTGACGACCCGGTCGTCGTAGACATGCGTCATCGTGAACGCCTGGTGCCCGTCCACCCCCGAGATGAGCCGGTCGCGCGGCGCCACGTCGGTCGTGTAGCAGCTCGCCGAGGCCACCGAGACGGGGATGCCGGCGAAGGTGGAGTAGGTCGAGTAGTGGTAGTGGCCGCCCAGGATGATCCGGACGTCGGTGCCCGCCACCACGGACGCGAGCCGGTCCATGTCGCGCAGCTCGATGACGGCCGCCTGGGGGATCATCGGCACCGGGATCGGCGGGTGGTGCAGCGCCAGGATGGTGCCGTGCTCGGCGGGCGTCGAGAGCACGTCGGCCAGCCAGCCGAGCTGCTCGTCGCTGAGCTCGCCGTGGTGGTAGCGCGGGGTGCTGGAGTCCAGCGAGACGATCCGGAGCCCGCCCACGTCGTAGACCGCGTCCTGGGCGGGGACGGCGTCCGCGTCCAGGTCGCCGAGGTCCCGGTCGAACAGGCCCTTCGCGTAGGGGGCGCGTTCGTCGTGGTTGCCCATCACCCAGACGACCTGCGCGCCGATCCCCGCCGCGAACGGCTCGACGAGCTCGCGCAGCCGGGCGTACGCCGCCGGCTCGGCCTTGTCGGCGAGGTCGCCGGTGAACACCAGCGCGTCCGGCACCGGGTCGAGGCGGGAGAGCCGCTCGAGGACGAGCATGAGGCCCAGCTCGGGGACGATCGCGTCGTACTGCTTGCGGCCCGGGCTGAGCAGGTGGACGTCGCTGAGGTGGGCGACGGTGAACCGTGGGTGGGGGAACTGGCCGTACTGCACTGGCGGAGACTATCTGCCGACATCAGGGTTGGAGCGGCGGTGTCGTGCTGGTCACCGGGCGTTCAGCACGAGGTCGTGGGCCGCCCCTAGCGTCGGGTCGTGGTCGCCCGGCTCCTCGCTCGCGGCGCGGCCGGCAGCGTGATGGTCCTCCTGGGTGGGCTGGTCACGGCCACCCTGCCCCGCTCGACGCCGTTGCTGCACTCGGGTGAGCCGAGCGAGCTCCTCCTGCTGCTGCGCGGCACCACCCCGGGACGGATGGCCGGCCTCGCCCTGGTCCTGGTCGGCCTCGGCCTCCTGGCCACCTCGTGGCTGGTGCTCTGCCGCCGGCTCGCGGTGCGCCGGGACGGTCCCGGCGGGGTCGAGCTGGTCCGGTTGGCGACGCTGACGTGGTGCGCCCCGCTGGTGCTGGCGCCGCCGCTGTTCTCGCGGGACGGCTGGTCGTACGCGGCCCAGGGCATGCTCGTCACCCTCGACATCTCGCCCTACACCCACGGCCCGCACATGCTCGCCGGCCCGTTGCGCCAGGCGGTCGACCCGATGTGGATGCAGACCCCGGCGCCCTACGGCCCGCTGCCGCTGGGGTACGGCGGGGTCGCCGCGGACCTCACCGCCAGCCCGTGGCTGCTGGTGCTCGCGCACCGCGGGCTGGCCCTCGTGGGGCTGGCGCTGCTGGCCTGGGCCGTGCCCCGGCTGGCCGGCTGGGCGGGCGTGGACCCGGCGCTCGCCTCCGCGCTCGTCCTGGTCTCCCCGTTCATGCTCGCCAACGGCGTGGCCGGACTGCACAACGACCTCCTGATGGTCGGTCTGATGGCGGCGGCGCTCGTCGTGGGCGCCGAGCGCGGCTGGTTCTGGGGCGCGGCGCTCGCCGGCCTGGCGGCGGCGGTGAAGGCCCCCGGTGGGCTGGTCTGTCTCGGCATCGTCCTCGTCTCCCTCCCGGCGGGTGCCCGGCTGGTCGACCGGGTCCGGCGCACGGGCGCCGTGGCCGCGGTGTCCGTGGGCGTCCTGGCCGGGCTCGGAGCCCCTGTCCCGCGGTCCACACGCGGACCG
>NZ_JAEMSS010000168.1 GCF_016462705.1 Nocardioides sp. | reverse complement strand
GCTTGCGGGCGGCCGACCAGCCCATCGAGACGTGGTCCTCCTGCATGGCGCTGGACGGGATCGAGTCCACTGACGCGGGGACCGCCAGCCGCTTCAGCTCCGAGACGATCGCGGCCTGCGTGTACTGGGCGATCATGTGGCCGCTGTCCACCCCGGGGTCGCCGGCCAGGAACGCCGGGAGCCCGTGGTTGCGGGCCTTGTCGAGGAACCGGTCGGTGCGCCGCTCGCTGATCGACGCGACGTCCGCGGCGATGATCGCCAGGAAGTCGAGCACGTAGCCGACCGGGGCCCCGTGGAAGTTGCCGTTGGACTCGACCCGGCCGTCCTCGGCGAGCACGACCGGGTTGTCGACAGCGCTCGCCAGCTCGCGGCCGGCCACGACCGCCGCGTGCTCGACGGTGTCGCGGGCGGCGCCGTGCACCTGGGGCGAGCAGCGCAGCGAGTAGGCGTCCTGGACCCGGTTGCAGTCCGGGCCCCGGTGCGAGGCGACCACGCCCGAGTCGGCCAGGAGTGCGGCCAGGTTGGCGGCGGAGAGCGCCTGCCCGACCTGCGGCCGGAGTGCCTGGAGGTCGGCGGCGAAGACCCGGTCGGTGCCGAGCTGGCCCTCGACCGACATGGCGGCGGCGATGTCCGCGGTCCGCAGCAGCATCCGCAGGTCGGTGACCGCCAGCGCCAGCATGGCCAGCATCCCGTCGGTGCCGTTGATGAGCGCGAGGCCCTCCTTGGCCGCCAGCTCGACCGGCGCCAGCCCGGCCGCGGCCAGCGCCTCGGCGGCGGGCAGGAGGGCGCCCTCGGCGTCCCGGACCTGTCCCTCACCCATCAGCGCGAGCGCGCAGTGCGCCAGCGGCGCGAGGTCGCCCGAGCACCCCAGGGAGCCGTACTCGTGGACCACCGGGGTGATGCCGTGCGAGAGCAGGCCGGCCAGCAGCTCGGCGGTCTCGCGGCGTACCCCGGTGTGACCGGTCGCGAGCGTCGAGAGCCGCAGCAGCATGAGGCCCCGCGTCACCTCGCGCTCGACCTCCGGCCCGGAGCCGGCGGCGTGCGAGCGGACCAGCGACCGCTGCAGCTGGGCGCGCTGCTCCACGGGGATGTGCCTCGTGGCCAGCGCGCCGAACCCGGTGGAGATCCCGTAGGCCGGGGTGGGCGCGGCGGCGAGTCGCTCGACCACATCTCGGGCGCGGTCGATGGCAGCGAGAGCCTCGTCGGTCAGGCGGACAGCGGCGCCCGTGCGGGCCACCGCCACCACGTCCTCCAGGCCGAGCGGCCCGACGTCGACGTTCACGGTCTCGGGAACCAGGGCCGTCGGCATGGCCCCATCCAACTGCAGCCCCGGCCAGGAGCCAACGTCACCGCGCCACCCCGGCCGCGTAACCCCAGGGGGCATGACGCGTTAGGACTAGACCAGGCGCACAACCCCCCACCTGGTCCGTGTCCCGCCGGACCCAGCCTGGTCGAGCCAAGGAGTCTCATATGCGTTCGCCCTCCCGTCGTCCGTTCCGCACCGCCCTCATCGGCGCGTTGCTGACCGGTTCTCTGGTCGCCACCTCGGCGGCCCTGGTCCCCACGGCCGCAGCCGACGGCTTCGACCGGTCGGTCCACGCCAAGAAGGGCGACCGGACCCCGTTCGCCTTCCGCGCCGTCACCTACGGCTCGCGGGTCCGCGGGGGTGACCTGCCCGTCTCCTCCGGCACCACCAGCTACCAGGGGATCGGGTGCACCAACGTCGCCGGCGTCGACAAGCACAACAGCATCGGCACAGCCGAGCTGCCGAGCCTCGGCCAGGTCTCGGGCGTGAAGACCCGGGCCTGGACCGAGCGCGCCAACGGTGTGCACTCGAGCTACTCCACCCACGAGATCGACCGGATCGTCCTCCACGAGGACAGCTTCGGCCAGCTGGCCATCAAGGGCCTCTCCTCGCTGGCCCGCGCCTACCACGACGCGCAGGGCTTCCACGCCGTGACGGAGACCGCCGTCCAGAGCTTGGTCTACACGCCGACGAACGGCGCCCCGCAGGTGCTGTCGGTGCCGAAGCCCGGACAGCCGGTCATCATCCCGGGCGTCCTCGAGATCCACGTCGGGGTGGAGAAGACCCGCGCCAGCAGCAACCACGCCAAGGCGATCGCCGACGTCCTCGACGTCAAGCTGCTGCCCACCAACACCCGGGTCAAGATCGCCCACACCGCGGCCCAGATCGCCCGCGGCGTCAAGCGCGGCCTGTTCGCCGGCCTCTCGGCCGCGACCGAGGTGCGCGCGCTCAACAACCTGGTGCACAGCGGCCCGCAGCCCCTGACCCGGATGCCCTGCCAGGGCACCCAGGGCAAGGTGAAGGGCAAGGACGTCGCCGCCGTCGACCTGCTGCCCGTCATCGAGGTGGGTGCCGCGTCGACCCGCCAGATGGGCCAGCAGCGTCCGAAGCGGGCCTTCGGCTACGAGGAGGCCCGGATCGCCCAGGTCGACCTCGGCGGTGGCCAGCTGGTGATCACCGGCATCCGCGGCCGCGCCAACGTCGAGCGCACCCGCGAGGGCGTCACGTTCGACTCCAAGGGGACCACGATCGGGAGCGCCACGGTCGACGGCACCGAGTACTCGTTCCCCGAGCTCGACGGCCTGTCCATCCCCGGCCTGGTCCAGATCGACACCAACGTCGTCACCGAGATGAAGAGCGGGCTCGACGTCGTCGCAGTGCGGCTCACGCTCCTCGACGGGAGCGGTGCCGTGATCGACCTCGGCCACGCCCAACTCCTGATCGCCGGCAGCGGACTGAAGTAAGCAAGCCCACAAGCCAGTCCACGAGACCCGCCCGGTTCGGCGCCCCGCAGGGCGTTGAATCGGGCGGGTGACGTCTCAGGCTGAGGCCACCTCGTCCCCGGAGGTCGGTACGACGCGTCGCTGGGCGATGCTGGCGGCCAGCACGCTCGCCCAGGCCGCCGCCGCGGTGATGATCCACGGGCCGGCGTTCCTCATCCCGGCCCTGGTGGCCGACCGGGGCCTCTCCCTCGCCGAGGCCGGTCTCGTGGCCGCTGCCCCGATGGCCGGCGTGACGTGCGCGCTCGTGGCGTGGGGCGTGGTCACCGACCGCCACGGGGAGCGGGTGGTCCTGCTCAGCGGGCTGGTGAGCACCGCGCTGGCCGGGGTCGTGGCCGTGGTGTCGACCAGCGTCGTGCTGCTCGCCGTGAGCCTGTTCGTCGCCGGCCTGGCCGCGGCGAGCACGGGCTCGGCGAGCGGCCGGGTGGTGGTCGGCTGGTTCCCGCCCCGGCGCCGTGGCCTCGCCATGGGGATCCGGCAGACCGCGCAGCCCGCCGGCGTGGGCATCGCGGCCGTGACGATGGCGGTGACCGCGGACCGGCTGGACGCCAACGCGGCGCTGTGGATCCCCGTGGCCGCCTGCGCGGTCGCCGCGCTCACGGTCGCCGTGGTCGTCATCGACCCGCCGCGTCCCGGCGGCGGGGCCGCGGAGGCGCCCAACCCGTACCGCGGCGACCGGTTCCTGGCCCGCGTGCACGGCGTGTCAGTGCTCCTGGTCGTCCCCCAGTTCGTCGTGTGGACGTTCGCGCTGGTCTGGCTGGTGCAGGACCGCGGCTGGTCGCCCGCCGCCGCGGGCGTGGTGGTCGCCGTGGCGCAGGTGGCGGGGGTCGCCGGACGGATCGGGGCCGGGCAGCTCTCCGACGTGGTCGGCAGCCGGATGCGGCCGCTGCGCTGGGTGACCTGGGCCGCGCTGGCGACGATGCTGGCGCTCGGGGTGACCGCCGGGCTCGGCTGGGGCGTCGCCGTCCCGCTCGTCGTGGTGGCCACCATGGTCACCGTCGCCGACAACGGCCTGGCGTTCACCGCGGTCGCCGAGCGGGCCGGACCGTTCTGGTCCGGCCGCGCCCTCGGGCTTCAGAACACCGCGCAGTACCTGACGGCGTCCGCGGTGCCGCCGGTCGCCGCGCTGGCGGTGACCCATGGGAGCTACGCGTGGACGTTCGCGCTCGCGGCCGTGTTCCCGCTGGTCGCGGTCGCTCTCGTGCCGGTGCGCGACGAGCGCGCCCTGACCCAGTGACCGAGGTTCACCAGACCGAAGCCGGCGCCGAGGACCGCCAGCGTCACCACGCCGTAGTCCGCGGGGAACTCCCCCGCCTCGAACGCCGGGTTCGCGCCGCCGCCGAGTGAGTCGAGCGCCAGGTAGAGGGTCTGGAACGTGAACGTCCACAGGTAGGCGACCGCGTAGGTCATGCTCGCGGCGAGCCGGCTGCGGACGAGGTAGCCCAGCGGCAACGCCAGCAGGACGGTGACGACCGCGATCATCAGTCCACCACCGAGGCCGGCCGACGACCGGAGAACATCAGCACGACAGCCACCAGGGTGACCACCACCGAGACGCCCACGAACGCCTTGACCGCCATGGGCACGTCGACGAAGAAGGCGGGCAGGCCGGTGAGCGTGATGACGACGATGGCACCCGCTGCGATCCGGAGGGCGACCGGCGAGCCACGCCAGGCGAGCACGGCCGCCACCAGGGCGACGACGCCCAGCGCGCTGTCGATCACGAGGATGCCGAGCGGCGGGCCCGTCTCGCCGTCGGGAGTGGGGATCAGCACCGACGGGATGTTCGTCAGGCCGTAGAGGGCCGCGACCGCGACGCCGACCTTCTGCTTGGTGGTGAGCCGGGTGACCTCGAGGGCTGTGGTGGTGCTCATGGTGACCTCCAGTGGTGGTGTGAGGCTCCAGGGTCCGGCGGCGGGAGCACCGACTCCCAGAGGATCCCTTCCTCGCGACCTTCCGGCCAGCCCCGACACTGCGGGAACTTCTTCCCAAGCGCCCGGACTCCGCCGCCCGCGATGATGGTGCGGTGCCGATCCGTGTGCTGCTCGCCGACGACCACCCGGTGGTGCGCCGCGGTCTGGCCGCACTGCTCAGCACGCTGGACGGGTTCGAGGTCGTCGGTGAGGCCGCGGACGGTGAGGCGGCCGTCCGCGAGACCCAGCTGACCAGACCGGACGTCGTCCTGATGGACATCCGGATGCCCGGCATCGACGGGGTCGAGGCGACGCGACGGATCCGCCAGGCAGTTCCCGAGGCGGCGGTCCTGGTGCTCACCATGTACGACGAGGACGCGACGGTGTTCACCGCGATGCAGGCGGGGGCGCAGGGCTACCTGCTGAAGGGGGCCGAACAGGAGGAGATCGCCGACGCGATCCGGGCCGTGGCCCGCGGTCAGGCCATCTTCGGCCCCGGGATCGCGGCCCGCCTCCTCGAGCACTTCGCTCACCCGCCCGCCACCGTGGCCCCGTTCCCCGAGCTGACCGCCCGCGAGACCGAGATCCTCGAGCAGCTCGCCCACGGGCGGCGCACCGCCGAGATCGCCCGGACCCTCCACCTGTCCCCCAAGACGGTGAGCAACAACCTCACCACCATCTTCGCCAAGCTCGAGGTCGCCGACCGAACCTCGGCCGTCATCCGCGCCCGGGAGCGCGGCCTGGGCACGTGACCGCCGACGCCGTCGTCTTCACGATCGTCGCGGTGTCCTTCGCTGCAGCCGGCGTGGGCCTCGTGCTGCGTCACCGGTCCTCGCTCGCCGGGGCGCTCATGACGCTTGCGGGGGCGCTGGGCACGGTGTCCATGCTGCTGTTCGTCGCCGACCACGACACCGCCGGCGCCGTCGTCGGCTACGCGTGCGTGTCGCTCGCCGCACCGCTGGCCCTGCTCGCCTACCCCCGGCTTCGCTACCGGCACCCGGTCGACTTCCTCGCCTTGGTGTCCATCGGCGGCTGCGGGGTGGTGACGACGGCCTACGTCGATGTCGGCGTGGCGGGGCTGCTCGGCTTCATTCAGGCCTGCGTCTTCCTCGTCCACACGTGGTGGCGCATCGAGCTGGCCGCCGAGCGGGAGCGCCGCGCGCTCGTCTGGATGGCGCTCGCCGTGTCCGTCTCCGGGCTGGTCTACTTCTTCGCGACGTTCTCGTCGGAGGGAGTCGCGGGCTCCGCGCTGCCCCTCGCGGGTGCCCTCGCGTTCGCGCTCATCGGACCGGCGCTCTACGTCGGCGCGACGCTGCCCGACCTCGTCGACGTGCGCGGGCTGGTCGTGGGCTCGGTCGTCACCTCGTTCGCCCTCATCATCGTGATGGCGGTGTTCATCCTCGAGATCAGTCTCCTCGACGCCCTCGACGCCGGCGAGCTGAACGACGGGGCACTGGCGGCCCTCGCCGCGCTCGCGGCGACGGCGTACCAGCCGACCCGCGTCGTGCTCCGCGGCGTCGTGGACCAGCTCCTCTTCGGCGAGCGTCCCGATCCGCTGGGAGCCGCCTCTGCCATGGTCGACCGGATCTCCGACGACCCGGTCGTCGCGCTGCGCGCCATCCGCGAGGCACTGGTCATCCCGTACGCCGCACTCGTCGTCGATGACGAGACCGTGGCCGCGTCGGGCACCGAGAGCACGCACACCCGGACGCTCGAGCTCGACGGCGCCGGCCGGCTCGTCGTCGGTCTCCGGCCTGGGGACCTGGCGCTGAACCGCGGTGACGAACAGGTCCTCCGCCTTACCGTCCCGCTCCTTGCGCAGACCCTGCGCGCACGGGCACTGGCCGCCGAGGTGGTCGAGTCGCGCGGGCGCACCATCGCCGCGGTCGAGGAGGAACGGAGGCGGCTGAGGCGCGACCTGCACGACGGGCTGGGGCCACGACTGTCCGGGGTCGCGTTCACCTCGGATGCCGCGCGCAACCTGATCCGCACCGATCCCGCGGCGGCCGAGGAGCTCGTGTCCCAGCTTCGCGCGGACACGGTCACCGCGATCGAGGAGATCCGGGCGATGGTCTATGCGATGCGCCCGCCGGCGCTGGACGAGCTGGGCCTGGTGCCGGCGCTGCGCCAGCAGGCCACCGGCCTGCGCAACGGTGCGGGTGAGCAGATCGAGGTGACCATCACCGCTCCCGGGCTGCCAGCGCTCCCCGCGGCGGTGGAGGTGGCGGCCTACCGCATCGTCACCGAGGCGCTGGCCAACGTCGCCAGGCACAGCACCAGTCCGTCCGCGACGGTCCGCCTCGACGCGGAGGGCGACGGCCTGCGTCTGGAGATCTCCGACCTGGGGAACAGCGAGGCCTGGCGGCCAGGGGTCGGGCTGGCCTCCATGCGCGAGCGCGCTGCCGAGCTGGGGGGCACGCTCACCGCGGGCCCCGGCCCGGACGGGGGGGCCGTCACCGCGGTCCTCCCGCTCCTGGCGTGAAGCCGGCGAACCCGGGTACCGGTACTGGCAGTCCTGGAGGGAGGACCTCTATGTCCGAGACAGCAACGATCGTTCTCGTCGTCGTGGTGGTGGCGCTGCTGCTGGCGGCCGTCGCAGCAGTCCTGATGCGCAAGCGCGCCCAGGAGCGGCGCGCCCACGAGGCGGGCCAGCTCAGGGACGTCGCCGTGACGCACACCCACGAGGTCACCGAGGCCGAGCGGGAGGCGCGACTCAGGGACGCCGAGGCCGAGATCGCCCGGGCCGAGGCCGAGCGGGCCGAGGCGGAGGCCGCCCGGGCCCGGCAGGGTCTCGCCCAGACCGAGGCCGCCCGCGAGCACCTCGTCCGCGAGGCCGACCGGATCGACCCGCGGGTCGACACCACGCAGGACGGCTACGCACCGACGGACCCGGCGGCCGAGCGCACGGCCGACGCGACCCCCGACCGGACCACGGGCACGGCCACCGACCCGGGCACGCAGACGGCGCCCAGCGACGGTCGGCACCGCGAGACCCCGCCCCGCACCTGAAATCACTCGCCTGAGGTCACCCGGACACGACATGATGACCGGGTGACCTCTCCTGTGCGTGGCGTGCTGCCGCCTCCGGTCGTCTGACCGGAGCCCTCGCCGCACGCCGCGGCGTGCTCCAGACGCGTCCCGGGGCCTCGTGGCCCTCCCGACCACTCATCCGGAGCACTGTCATGCCCGTCCACTCCCGCCTGGGCCTCGTCCAGGTCAGCCTCGCCGGCGTCCTCTGGGGCACCGGCGGCCTCGGCGTCCAGATCATCCGCGAGCACGAACCGATGTCGGTGCTCACCATCAGTGCCTGGCGGATGGGGGTGGCGGCCCTGGTCCTCGTGGCCGCCGTCGCCCTGTTCCGCCAGGGCGGCGACCTCGTCCGGCTGCTGCGCGACCGCCCCGGGCCGGCCATCCTCGCGGGCGTCGCCACCGGCGCCTACCAGGCGCTCTACTTCGGGTCCGTCGTGTCGGTCGGGGTCACCGTGGCGACCGTGGTCAGCCTCGGGCTGGCCCCCGTGCTGGTGACCGCGGTCCACGTCGTCCGGCACCGCCGGCTCCCAGGGCAGGGGACCCTGGTCGTCCTGGTGCTGGCCATCACGGGCCTGGTGCTGGTCAGCTCGACGGCAGGTCTCGGGGAGACCGGCCCGCGACCGGTCCTCGGCGTCGTCCTCGCCGCCCTCAGCGGCACGACGTACGCCCTGACGACGCTGGTCGCCGAGGCCGTCGCGGCCACCACGACTCCCCTCGCGCTGACCGCCGTCGCCACCGGGGCGGGAGCGCTGGCGCTGCTGCCGCTGGGGCTGTTCGGCGCCCGGGGCGACGCGCCCCTGGTGACGACGGACCCGGTCGCGGTGGCCACCCTCGCCTACCTGGGCGTCTTCACGATGGCGCTCGCCTACGGCCTGCTGTACGCCGGCCTGCGCACCACGTCCGGCAGCGCGGCGGTCATCGCCTCGCTGCTCGAACCGGTCACGGCGGCCGTCGTCGCCGCGATCGTGCTCGACGAGCGCCTGGGCGTGGCAGGCGTCGCGGGCACGCTCCTGATCCTGGCCGCGGTCGCCGGGCTGGGCCGGACGGAGCGGACACCGGTGCCGCCGCCGGCCTGACTCCGTCGCCTTCGGTCGAGGGGCCGCCCCGGGGCCCGTCTGAGGGCTGGGCGTGGTGCCCGCGCGCGTAGCCGATCGAGTCTCGGCGTCACCATGATCGCGTCCGTGGCTAGCGCATGGATCGCACGCCCCTGGTGCGTGCGGATCGCGCGCTTGTTGCGCCCGCTCCGGAAAAGAAGCGGACGTACGTTTCTTTTTCAGATCGGCCCCCGCGGGC
>NZ_JAEMSS010000167.1 GCF_016462705.1 Nocardioides sp. | reverse complement strand
GACGAGGCACTGGACCCGGTCGAGCTGTCCGACGTGATCGGCGAGTTCGCCAACATCGTCGGCGGCAACGTCAAGTCGCTGATGCCCGGCCCCAGCACCCTGTCGCTCCCCCTGGTGGCGCACAACGTCCTCGTCCCCCCCTCCGACCTGCAACCGCAGCTGACGCTGGACCTCGCCTGGCACGGCTCGCCGGTCCGGGTGCGGGTCCTCGCGCTGCCCACCTCTGCCCAGCACGCCCACCCACTGGAGGTCACCCCATGAAGATCGTCCTCGCCGACGACAGCCGGGTCATGCGCCAGATCGTGATCCGGACCCTGCGCCAGGCCGGCTTCGCCGGCCACGAGATCATCGAGGCCGAGAACGGCCGCCAGGCCGTCGAGCTGGTGCACCAGGAGGCCCCCGACCTGGTCCTCTCCGACTGGAACATGCCCGAGATGACCGGCATCGACGCGCTCACCACGCTGCGCGACAGCGGCAGCCAGGTGCCCTTCGGCTTCGTGACCTCGGAGGGGTCCGACGAGATGCGTCAGCGCGCCGCGTCGGCGGGTGCGGCGTTCCTCATCGCCAAGCCGTTCACGCCGGAGGCCTTCCAGGAGGCGCTGGCCGGGCTGCACGCGGGGAAGGCCTGATCGACCATGACCACCGCAGGAACCGCCGCCACCCACCTGCCCTCGACCAAGGAGATCCGGGACCTGTTCAGCGGGCTGCTGGGCCGTGACGTGACCCTGACCCCGGTCGGTCCCCTGGCACCGAGCGCGACGTCCCCGCGCAGCATCGGCGTCTACGCCGACGACCGGCTGGTCGTGAGGGCCGTCGTCGCCTGCGACCTGGCGTTCTCGGCGCGCGTGGGCGCCGCGCTCGCACTGCTGCCCGCTCCGGTCGCCGAGGAGAACATCGAGACGAACACCCTCGGCCAGCCGCTGGCCGAGAACCTCTACGAGGTGTTCAGCGTCGGCGCCTCGCTCTTCAACGTCCCCGGGTCCGCCCATCTCAAGCTCGCGGAGATGCACCCGGCCGGCGCCGCCAACCCGCCCCACCTCAGCGCGCTGATGCTGACCCTGGGGCGCCGCGAGGATCTGGAGATCTCGGTTCCCGGCTACGGCCTGGGCCGGATCTCGTTCGTCATCTGCGGCTGAGCCCGGCGACCGCGGGCCACTGGTCCAGACGGGCCCGGGCCCGGGCGGCACTTTCTCGCCGATTGCCCTCAACTCCGCAGGGGCCCGGCCGACAGGACACCTGAGCACGGACTGCTCTCCCCCCAGCCGACGGATCGGCCGACCCAGGTTCTCTGGAGGATCCCCGTGTCCGTGCCCGCTGTGAGCAGCGATCCCGTGTTCGCCGTCCTGTGCACCGCCCTCGACGGGTTGTCCCTGCGGCAGCGGGTCATCGCCGACAACGTCGCGAACGTCGACACGCCGGGCTTCCGAGCCAGCAGCCTGGACTTCGAGAGCTCCCTGCGCGCGGCGGTCGAGAGCGGCGGCCGCCACGGCGCCGAGGCACAGCTGCTGGCCTCGGAGACACCGGTCGGCCCGAACGGCAACAACGTCGACCTCCGCAAGGAGATGCTCGCCGCGACCCAGACCCAGTTCCAGTACCAGCTGATGACCCGAGCGGTCGGCGACCGGTTCTCGCTCATCAAGATGGCGGCGTCCTGATGGGTGCGTTCGACACGCTCAACATCGCGGCCTCGAGCCTCGGGATGCACCAGACCTGGCTGGACGCGCTCGCCTCCAACATCGCCAACGCCAACACGATCAACAGCACCACCGAGGATGCCTTCCAGGCCCAGATGGTGATGGCGGAGGCGCAGCCCGGGGGCGGCGTCGGCGTCGCCGGGATCGCCCTGAGCGACGCCGAGGGAGTGCTGGTCAGCTCCCCCGGGCACCCGCTGGCCGACGCAGACGGCAACGTGCGGGCACCGGCGATGGACCTCACCAGCCAGATGACGCAGCTGATCATGGCGCAGCGCGGCTACCAGGCCTCGGTGCAGGTCACCAAGTTCGCCCAGGACTCCTACAGCAGTGCCCTGCAGATCGGCAGCCAGTGACATGAGTGTGTCCGGAGTCGAAGCCGCGGGCTTCGCACCGTACGTCGCGCCGCGGGTCGACGCGAGCCGCGCGACCGCCGGCCCGCAGGGACCGTCCGGTCCCTCCTCGAGCGGACCGGACTTCGGCAGCCTGGTGCTGGACGGCATCGACCGTCTCGACCAAGCCCAGCAGCGGAGCGACACGCTGGCCGTGCAGGCCGCCACCGGTGACCTGCAGAGCATCCACGACTACACGGTGGCGGCCACCCAGGCCTCGGTCACCACGCAGGTCACCGTCGCCGTGCGCAACAAGGCCCTCGAGGCGTTCACCGAGATCATGCGGATGCAGGCCTGATGAAGGACACGGTGCAGCGCCTCTTCACCAGGGGGCGCGAGACGTTCGGCGCCTTCACGGCGGGCCAGAAGGCCATCTCCGTGCTGGGAACCGTCGCCCTGCTGCTCGGCGGCTTCATGGTGTTCCGGTGGGCCTCGACGCCCGACTACGCCCCCCTGTACTCGAACCTCTCGGCGAGCGACGTGTCGGCGGTCGTCGACCAGCTCAACACCGACGGTGTCGCCTACGAGCTCGCGGACGGCGGGGCCACGGTGATGGTGCCCCAGGACCAGGTCTACGCGACCCGGGTCTCGCTGAGCGGCGAGGGGCTCCCGGCAGCCTCGGACAACGAGGGGTACTCGATCCTGGACGACCAGGGGATGTCGCTCTCCCAGGATGCCCAGGACACCAACTTCAAGCGCGCCATGGAGGGCGAGCTCTCGACGACGATCGAGGCCATCGACGGCGTCGACACGGCGGTGGTGCACCTGGCGCTGCCGAAGAAGGAGGTCTTCGCCGACGAGCAGGAACCCGCCACGGCCTCGGTCCTCGTGAAGAGCCGGCCCGGGGCGACCCTGGCCGCCGAGCAGGTGCAGGCGGTCGTCCACCTCGTCGCGTCGAGCATCGACGGGCTGGATCCCGACAAGGTCACGGTGGCGGACGCGGCCGGCAAGGTGCTCTCCGCGCCCGGCGGTGCCGTCTCGGACGGCGGCGCCCAGGCGCAGATGGTGAGCGACGTCCAGGACGAGTACACGACCAAGCTGCAGACCATGCTGGACCGGGTCCTCGGACCCGGCAACTCCACCGTGCAGGTGATCGCTGCCCTGGACTTCGACGACGCGGTCGTGGAGACCAAGAACTACACGTTCAACGAGGCCAACCCGCCGTCGTCGTCGAGCACGACGACCGAGACCTACAAGGGTGCCGGTGCCCCGTCGGTCGGCGGCGTCGTCGGCCCCGACGGCCAGATGGACACCAGCCAGAGCACCGGTGGCGCCTCGAGCTACCGCGAGGGCACCACCACCGAGGACAACGCCCTCGACGAGCGCACCGAGCGGCGGGTGTCGGCCCCCGGGTCCCTGTCGAGCCTGCACGTCGGTGTCGCGCTGGACGCCGACGCGATGACCCTCAACGGCGTGGACATCCGGGACGTCAACCAGCTGGTCGGCGCCACCGCCGGCATCGACAAGGAGCGCGGGGACACGGTCTCGATCAACCAGATGGCCTTCGACCGCACGACGGAGGAGGCCGCGGCCGCCGAGCTCGCGAAGGCCGAGGCCGCCCAGGCCGCGGACGAGAAGCGCCAGCTCTACAAGAACATCGGGCTCGCGGCCGTGGTCGCCCTGCTCGGGCTCGGCGCCGCCTTCGCCGCCCGGCGACGGGCCAAGAAGCTCGAGGAGACCACGACGTACATCGTCGAGCAGATCCGCCAGGACCACGAGGCGCGCCTGACCGCCACCCAGGTCGTCGAGCTGCCGCCGGCCGCCCTGGCTCTCGCGGAGTCCGAGGACTCCTCGACCGAGGACCTCCGCAAGGAGATCGACGACCTCATCCAGCGCCAGCCCGAGGACGTCGCCGCCCTGATGCGCGGCTGGCTGGCGGAGCGTCCCTGATGGCCGTCACCCTCGCCAACCCCGGGGTCCGCAAGACCGCGGTGCTCCTCATCCAGCTGGGGCGCGAGCGCGCGGCGAACGTGCTGTCCCAGCTGTCGGAGTCCGAGGTCGAGGCCGTCACCGCCGAGATCGCCCACCTCGAGTCGATCAGCCACCCCGAGAGCGTGGCGGTGCTGGAGGAGTTCCGTGACCTGATGTCCGCGCGGCGGCACATCTCCCAGGGCGGCGTCGGGTTCGCCCGCAAGCTGCTCGAGGAGTCGCTCGGCACGGAGCGGGCCGAGGAGATCATGGACCGGGTGACCGCGGCCGCGGTCCAGCTGCCCTTCCAGTTCCTGCGTGCGGCCGACCCGACGCAGCTGCGGTCGTTCATCGCCGACGAGCACCCGCAGGTGATCGCCCTCGTGCTGGCTCACATGACCGCGGACAAGGCGTCGCTCGTGCTGGCAGGCCTCGAGCCCGACAAGCAGGCCAACGTGGCGCACCGGATCGCGATCATGGACCGCACGTCACCGGACATCGTCCGGTCGGTGGAGTCGATCCTGGAGCGCAAGCTGTCCTCGATGCTGCAGCCCGCCGACCAGTCGAAGGTCGGCGGTCTCGACCCGCTGGTGAACATCATCAACCGCTCCGACCGGTCGACGGAGCGCCAGATCGTGGAGGGGCTCGAGGCGCTGGACCCCGCGCTGGCCGACGAGGTCCGCAGCAGGATGTTCATGTTCGAGGACATCGTCACGCTCGACGACCGCTCGGTCCAGCAGGTGCTGCGCCAGGTCGACACCACCCAGCTGTCGTACGCGCTCAAGGGAGTGCCCACCGGGGTGCGCGACAAGATCCTGTCGAACATGTCGGAGCGGGCCTCGGAGACGCTGCTCGAGGAGGTCGAGCTCCTCGGCCAGGTCCGGGTCTCCCAGGTCGAAGAGGCCCAGCAGAGCGTGATCCGGACCATCCGGCAGCTCGAGGAGGAGGGCCAGATCATGGTCCGCCGAGGAGGCGACGATGAGTTCGTCGACTAGCCGCGCCTTCCTGCCGCTCCAGCCGCTGGCGGTCGCGGAGGACGCACCGGTCCGTGACGGGCAGCCGCCGTCGGGCGCGCTGGGCACGTCCGAGCTGCGGTCCGGCGAGTGGACCCGGTTCGGCCCGTCGTCCGTGCTGGGCGACGAGGTCACGGAGCGGGCGCTCGGCGCGATGGTCGCGGACGCCCGGGCTGCGGCCCGGTCGCAGGGGTACGCCGTCGGCTGGGCCCAGGGACTCCGGGAGGCCTCCGACGCCGCGGCCCTGGCCGCCCGCGCCAACGACGAGCAGCTCGCCGAGACCAGGCGACAGTGGACGGTCCGGCACCAGGCCGCGGTCGAGGCGCTCCACCGCGCCGCCCGCGAGCTGGCCCGGGTCACCGAGGACGTCCAGGACCTGGTGCGGCGGCAGTCCGTCGACCTGGCTCGGGAGCTCACCGAGATCATGGTCGGGCACGAGCTCAGGTCCTCCCCCGACACCGCGGCCGACGTGGTGACCCGGGTGCTGGCCGCGGCGCCGGCCGATCGCCCGTTCGTCGTGCACCTCCACCCCGACGTGGCCGACGACGACGCCGTCGCCGCCCTGGCCGGTTCCGGGGTGCGGGTGGTGGGCGACCCCACCCTCGACCCGGCCGACGCGATGGTGGAGGTCGACGAGCAGGTCCTCGACCTCCGCGTCCGCACGGCCATCGCCCGGGTACGGGAGGTGTTGTCGTGAGCACGACCGTGTCCGCACCCTCCCCCACGCTCGGCTCCCCCGGCGTCGACGTCCTCGCCCACGTCCGCGCCACCGCCCTCGAGGCCGCGCGACCCGCCCGGCGCGGCCGGGTCACCGAGTCGATGGGGCTGCACCTGCGGGTCAGCGGCCTGCGTGCCGCGGTCGGCGACCTGGTCGCTGTCGAGGCGGGGACCGCGGGCGCGGCCGAGCTGCTCGCCGAGGTGGCCGCCTCCGACGGCGGCGGGCTGGTCTGCCTGCCCCTCGGCCACACCCGCGGGATCGAGGTCGGCGCCGCCGTCCGCCACACGGGTGGTCCGCTCCAGGTGCGGGTCGGGCACGAGCTGATGGGACGCGTCCTCGACGGTCTCGGTCGCCCGGTCGACGGGGGGCCGTCGCTGGACGCCCTCGCCCGGGTGGGCGTGGAGCACCAGGCGCCTCCGGCGCTCAGCCGGCCCCGCATCGACACCCCGCTGGGCCTCGGCGTGCGCGCCCTGGACTCGCTGGTGCCGTGCGGCCGAGGCCAACGGGTCGGCATCATGGCCGGCTCCGGGGTCGGCAAGTCCAGCCTGCTCTCGATGATCGCCCGGGGCTCCGACGCCGAGGTCGCGGTGATCGCCCTGGTCGGGGAACGTGGCCGGGAGGTCCGGGAGTTCCTCGACAACGACCTCGGCCCGGACGGGCTGGCGCGCTCGGTGGTCGTCGTGGCCACCTCCGACGCACCACCGGTCGAGCGCCTGCGCGCCGCGTTCGTCGCCACGCGCATCGCGGAGTGGTTCCGCGACGAGGGACGCCACGTGGTCCTGATGATGGACAGCCTCACCCGGGTGGCGATGGCGCAGCGCGAGATCGGCCTGTCCGCGGGCGAGCCACCGGCGACCCGCGGCTACCCGCCCAGCGTCTTCTCTCTCATGCCACGCCTGCTCGAGCGGGCCGGCACGTCGCCGCACGGCTCGATCACCGGTCTCTACACGGTCCTGGTCGAGGGCGACGACATGCAGGACCCGATCGGCGACACGGCGCGCTCCATCCTCGACGGCCACGTGGTGCTCAGCCGGCGCCTCGCGACCGCCGGGCACTTCCCGGCCGTCGACGTCCTCGAGTCGATCTCCCGGGTCACGCCGGCGGTGACGAACGCCGCGCAGCGGGCCGACGCCACCCTGCTGCGCCGGATGCTCGCCGCACACCGCGACGTGCGCGAGCTCGTCGAGATCGGCGCGTACGTCGCGGGCAGCGAGCCGGACGCGGACGCTGCACTGGCCAGGATGGACCTGATCGAGACGTTCCTCCGGCAGGCGATGGACGACGCGACACCGCTGCACGAGACCTGGCAACGACTGTCCGAGCTGGTGTCGGCATGAGCAGGACCGACCCGGACCGGGGACTCCGCGCCGTGGCGCGGGTCCGGGAGGTCCGCGAGCGCGACAGCCGGCTCGGTCTCCTCCGTGCGTCGGAGGAGCACCGGGCCCAGGAGCAGCGCGCCGAGGAGCTCGACCAGACGGTGCGGCTGCGCGCCGCCGACGGTGCTCCCCAGGGCCAAGGGTTGCCCCAGTGGGCCGAGCAGCGTCGGGCCCTGATGGCCCTGGCCGCAGCGGCCGGCCGCGCACACGCGGACGCCGAGGCGGCGGCTCGTCTGAAGGCCTCGGCGCACGAGCACTGGCAGCGGGACCGGGCCCGGCTGGGGGCCGTCGAGCACCTGCTCGGGCTCCGGGCGCAGGCGCGGCACGAGGAGCTCGAGCGCGCTGCCGCGCGCGAGCTCGACGACATCGGCGGCCAGGCATGGCTCCGCCGACGGGAGGCCGCACGATGAGCGTCAGCGACGTGACCAGCCGGATCAGCCAGATCCAGTCCCAGCTGGCCCTGCTCGTCCCCATGGCGCCGTCCGCGTCGGGCACGGCGTTCGCCTCCGCGCTCGACGGCGCGATCGGAGCCGCCGACGTCGCCTCGACCGGTGCGGCAGGGTCGTCCGTGGCCGGTGACCAGGTGGTCGCGGAGGCCCGCAAGTACCTCGGCGTCCCGTACGTGTGGGGGGGCACCGACCCCAACAAGGGTCTCGACTGCTCGGGGCTCGTCCAGCTGGTCTACCGCAACCTGGGGATCGAGCTCCCCCGGGTGTCGCGCGACCAGGCCCAGGAGGGCACCGAGGTGCCCAGCCTCGACCAGGCCGTGCCCGGAGACCTCCTCGCCTTCGGCTCACCGGTGCACCACATCGGGATCTACATCGGCGACGGCAAGATGATCGAGGCCCCGCGGCCCGGGCTGGACGTCCGCGTCAGTGAGGTCTACGAGACGCCGAGCACGATCCGTCGCGTCCTTCCCGACGCCGGCGCCACCGTCGGGCGAGTCGCAGCGGGTGTGGGCGACGTCCCGTACGCCGACCTCTTCGAGACCGCGGGGGCGACGTACGGCGTCGACGCCAGGCTGCTCGCCGCCATCGCCCGCCAGGAGTCCGGCTTCGACCCCGGCGCGGTGAGCCCTGCCGGCGCCCAGGGACTGATGCAGCTCATGCCCGGGACCGCGGATGCCCTCGGGGTCAGCAACAGCTTCGACCCGGCCCAGGCGGTCGACGGAGCGGCCCGGCTCATCGACGACCTCCTCGACCGGTTCGGCAGCACGGAGCTCGCGCTGGCGGCGTACAACGCCGGGCCGGGTGCCGTGCTGCGCTACGACGGGGTGCCGCCCTACCCGGAGACCCAGAACTACGTCCGGTCCATCATGGCCATGCTCGGAGCCGCGTGATGCGCGTCGTCGCCGCACCGACCGTCCCGGACCCGGTCCTGACCGCGGGCCCGGTCCCCTCGGGCGAGGGCTTCGGGGCGCTGCTCGCCGCCCTGCTGCCGCACGGCGGGACTCCGTCGCCGGACCCGGCCGCGGACGGCGCGACCGACCCGACCGACCCGTCGTCCGCGCCTGCGCCCGGTCCCGAGGTCCTGGCGGAGCCCGGTGCGCTCACGGGCGCCGCTGTCCCGGCCGCCGGGGGCCTCACACCGGACCCGGCACTGGCCCTCACGGCCCCGCCCGACCCGCCGGCCGAGGCCAGGGACGGCTCGGCCGACGTCCCGGTACCGGGTACCGACGGCGTCCCCGGCTGGTTGGTGCCCGGCCCCGCGGCGCCAGGTGCCGCCACGCCCACGCCCGACGGCTCTGGCACCTCGGTGACCGGCGAGCAGCGGGACCGGGCCACGGGGCCTGGCGCCGCACCCATCACCACACCCACCACCACGCCTCGGCTCATGACCGCC
Source organism: Nocardioides sp. (assembly GCF_016462705.1). Lineage (GTDB taxonomy): Bacteria > Actinomycetota > Actinomycetes > Propionibacteriales > Nocardioidaceae > Nocardioides. Next base: position 104 of record NZ_JAEMSS010000167.1, on the reverse strand, counting down.
CCGGCAGCGGCACCGACCGCGGCAGGCACGTCAGCGCCGACGCCGTCGCCGACGACAGCGCCGGCGACGGCACCGGCGACCGAGGACGCCGGTGGGCCCTCCCC
>NZ_JAEMSS010000024.1 GCF_016462705.1 Nocardioides sp. | reverse complement strand
CCTGGCGGACGGCTACGCGACGCAGGCCTACAGCCAGACCCTGACCGTGGACGACCCCGGCCCGGGCACCTGGACCGTGACAACGGCGCTGAGCGGCTTCGCCATCGACGCGACGACCGGCGAGCTCACCGGGACCTCGGCCACGCCGGGGGACCACGAGCTCGTCATCAGGTTCACCCGCTCGGCCGACGGGCTGTTCGACGAGGAGACGTTCGACCTGCGCCTCGACCCCGTCCCTGGCCCGCCCGGCACTCCGGCCGTCACCATCGACGGGGGCGGGGTGCACGCCTGCCGGATCCTGGGCGACTCGACGCTGTGGTGCTGGGGCAACCAGGGCAAGGGTGCCGTCGGCATCGGTCCCGTCGCCCTCCCGGACGTGAAGCGGCTGTCGCCCGAGCAGGTCGGCACCTCCACGTGGCGGCAGGTGTCGGCGGCCACCGAGGCGGTCCAGGCCTTCACCTGCGGCATCCAGGCCGACCACAGCCTGTGGTGCTGGGGCAGCGCCTCCTACGGCCAGCTCGGCCTGGGTGCCTCCGGTTCCCAGCAGGACTCGCCGGCACTGGTCGACGACACCCGGCACTGGGACCAGGTCTCCGCCGGGGAGGCGCACGCGTGCGCCACGACCCTGGGCGGCAAGCTCTTCTGCTGGGGCGGCATCGCCACCGGCAACGCCGGCGGCGCGACCGTCCCCACCGAGGTCGACCCCGGCGGTGCCACCTGGACATCGGTGAGCGCCGGCGGCAGCCACACCTGCGCCATCCGGTCCCCGGGGACGATGTGGTGCTGGGGCTACAACTCGCGCGGCCAGCTCGGCACCGGCGGCCCGACGAGCGGGAGCACCGGCCCGGTCCAGGTGGGCACGGCGACCGACTGGACCAGCCTGAGCGCCGGCGCCGCCCACACCTGTGCGCTGCGCGCGTCCGACCTCTACTGCTGGGGCCGGAACGACGTCGGCGCCGTGGGGAGCGGTACGCCGGGGACCGACGTGACGACCCCGGCACAGGTCTCCGGCAGCTGGGCGACCGTGGCGGCCTCCGGCAGCGGCAACAGCGACCACACCTGCGCGGTGGACAGCGCCGGCCGGCTCTGGTGCTGGGGCTCCGGAGGGGAGGGCAAGCTCGGCAACGGCGGGACGGACGACAAGGCCGTGCCGACGCAGGTCGGCACCGACACCACGTGGGCCTCGGCGACGGCGGGCGGTTCCTTCAGCTGCGCGGTCAAGGTCGACGACACGCAGTGGTGCTGGGGCGGGAACAGCAGCGGCGAGGTCGGGACCGGCTCGTCGGCAGCGACGTTCCCCACCCCGCAGCAGGTGACGTCCTAGCAGCGCCTGAACGCGGGGCTCAACCCAGGCTCGTCCGCAGCTCGCGGACGACCGAGTCGACGACGGCGACCAGGTCGCCGCCGCTCTCATGGGCGACCGCGCGCTGACGCTGGTACGACGCGCCGCGGCGCGGGATGTCGAGCACCGACGCCAGCTCCTCCGCACAGCCGAGCCGCTCCGCGACCGGCTCGAGCCGCGCGACGGTCTCGGCCAGGTCGTCGGTGACCAGCCGCTCGGTGGAGTCGGCGTCGAGGATGACGATGGCGTCGAGCCCGTAGCGGGCGGCGCGCCACTTGTTCTCCTGGACGTGCCACGGCGGCATCGTGGTCAGCGTCTCGCCGTCGGCGAGCCGGGTGTCGAGGTCGACGACGAGGCAGTGCATGAACGCCGTGAGCGCGGCCAGGTCCTCGAACGTCGAGACGCCGTCGCACACCCGGTTCTCCAGCGTCCCCAGCGCCGGCGCCGGGCGCAGGTCCCAGCGGATCTCGTCGAGCTGGTCGATGACGCCGGTCGTGAGGAGGTCGTGGGCGTACGACTCGAACTCGGCCCACGTCGCGAACTCGAACGGCAGCCCCGCCGTCGGCAGCTGCTGGAACATCAGCGCCCGGTTGGACGCGTAGCCGGTGTCCACGCCCGCCCAGATCGGCGACGACGCGGACAACGCCTGGAGGTGCGGGTAGTAGCGCAGCAGCGCCGAGAGCACCGGCATCACACGCTCCTTGTCGGGCATCCCGACGTGCACGTGAACGCCCCAGATCAGCATCTGGCGGCCCCACCACTGGGTCCGGTTGATGAGCTCCTCGTAGCGGTGACCCTCGGTCAGCTCCTGCTGGGTCCACTCGGCGAACGGGTGCGTGCCGGCGCCGAGGAGGTCGATGTCCAGGTCGTCCCCGGCAGGCAGGACGACCTCGAGGGTGCGGCGCAGGTCGGCCATCGCCTCCGGCACGGTGCGGCAGACGCCCGTGACGAGCTCGACGGTGTTCTTCAGCATCTCCTTGTGCAGGCGCTCGGGGTCGGGCAGCCGGGCCTTGGCCCGGGCGAACAGGTGCGCGGCGTCGTTGCGCAGGTCGCGGCTGCGCCGGTCGACCAGGGCCAGCTCCCACTCCACGCCGAGGGTCGGCTCGGCCGAGGCATGGAAGTCGATCCGCACCGGATCAGGCTGTCACAGGCGTAGGGGCACCGCCGCAGCGAGCCGCCCGGCGGCCACCGCCCATCCCTCGGGACCGGCCTCGTCGACCAGCAGCCGGAACAGATCCTGGTCGTCGCTGATCTCCTCGGTCCGGCCCGCCCAGCGGAGCAGGGTGTTGGCCGAGTGGTAGCGGACGAGGTACTCGAGGTCGCGCGCCCCGCGGGCCAGGGCGGCCACCAGCTCCGGGGTCGGCGGGAAGGCCTTGAGCCGGATCGCGGCGTCGATGCGGACGCCCCAGTGGACCGTCGACCCCAGGACGTCCACCACGGGAGCCGACCAGGCAGGGTCTCCGGTGAGGGCGAAGAGGGAGGCGCCGGCCTCGAGCCGGACGCCGGCGGGCGCGGCGGGCAGCGCCTCGCGCAGCATCTCCACGAACCCGGCGCGCTGCGGGTCAGTGAGCGTCAGCTCTCGGGGCGTCTGGGCGGCCAGGGCGTCGCCCTCGGCGATGCCCTCCCGCAGCATCCGGGTGGCCAGCTCCGGCTCGGCGGCGAACCGCTCCCGGAACTCGGCGAAGTCCGGGCCGTCGTGCCACACCAGGTAGGGATCGCCGAACGACTGCTCGCGGTACGCCGCCCAGCCGGTGTCCGGTGCCGAGGACTCGCTCATCCCCGGACGAGCTCGTCGAGCACCTCGAGCCAGCGCTGCGCGGAGCCGTCGAACGGCGCCGCGCGGGCGGTGACCGCGGCCAGCACGCTGTCCCGGGTGACCTCGGCCAGCGTGACGACCTCGCGCGGGTAGCCGAACAGCACCTGGTGCTCGGCGAACTCGTCCTCGTCGTCGACGAACACGGTCCCGTCGAGCTCCTCGACCACGTCGAGGTCGAGGTCGACCGCGCGCACGACCGAGCCGTCCCAGCTCGGGACCGAGGTCATGTCGACGTACGTGCGCTTGTCGCCGCCCGGTCCGTGGAAGGTCGCCAGGAACGCCGCACCGCGCGTGGGCACCAGTCCGACCTGGTGGTTCGCGGGCCGGATCTCCATGCCCGGGCGTGCCATCAGCGTGCCGGCCGTGAAGCCGAGCCAGTCGCCGTGCTCGTCGGAGCCGAGGAAGAGGCCGTCGAACTCCCAGTGCGGCCGGTCACCCCACTTGGTGAGCTCGACGCGGATCGGGTCGCCGGGTTCGCGAGGCACGCGACTGTTCTACCGCGCGGCGGTCACTCGTGGACGGTGACCTTCGGCGGCACGACCTTCTGGGACGCCTTGGCGACGACGTCCTGGTAACGCGAGCCGAGCAGCTTGGCCGCGTGGTGCAGGGCGTGGGCGTCGATGCCGACGAGGACCCGGGCCTTGTTCTTGAGGATGCCGCTCACGATGATCTCGGCGGCCTTCTCCGGCGACATCTTGGCCAGCTTGGTGTCGAACAGCTCCGCGGTGGCGGCCTTGTCCTCCTTGGCCGAGACCCGGGAGTTGCGGGCGATCGCGGTCTTGATGCCTCCGGGGTGGACCGAGGTGACGCCGACCGGGTGGCCGGCGACCAGCATCTCCTCGCGCAGGGCCTCGGACATGCCGCGGACGGCGTACTTGGTGGCGTTGTAGATCGACTGGCCCGGCATCGAGATGAGGCCGAAGAGGGACGACAGGTTGACGACGTGCCCGTCGCCGGAGGCGATCAGGTGCGGCAGGAACTCCTTGGTGCCGTGCAGGACGCCCCACAGGTTGACGCCCATGATCCAGTCGATGTCGTTGTACTCGAGGTCGGTGAAGTCGCCGGTCAGCGAGACGCCGGCGTTGTTGACGATGACGTTGACCCGGCCGAAGTGCTGGACGACGTCGAGGGCGTAGCGCCCCATCGCGTCCCGGTCGGCCACGTCGAGCCGGTCGCTGCGGACCTGGGGGGCGCCGGCCCGCTGGGCCAGGGTGACCGTCTCGGCGAGTCCGGCCTCGTCGACGTCGGACAGCGCGAGGAGGGAACCCCGCCGGGCCAGGTTGACCGCGAGGGCCCGGCCGATCCCCGAGCCGGCCCCGGTGATCACGACGACCTTGTCGGCCAGGGTCCTCATGCGGTGACGTCCTCTCGGGCGTGGACGGGCCGGGCGGCCCGGGACAGGGTGTAGGCCTCGGGGTCGAACGACGCCAGCCGGCGGCGGAAGTCCCAGGTGGAGCGGGGCCAGAGGGTGGTGTTCTTGCCGTGCGCGTCGAGGTACCAGCTGTCGCAGCCGCCGGCGCTCCACACCGTGCGCCTCATCCGGCCCTGCAGGGCGGCGTTGTAGCGGTCGGTCGCGGCCTGGTCGACCTCGACCACGTCGTACCCGCCCGTGCGCATCGTCCTGAGCGCGTCGCGGATGTAGGCGACCTGCGACTCGATCATCAGCACCATGCTCGAGTGGCCGAGGCCGGTGTTGGGCCCGACGATGAAGAACAGGTTGGGGAAGTTCGGGACGGTCGTGCCCTTGTAGGCGGTCATGCCGGAGTCCCGCCACTGCTCGGCGAGCGTCTGGCCGTGTCGCCCGGTGATGTGCTCGGTGATCGGCAGCTCGGTCGTGTAGAAGCCGGTGGCGACCACCAGGACGTCGATCTCGCGCTCGGTGCCGTCGGCGGTGACGATCGAGCTGCCGGTCACCTTGGCGATCGGGTCGGTGACCAGGTCGACGTTGTCGGCGGCCAGCGCCGGGTAGTAGTCGTTGGAGATGAGGACCCGCTTGCACCCGAAGGCGAAGTGCGGCGTGACCTTCTCGCGCAGCGCCGGGTCCTTGATCCCCTTGCGGATGTTGGCCAGCGCCTGCTTCTGGGCCGGTGCGGAGATCCCGGGCCACAGCGTGAACGCCGGGACCGTGGCCTCCTTGGCCAGGTAGACCCCGGTCCGGTAGAGCCGCTGGAGGCCCGGCACGTACCGCAGCGCCCGGCGCTCGAGGTCGCCGTAGGTGCGGTCGTTGCGGGGGATCACCCAGGGCGCCGTGCGCTGGTAGACGTCGAGGTGGGCGACGATCTTCTGGAGCTCGGGGACGACCTGGATCGCGGATGCGCCGGTGCCGATGACCGCGACCCGCTTGCCGGTCAGGTCGACCGAGTGGTCCCACTGGGCGGTGTGGAACAGCGTCCCCTGGAACGTGTCGATGCCGTCGATCTCCGGCAGCCTCGGCTCCGAGAGCCCACCGGCGCCGACGATGACCGTGCGTGCCGACCAGGTGCCTCCGGAGGTGCGGACGGTCCACCGCTGAGCGGTGTCGTCCCAGTCAGCGTCCTCGACGGTGGTGTCGAACACGAAGCGGTCCAGGGTGCCGGACCGCCGCGCGACCCTCTGGATGTAGGCCTGGATCTCCGGCTGCGGGGAGTAGGAGCTCGACCAGTCCGGGTTGCGCGCGAAGGAGAACGAGTAGAGCTGGCTGGGGACGTCGCACGCGGCGCCGGGGTAGGTGTTGTCGCGCCAGGTGCCACCGACGTCGGGGCCGCGCTCGAGCACCACGAAGTCGCGCTCGCCGTCCTCCTGCAGCTTGATGGCGGCGCAGAGGCCGGCGAACCCGGCCCCGATGATCAGGTGGTCGACCCGCTGAGCGGGGGCTGCCTCGGTCATGGCCTGACGGTATTGGCGATATTGAACAAGTGTCAATAAGATGCCGTCCGTGACCGCGACCACACGGACCCGGCTGACCCCGGCGGAGCGCCGTGAGCAGCTGCTCGGCCTGGGGGTCCGTCTGCTCGCGGACCGCTCGCTCGACGAGCTCTCGATCGACCTGCTCGCCGAGGAGGCGGGCATCTCTCGCGGACTGCTCTACCACTACTTCGGCAACAAGACCGCGTTCCACGAGGCCGTCGTCCGGCACGCGGCGGACGACCTGATCGCCCAGACCGCCCCCCCGGCGGGCGGCGAGCCGCTCGACCGGCTCCTCGTCTCCGTGGCGGCGTACGTCGACTACGTGACCGCGAACTTCGAGGGCTACGTCTCCTTGGTCCGGGGCGCCGCGGGCGGCAACGAGACGCTGCGCGGCATCTACGAGGAGGTGCGCGAGGTGCTCTCCGAGCGGATCTTCCTGGAAGACGCCCAGGGAGAGCTGGTCCACGACACCCCCCGCAACCGGCTCGTCGTCCGCGGCTGGGCCGCGATGTGCGAGGAGCTGGTCATCGCCTGGCGGACCGACCCCGGCGAGGTCAGCCGCGACGAGCTGCTGGGCATCATCACCGGAGCGCTCCCGGCCCTGGTGGACGCGGTCGCGCCGCGTCGCTAAACCGTCGGCCCGTCGTTGACCGTGCGCGGGTGGACTCCATGATGGTCTCCTCGGGCCCGCCGGCTCCCACACGGAAGACCCATCGATGACCCCCTCCTCACGCCTGGTCGCCCGCACTCTTTCCCTCGTGGTGGCCGCCGGCGCCCTGACGCTGGTGTCGCCGGCCGCCCACGCCGCGGACCCGGTCGCCGGCGCCCAGACCTCCGGCGACACGCAGTTCCCGCACGTCGGCAACGGCGGCTACGACGTCAGCCACTACGACCTCGACATCGTCTGGACACCTCAGACGATCCCGGTCCTCGCGCCCCAGACGATCGACGCGTCCGCCACGATCACCGCCACGACCACCGGGGCGCCGTTGTCGTCGTTCTCCCTGGACTTCGAGGGGCTCACGGTCGACTCGGTCACCGTCAACGGCACCCCCGCGACGTTCACCCGGTCCCAGGTCCCTGCGGAGACCAGGTTCAAGCTGGTCATCACGCCCACCACTCCGGTGGACGGGGAGTTCACCACGGTCGTCGAGTACTCCGGGACCCCGGTCGCGCACGAGGACGCCGACGGCTCGATGGAGGGCTGGAACGCCACCTCGGACGGCGCGACGTTCGTCAACCAGCCGATCGGCTCGATGACCGGCTTCCCCAACAACAACACGCCGGCCGACAAGGCGACGTACGACTTCAGCATCGACATCCCGTCCACGATCAGCCTCGGTGACAGCGCCGCGGTCGCGAACGGCGAGCTCGTCTCCCACGTCGAGGACGCCGGGCGGACGACCTGGGTCTGGGAGCAGCAGGAGCAGATGGCCAGCGAGCTGGTGATCATCTCCATCGGCCGCTACGACATGACGACCGCCGACATCGCTCTGGCGAGCGGGCGGACCATCCCGGAGTGGACGTTCATCGACCCGACGGCCACCGGTGCCTCTGCCGCCGCCACCGCACGTGGCAACCTCAAGGGCTACCTCGACTTCTTCGAGGCCCGCTACGGCCCCTACCCGGGCAACAGCACCGGCATCGTGGTCGACAGCATCTCGCCGCTCGCGGGGATCAACTACGCGCTGGAGACGCAGGACCGGTCCTTCTTCCCGAACTCCGTCGGCACCGCGACGCTGATCCACGAGGTCATGCACCAGTGGTTCGGCAACAACGTGTCGCCCAAGGTGTGGAACGACCTGTGGCTCGGTGAGGGACCGGCGACCTACGCGGAGGAGCAGTACGTCGACGAGGCCGGCACCGAGGAGCACTTCTACGACGAGTGGGTGGACACCCCGGCCGACGACGCCACGTGGACGACGCCGACGGTGGACGAGGACGACAGCGACCCGACCGACCTCTACGGCTCGCACGTCTACGACCGCGGCGCGATGGCGCTGGAGGCGCTGCGCACCGCCATCGGCGCGCCGACCTTCGCCGGGCTGATGCGGGAGTGGCAGGTCCGGTACGCCGGCCAGAGCCCCGGCACGGCGGCGTTCGTCGCCCTCGCCGAGGAGCTGTCGGGCCGTCAGCTCGACGCGTTCTTCCAGGACTGGATCTACGACGCCGACAAGCCGGCCTGGCCCGGGAGGTTCGACCTTGCACTGGCGTCCACCCCAGCCGGTGGTCCGGTCTCGGCAGGGGCGGGCGTGACCTACCGGCTCTCGGTCACGAACACCGGCCAGGTGCCCCTGGCCGGCACCGTCGTCACCGCCGACCTGACCGACGTCCTCGACGACGCGACCCTCGGCGCCCTGCCCTCCGGTGCGACCCGGGCCGGAGGCACCCTCACGTGGACCGTGCCCAGCACGGCAGTCGGCGCGACCACGGTCGTCCAGGTCCCGGTCACCGTCGCGCCGGGGTCCGGCAACGGCGTGCTCCGGGCGACCACGCGCGCGGCCACCCTCGGCTCGACCTGCACGACCTGTGCCTCCACGCTGGCGGTCAGGGCGGTGCCGGTCAGCCCGGCTCCGCGCCCCGGGATCCGTGGCAGGGCCGAGATCGGCAGGCAGCTGCGGGTCGTGCCCGGCCAGTGGCAGGCGGGCGCGGTGCTGACCTACCAGTGGTTCGCGAACCGCAAGGCCATCCGCGGTGCGACGGGCACCAAGCTCAAGCTGCGGAACCGGTTCGAGGGTCAGCGGATCAAGGTGAAGGTGACCGGCACCCGACCCGGCTACCTGCCGGTGACCCGGGTCAGCAAGCGGACCGCCCGCGTCATCTGATTGGGCGCGGCACCGGCGGCGCCGACGTAGAGTGCGTCGTCGGCACACGGGGAGGGCCTGCCATGGCAACAGCTGGACGAATCGTGACCGCGGTGACCCTGCTGGCCCTGGCGGCCTCGGCGCCCGGCTCGAGCGCGGTGGCGTCGCCCGGGGACAACGGGTTGCTCGCGGTGACGGGGCCCGGGGCAGGCAACCAGAGCCAGTCCTACTCGATGAACCCGGATGGCAGCGGTCTGCGCCGGCTGTTCGCCGGTCAGACGGAGAGCAACTTCAACCCGACCTGGTCGCCCGACGGGCGCTGGTTCGCCTTCAACCGGTTCGAGACCCTCCTCGTGGCGCGCGCCGACGGCTCCGACACCCGGGTGCTCGACTCCGCCCCGGTCTACCGGCCGTCCTGGTCGCCCGACGGCACCCGCCTGGTCTACACGCTGCGGCCCAACGGGGTGACCGGCCAGATCTGGGTGATCAACGCCGACGGGACTGACCGGCACATGATCCACCAGGGACCGAGCGTCGAGGCGCCGAGCTGGTCGCCCCTGGGCGACAAGATCGCCTTCCAGCGTCGCAGGACACCTACCGTGGGCGAGCCGGTGAGCGACACCGACACCGAGGTGTTCGTGATGGACGCCGACGGGAGCAACGTCACCCAGCTGACGACCAACACCGATCCCGATGCGCCCGGGCTGGCCGTGGACGGCGACCCCACCTGGTCGCCCGACGGTTCCCAGATCGTCTTCTACAGCAGCAGGGACGGCAGCTGCGCACCCACGATGCCCTACTGCGAGGGCGACCTCTTCCTCATGAATGCCGACGGGAGCGACGTGACGCGGCTCCCGGGGCCTGGCTTCGAGGGGGACACATCGTGGTCGCCCGACGGTTCCAGCCTCGCCTACGTCACCCTCCCGCGGGTCGGATCGGGTTTCGGTGCCGCGCAGGTGACCACCCGCGACCTGGCGACCGGCGAGACCAGGACGGTCTACGAGGCGAGCGCCCTGGCGGCAACCGTGGACTGGGGCGCCGCCCCGGGCTCGATGCCTCGCGCCGACCTCCGGACGTCCCTGGCCGTTGCGGACGACATGGTGGCGGTGGGCAGCGCGACGTCGTACTCCGCCACCGTCACCAACAGTGGCGACAGTCCCGCGATGCGCAGCGCGCTGACGTTCCGGCTGCCCTCCGGCATCACGATCAGCGGAGTCGACACCGCCGGCTGCGTGGGACAGGACGTCGTCCGCTGCTCGCTGGGGGAACTGCCTCCCGGAGCCAGCCGCACCGTGACGTTGACCGCCGCCGGCGGGGCTCCGGGCGTCCACGAGGTGAGCGCCATGGCCACGTCGACCACCGCCGACCCCGACTTCGCCAACAACCGCCACTCGGCCGTCGCGATCCTCTGCACGTCGCTCGGGACCGCAGCCGACGACACCCTGCGGGGCACGAGTGGTGCCGACGTGCTGTGCGGCGTCGGTGGCGACGACACGTTGCGGGGACGCGGCGGCCGGGACGTCCTCCTCGGCGGATCCGGCCGTGACCGCCTCGACGGGGGCAAGGGTGAGGACGCCGTGTCCTACGCGATCTCGCGGAGGAAGGTCTCGGTCGATCTCGGAGCCCGGCGCGTCGACGGCGAGGGCACGGACCGTCTGAAGGCGGTGGAGAACGCCACCGGCAGCCGGTTCGCCGACGTGCTCACGGGCTCCCCGGCAGCCAACGTCCTCGAAGGCGGGCGCGGGCGCGACCGGATCCTCGGTCTGGGCGGCTCGGACCGGCTCCGAGGGGGCGCGGACACCGACGTGCTGACCCCCGGCACCGGTGACGACGACCTGGACGGGGGCCTCGCCGACGACGTGGTGGACTACGGCGACTCGCCCGTGCGGGTCCTCGCCGATCTCAAGCGCGGTCGAGCCATCGCGCAGGGCTCCGACCGACTCGCGTCGGTCGAGGGCGTCCGCGGCTCGCGCTTCGACGACGAGATCATCGGCTCGATCCTCGGCAACCGGATCGTCGGCGGTGGCGGGGCGGACAGCGTCCGCGGCGCCGGCGGCAACGACCGTGTGAAGGGTGGCGCCGGCGCGGACGAGCTGCTCGGCGGCGACGGCGACGACCGCTTCTCCGGCGGGCCGGGGATCGACAGGTGCACGCAGGACTACGGGCGCGGCAAACGCCGGCAGTGCGAGCGGGCCTGACTCAGTCGCCGACGACCGCCGCGAGCTGGTCGAGGCCCCAGAGCAGGTCCTCCTCGGAGACGACCAGCGGCGGGGCGAGGCGGATCGTCGAGCCGTGGGTGTCCTTGGCGAGGACGCCGCGCTCCATGAGCGCCTCGCAGACCTGGCGGCCCGTGCCGACCGCGGGGTCGATGTCGACCCCGGCCCAGAGCCCGCGCGTGCGGATGCCGACGACGCCGTGGCCGACCATCGCCTCGAGCCGCCGGCGCAGCACCACGCCGAGCTCGGCGGCCCGGGCCTGGAACTCGCCGGTGGCCAGCATGTCGACGACGGTGTGGCCCACCGCGCAGGCCAGCGGGTTGCCGCCGAACGTGCTGCCGTGCTGCCCGGGCTTCAGGACGCCCAGGACGTCGCGGTCCGCGACGACGGCGGAGACGGGCACGATGCCGCCGCCGAGCGCCTTGCCGAGGATGTAGAGGTCGGGGACGACGCCCTCGTGGTCACAGGCGAAGGTCGTGCCGGTGCGGCCGAGGCCGGCCTGGATCTCGTCGGCGGCGAACAGCACGTCACGGGCCGTGCAGAGCTCGCGGACGCCGCGCAGGTAGCCGTCCGGCGGGATGACCACGCCGCCCTCGCCCTGGATCGGCTCGATCAGCACGGCCACGGTGTGCGGCGTGATCGCGCCCTCGAGCGCCGCCAGGTCGCCGTAGGGGACCTGGATGAACCCCGGGGTGAACGGACCGAACCCGCCACGGGCGTCCGGGTCGTCGGAGAACCCGACGATGGTGGTGGTCCGGCCGTGGAAGTTGCCCGAGGCGACGATGATCTCGGCGCGGTCGCTGGGGACGCCCTTGACGTCGTAGCCCCACTTGCGGGTGACCTTGATGGCGGTCTCGACGGCCTCGGCGCCGGTGTTCATCGGCAGCACGAGCTCCTTGCCGCACAGGTCGCCCAGGGCGGCGCAGAACCCGGCGAACTGGTCGTGCACGAACGCCCGGCTGGTGAGCGTCAGGTGGTCGAGCTGGGCGTGCGCCGCGGCCAGCAGCGCCGGGTGGCCGTGCCCGAAGTTGAGGGCGGAGTAGCCCGCCAGGAGGTCCAGGTAGCGACGGCCGTCGACGTCGGTCATCCACGCGCCCTCGGCGTGCGAGACCACGACGTGCAGCGGGTGGTAGTTGTGCGCGGTCCGGGCCTCGGCGGCCTCGAAGGCCAGCTCGCTCATGCCCGCCACTGTGGCCTGGTCGTCCGCGTACGTCGTCATCGGTCCCTCCTCGGAATCGCTCACGCCCAGATTGTCAGACAATCTGGGCGGAGCCAAGTCGAACCGCCACGGTCGTGTCGCCGGGCTGGGAGGTCAGCCGGACGGAGCCCGCGTGCGAGCGCACGATGGCGTCGACGAGGGCCAGCCCGAGCCCGGCGCCGCCGGCCCGGTTGCGGCTCGCGTCGCCGCGGGCGAACCGCTCGAAGGCGTGCGGCGCCAGCGCAGGCGGGAACCCGGGCCCGTCGTCGTGGACGTCGAACCCGTCCGCGCTCCCGGTGACCGTCACGGTGGTGCCCGGGGGTGTGTGCTTCCGGGCGTTGGTCAGCAGGTTGGTCACCACCTGGTGCAGCCCCTGCTCGTCCCCGGTCACCTCGATCGGCTCGTCGGGCACCACGATCCGCCAGTGGTGCTCGGGTGCCAGGACCCGGGCGTCGTTGACCGCCTCGACGAGCAGCCGGGTCAGGTCCACCGGCTCGCGGCGCATCGGCCGGCCCGCGTCGAGCCGGGCGAGCAGCAGCAGGTCCTCGACCAGGGTCGTCATCCGCCCGGCCTCCTCCTCCACCTTGCCGAGGGCGGTCGCGGTGGTCTCGGCGTCCGGCCGGGTGCGGGCCAGCTCGGTGTAGCCGGCGATCGTCGAGAGCGGCGTCCGCAGCTCGTGCGAGGCGTCCGCCACGAACTGCCGGACCTGCTGCTCACTGCGGTGCCGCGCCTCCAAGGACGTCTCGACGTGGGCGAGCAGGGCGTTCAGCGCCGAGCCGACCTGCCCCACCTCGGTGCGCTCGTCGGTGAGGTGGTCCGGCACCCGTTCCGCGAGGTCGATGTCGCCCTCGGCCAGGGGCAGAGCGGCCACCGCGTGGGCGGTCGCGGCCACCTCGCGGAGCGGCCGTAGCTGACGGCGTACCAGCAGCAGGCCGCCGCCCGCGGCCAGCAGCGCCCCGACCCCGATGAGCAGCGCCTCCCAGCCGATGAGCGAGGTGATGGCGTCCTCGATCTGCTCGGTGGGCAGCCCGGTGACCTCGGTGCCGACCGCGCGCTCGACCGCGATCACCCGGTAGCTGCCGAGACCGGTGAGGTCCACCTCGTGCACCTGCCCGTCGACCGGCACGTCGGCCAGCTCGTCGAGCACCTCGGTGCTCAGGGCGTCGTCCTCGTCGTACCCGCCGATGATGACGCCGGACGCCGTCGTCCCGTCGAAGAGCGCCCGGATCGTCTGCGGCCCGCCCTGTCGCTGCGGCCCGACGGCTCCTGGCGGCAGGCCCGGACCGGGGCCGTCCTCGTCCTCGTCCCCGGCGCCGACCACCGGACGGCCGGTGCCCGCCGCGGCCCGCAGGTCCTCGTCGAGCTGGCTGGTCAGCTGCGCGTTGAGGGCCGCGGTGGCCGCGGCGCCGATGAGGACGGCGACCAGCACCACCAGCGCGACCGTCGTCACGACCAGCCGCGAGGTGAGGGACGCGGGCCTCCTCAGCACCCGGTCACCCGGCCGGTTTCAGCACGTAGCCGGCGCCGCGCATGGTGTGGATCATCGGCTCCCGGCCGGCGTCGACCTTCTTGCGCAGGTAGGAGATGTAGAGCTCGACGACGTTGGCCTGGCCGCCGAAGTCGTAGTTCCAGACCCGGTCGAGGATCTGGGCCTTGCTCAGCACCCTCCGAGGGTTCCGCATCAGGAAGCGCAGCAGCTCGAACTCGGTGGCGGTGAGCGAGATCTGCTCGCCGCTGCGGGACACCTCGTGGCTGTCCTCGTCGAGCTCGAGGTCGCCGACGACGAGCACCGAGCTGGACTGGGCCCGCTGCGCCCCCGCCCGGCGCATGAGGGCCCGCAGCCGGGCCACCAGCTCCTCGAGCGAGAACGGCTTGGTGACGTAGTCGTCGCCCCCGGCCGTCAGCCCGGCGATCCGGTCCTCGACAGCGTCCTTGGCGGTGAGGAACACGACGGGTACGTCGGGCTGCGTGCCGCGCATCCGGCGGAGGACCTCCATCCCGTCGATGTCGGGCAGCATCATGTCGAGCACCACCGCGTCCGGCCGCACGTCCTTGGCGGCGTTGACCGCCGCCGTGCCGGTGTGGGCGGTGCTGACCTCCCACCCCTCGTAGCGCAGCGCCATGCCGATGAGCTCGACGATGTTGACCTCGTCGTCGGCGACGAGGACGCGCAGGGGAGACCCGTCGGGCCGGGTCAGCTGGAGGGTCTCGGTGCTGCTCATGACCACCACTCTGCGGTCGCTCGCTGTGGGTTTCCTGTGAACAGGCTTTCCTGGACCTGCGCACAGCGTCCGCACAGGTCGGGGGAGGACGGTGTCGTCATGAGCGAGCACGACGAGGAACAGCAGGCCGTGGCACCCCCGCCGCCCACCCGGGCGGGCTGGCGCGAGCGCGGCTACGGGATCAAGGGCGTCGCCGCGGTGGCGGTGGCCGGACTGGTCATCGGCGGAGGGGCCGGCGCCGCCATCCACGCCGCGACGGCCGACGACGGCGGGCGCGACGGGCGTCCGGGCTTCAGCAGGGACGGAGGCCGCGGTGACGGGTTCGGCGGGCCGGGAGGCGGGCCACCGGGCCAGGGCCAGGGCCAGATGCCGCAGCCGCCCGGCGGGATGCCCGCCGGGCCGCCGGGGTTGCCCCCGCAGCCGGCGACGCCACCCGACGACGAGGTCACCCCGGACGGGTCAGGTGACACCACCGGGTCGGGTGACCAGGACCTGACCTGAGGGCGTCGGGAACGCCAGGCGGATCGACGTCCCGAGGCCCAGCCCGCTCCGGGCGGTCGCGGTGCCGCCGTGTGCCTCCACGATCTGACGGACGATGGCCAGCCCGAGGCCGCTGCCTCCCGTGGCGCGGCTGCGGGACGGATCGACCCGCCGGAACCGCTCGAACACCCGGGACAGCTCGTCGTCCGGGATCCCCTCGCCGTCGTCGACGACCTCGACGAGCCCGTCGGCGGCGCGCAGCGTCACCCGACCCCCGGGCGGCGTGTGCCGCAGCGCGTTGGCCACCAGGTTGGCGACCGCCTGACGCAAGCGGACCGGGTCAGCCTGGACCCACGCCCCGGGCGCGCAGTCCGTCAGGAGGTCGATCCCGGCCCGGGCCGCGGCGGCGCCGAACGACGAGGCGACCTGGTCGAGGAACACCGCGAGCTCGACGGCCTCCGGCTCGAGCCGGAGCTCGCCTGCGTCGGCGAGGGCCAGGTCGTGCAGGTCGTCGACGAGCCGCTGCAGGTGCAGGCTCTCCTCGTGCAGGCTGGCGATCAGCTCCTGGTCCGCAGGGACGACGCCGTCCCTGGCGGCCTCGACCCAGCCACGCACGTTCGCCAGCGGCGTCCGGAGCTCGTGCGAGACGTCGCTGACCATCTGCCGACGGGCCTCCTCGAGCTGCTCGCGACGGTCGGCCATCCGGTTGAACGCGCGGCCCAGCTCGCCGATCTCGTCGCGGCGACGCTCGGGCACCCGCGCGGCGAGATCCCCCTCGCCGGCCCGGAGCGCGGTCGCCGCCATCCGGCGCAGCGGTCGGACGATGGTCGCCGCGAGCATCGCGCAGAGGACGAGCGTCACGAGCAGCACGCCGCCGGCGAGCAGCGCGATCCGCCGCTGGTTGGGGCCCGAGAGGTCCCAGAACACCTCGGCCTGTGAGCCCTCGCCGGTCATGTGCAGCAGTGCCGGCGGCGCGACGTACGGCGCCAAGGCGGCGCGCAGCGCGTCGTCGAGGCACCCCGTCACCAC
This sequence comes from Nocardioides sp., assembly GCF_016462705.1. GTDB lineage: Bacteria > Actinomycetota > Actinomycetes > Propionibacteriales > Nocardioidaceae > Nocardioides. The sequence continues at coordinate 18,660 of NZ_JAEMSS010000024.1, read as the reverse complement.
CCGGCGGGCCTCGCCGCCCGGCACGACGACGCTGAGGTTCTCCAGCAACGTGACCTGGGAGGGCGCCCCGGCCTCACGAAGACAGGCGCGCACCGCCCGCTGCAGCGCCTGGAAGGCCGATCGGTCGGCGGTCGTGAACGGTCCGTCGATCCGCGGGTCCAGCGCCAGGGTCGGCGTGACGATGACCCTGGCGCACTCCGAGGGTCCGATCTCGCCGCCGCAGTCAGTCGGACCCGTGACCGGCTCTGGCTCCTGCTGAGGAGCGATGAGCAGGGCGGTGTCGACGTCGAGCGCGTCGAGCCGGGCGCGTGCCTTCCCCGGCGCGTGCGGCTCGGTGGACCCGTCCGAGCTGAGGATGACCTGGCCGGCGGTGTCGGTCAGCGTCACGGGGCCGTCGTGCTGGCGCCCGAGCCGGCGCACCAGGGACTGGGCGCCGCTCCACGAGCGGTGCGTCGCGGCGTACTCCACCAGGGCGTCGTAGATCTTCGCGTCGGCGTGGAACGACTCCTGCTGCTCCTCCTGCACGGCGACGGTCGTGGCGCGCACGGTGGCCCACGTCGCGGCCGCCACGGCGAGCAGGGCGACCACCGCACCCAGCGCGAACAACCGCACCGACAGGCTGCGGTGCCAGGGGACCCGCGCGGCGCGGGTCACCGCTGGATCGCGAACGCGTAGCCAACGCCGTAGACGGTGCGGATCAGTGCGGGGTCGAGCTTCTTGCGCAGGTTGGCGACGTGGACGTCCACCGTCCGGCGGGACACGAAGTCCTCGGCACCGTGCAGGTGCCGGAGCAGCTGGTCCCGGCTGAACACCCGGCCCGGCTCGGACACGAGGATGTCGAGGAGTGCGAACTCGCCGGGGGTGCAGTCGACCGGCACGTCCCGGAACGACACCTCGTGGCTGGCCGGTGCCACGGTCAGGTCGCCCACCGTGACCGCAGGGCGGGCAGCCTCGGTGCCGGTCGCCCCGCTCCGGCGCAGCAGTGCGCGCCCCCTGGCCATCAGCTCGCGGGGGCTGTAGGGCTTCGTCAGGTAGTCGTCCGCGCCGAGGTCCAGGCCCCGGAGGAGGTCGTCCTCGCCGACCCGCGCGGTCAGCATGAGGATCGGCAGGTGGCCGGTCTCCGGGGCCGCCCTCAGCACCCGGCAGACGTCGTGCCCGTCGAGCGCCGGCATCATCACGTCGAGGATGAGCAGGTCGGGGACCCGCTGCCGGATCGCCTCCAGGGCCTGGCTGCCGTCGGGTACGACCGTCACGGAGTGTCCCTCCGCGACGGCGTACCGACGGATCAGCTCGGCCTGCTTGGGATCGTCCTCGGCCACCAGGATGCGTGCCATTGCCGCGAGTCTAGGAACGTGTCCCCGACCCGGGGCCCGCGTTCAGTCGGCGAAGCTCGCGAGCAGGCACTCGTCCTCGATCCGGGCGTTGTCCTCGGGCACGTCGTGGCCGGCGAGGTAGGTCCAGCTGATGTTGCGGTCGTTCAGCAGCCGCACCCAGATGCCGTTGCTGCGCAGGCAGGCGACGTACGACGCCGCGTCGGCCGCGAAGTCGGGGTTGGTGGCGGCCTCCAGGGACGGCGGGTAGACCGGCAGCAGGTCAGCACACGCGCGCTCGATCCGGGCCGGGACGGGGTCGGCGATGGCGACGCCGCGGGCCTGGTTGTAGCCCACGTCCGGGACGGGGCGCTCGTCCTCGACGGTCGGGGCGCCCTCGTCGAGGAGACAGGCCGTGTAGGCCTCGAAGAGGGCGGTGCGCCGCGCGCTGCCGTGGCTCAGGACGTCCTCGACGCGCAGCACCGGCGGGCCGGTCTCGGCCTGCGGCGTCGCGGTCTCGGCCGGTACGACGGTGGGGGCGACGGCCTGAACGGCGACGGCCTGGACGGCGACGGGGGTGGTCCTGGCCGGAACGGCGCTGGCGCCGGAGCTGAGCACGCTCCAGGCCAGCGGCGTCGCGACGACGGTGGCGGCGAGGGTGGCGGACAGGGCTGCGGTTCGTGGCTTCATGGCAGTGACCCTGACCGGCGAATGTCAGGAACCTGTCAGGGTCCGGTGGTCCTCCGGTCAGGCTCCGGCGATGTCCCGGACCGCCAGCGAGGCGAAGACCATCGCCGAGCCCAGGGGTGCGCCGGGCCCGGGGTAGACCGACCCGAACACGGACGCCGCGGTGTTGCCGCACGCGTAGAGGCCCGGGATGGCGGACCCGTCCTCGCGCAGCACCCGGCCGGCCGCGTCCGTGACCAGCCCACCCTTGGTGCCGAGGTCGGACAGCACGAACCGGGCGGCGTAGAACGGCGCCTGGTCGCACGGCGTCAGCGCCTTGTTGGGGCCGGTGCCGCCGGCGAAGAACGTGTCGTACTCGTCCTCGCCGCGGCCGAAGTCCTCGTCCACCCCCGACTCGGCGAAGGCGTTGAACCGGGCGACGGTCTCGGTCAGGACGTCGGCGGGCAGGCCGGTCGCGGCGGCAAGCTCCTCGACGGTCTCGGCCGTGACCCAGGTGCCGGCCTCGAGGTGCGCGGCCGGGTCGCCCTCGGGCATGGCGATCGCGGGCAGCCGGCCGCCCTCGCGGCTGTCGAAGACGAACCACGACGGGATCCGCTCAGGGGCCTGGGCCATGATCCGGCCGAACCGGTCGTAGGGCAGGCACTCGTTGGCGTAGCGGCGTCCGGTCTGGTCGACCATCAGGCCGCTGCGGAACCCGAGCGTGAAGGACCCGCCCCCGTCCGGCTGCTCGAGGCCGGGGCAGAACCAGCCGAGCGCGTGGAAGTCGGTCGCCGCGCCCAAGGCCATCGCCGCGGTCAGCGGCTCGCCGGTGTTGGTCGCGTGCGGCGCCATCGTCCAGGCGACGTCGCCGGGCACGTCGTGCTCGGCCCGCATCGCCGCGTTGCCCTCGAACCCGCCGGAGCCGAGGACCACGCCGCGCGCGGCGTCGATCTCGATCGGGCCCTCGGGGGACATCACGGCGACGCCGACGACCCGGCCGCTGTCGTCGGACGCGAGACCGGTCACCGGCAGGTTGGTGCGCAGCTCGCCGCCCTCCCGGACGAAGATCGCGGCCAGCCGCGCGATCAGCGACTGACCTCCGCTCAGCGTGTTGCGGCCGCCCTCGCCGGCGCGGTCCCGCTCGACGGGGGGCCGGACGAGCTCCGCGACCTCGGGCGGCAGGTCGGCGCGCTTGACGTTGGTCGGCTGGATGGAGCGCCCCATCGGCACCCGGCCGGGGGCGTCGTAGTACTCCGAGAACGGAAGCCACTCGAAGTCGAGGCCAGGGTCCGACTCCAGCTCCGCCACCAGCTCCGGGGAGTGGGTGAGGAAGGCCTCGACCTTCCCAGCGTTGAACCCAGCGTCCGGGTCCTCGAGGATCGCGGCGAGGTAGTCGCGAGCGCCCTGGGTCGAGTCGGGGATCCCGGCGCGCTGCTGCACCTGGCTGCCCGGCAGCCAGCACGCGCCGCCCGAGTAGGCCGAGGTGCCGCCCAGGTACGCCGTCTTCTCGATGACCACCGTGCGCAGGCCGGCCTTCGCGGCCAGCACCGCCGCGGTCATCGCCCCGCCGCCGGACCCGACCACCACCACGTCGTACTGCTGCTCCGTCACCGGGCGATGGTCGCAACTAGAACGTGTTCTAGCAAGCGGTCAGCGGGCGACCAGCCACACCACCAGCCACACGAGGCCGGTGACCCAGAGCCCGACCGACACCAGGCGCCACCACCCGCCGCCGCTCCACGCCAGCATCGCCAGGCCGGCCACCAGGGACAGCGGCAGACCGATCTCCCACGGGACGCCGAGCCACGACACGACGAAGAGCCAGCCGAACAGGGCGAGGATCGCCATGCCGACGGCGACCGCGAAGAGCATCTTGATGGGCGTCAGCACGCCCAGCTCGCCCGTGGATCCTTGCTCCTCGCTCATCTCGTTCGCCTTCGGGTCGGGTGGTCGCAGACAGTGGTGGGGACAGTGGTGGGGACAATGGTGGGGCCATGACCGAGACCTCCCTGCGGATCACCTACCCCGCAGACCTCCCGGTCAGCCAGCGACGAGACGATATCGCCGCGGCCATCCGTGACCACCAGGTCGTGATCGTGGCGGGTGAGACCGGTTCCGGCAAGACCACCCAGCTGCCGAAGATCTGCCTCGAGCTGGGCCGGGGCGCCGGCGGCCCTCGCGGCGGGATCATCGGGCACACCCAGCCGCGGCGGATCGCCGCCCGCTCCGTCGCGGAGCGGATCGCCAGCGAGCTCGGGACCGAGCTGGGTGATCTCGTCGGTTACCAGGTGCGGTTCACGGACCGGACGTCGAGGTCGAGCCGGGTCAAGCTGATGACCGACGGCATCCTGCTCGCCGAGCTCCAGCGCGACCGGGACCTGCGCCGGTACGACACGATCATCATCGACGAGGCCCACGAGCGGAGCCTCAACATCGACTTCCTGCTCGGCTACCTCAAGCGGCTGCTGCCGCGGCGCCCCGACCTCAAGGTCGTCATCACCAGCGCGACCATCGACGTCGAGCGGTTCGCCGCGCACTTCGGGGCCCCGGTGGTCGAGGTGTCCGGGCGGACCTACCCGGTGGAGGTCCGCTACCGACCCCTGATCGAGCTGCCCGAGGAGGACGAGGAGGGCGAGCCGGTCATCCGTGACCAGACCGAGGCGATCGTGGACGCGGTCACGGAGCTCTCGGCCGAGGGACCGGGCGACATCCTGGTCTTCCTGCCGGGGGAGCGGGAGATCCGCGACACCGCGGACGCGCTGGCGGATCTGCCGCGCACCGAGGTCGTCCCGCTCTACTCGCGGCTCTCGGCCGCCGAGCAGCACCGGGTCTTCGCCCCGCACACCGGCCGCCGCGTCGTGCTCGCCACGAACGTCGCGGAGACGTCGCTCACCGTGCCCGGCATCAGGTACGTCGTGGACAGCGGCGTCGCGCGGATCAGCCGCTACTCGGTGCGGACCAAGGTCCAGCGGCTGCCGGTCGAGGCGATCAGCCAGGCGTCGGCCAACCAGCGCTCCGGGCGCTGCGGCCGGCTCGAGGCCGGCATCGCGATCCGGCTCTACTCGGAGGAGGACTTCGACCGGCGCCCGGAGTTCACCGAGCCCGAGATCCTGCGGACCAACCTGGCCAGCGTCATCCTGCAGATGACCAGCCTCGGTCTCGGCGACATGAACGACTTCCCCTTCGTCGAGCCGCCCGACCGGCGCAACGTCACCGCCGGAGTGCAGCTGCTGGAGGAGCTGGGGGCGGTCTCCGGGCGCGGTCTCACCAAGGTCGGCCGGCGCCTGGCCCGGCTGCCGATCGACCCCCGGCTGGCCCGGATGATCCTCGAGGCGGAGCGACTCGGCTGCGTTCGCGAGGTGATCGTCATCGCCGCGGCACTGTCCTTGCAGGACCCCCGTGAGCGCCCTGGGCCCGACAGACCCGGTCCGCGGGCGCAGGCGGACCAGCTGCACGCGCGGTTCACCGCCGAGGGCAGCGACTTCCTGACCTGGCTGAACCTGTGGCGGCATCTCAAGGAGCAGCAGAAGGAGATGGGGTCCAGCGCGTTCCGCCGGATGTGCAAGCGCGAGTTCCTCAACCACCTGAGGGTCCGCGAGTGGCAGGACTTCGAGTCCCAGCTCCGGCAGGTGTGCAAGGAGATGCGCATCGAGGTGGGTCAGCCGGCGGACCGCCCCGACGCCGACGGGATCCACCAGGCGCTGCTGTCCGGCCTGCTGAGCCACGTCGGGCTGCTGGAGGAGCGGGACCGCACGGACTCCGCTCGATCCAGGGGAGGGCCTCGGGAGTACCTCGGGGCGCGCAACGCGAGGTTCGCGATCTTCCCCGGCAGCGTGCTCAAGCGGAAGAACCCGCAGTTCGTGATGGCCGGTGAGCTCGTCGAGACCGGGCGGCTGTGGGGCCGGCAGGTCGCGGCGATCCAGCCCGAGTGGGCCGAGCGGCTGGGGGCGCACCTGGTGAAGCGGACGTACGCCGAGCCGCACTGGTCCCGCAAGCGGGCCGCGGTGATGGCGCGGGAGCGGGTCACGCTCTACGGCGTCCCCCTGGTGGCCGACCGGCTGACGTCGTACGCGAAGGTCGACCCGGCCCTGGCCCGCGAGCTGTTCATCCGGCACGCCCTGGTCTACGGGGAGTGGCACACCAACCACCGCTTCTACCGCATGAACCTCGCCCTCCTCGAGGAGGCCGAGGAGCTCGAGCACCGCGCCCGCCGCCGCGACCTGGTGGTCGACGAGCACACGCTCTTCGACTTCTACGACGCCCGGATCGGTGCGGACGTGGTGAGCGGCGCGCACTTCGACCGCTGGTGGAAGGAACGCCGGCGCACCGAGCCGGAGCTGCTCACCTTCGACCCCGCGATGCTCACCCACGCGACCGCCGAGCAGGTGCGCGCCGAGGACTACCCCGAGGTGTGGCGCAGCGGGGGTGACGACGAGGGCCTCACGTTCCCCATCAGCTACCACTTCGAGCCCGGTGCGCCCGACGACGGCCTCACCATCGACGTACCCGTGGCCACCCTCAACCAGGTCTCCGACGACGACTTCAGCTGGAACGTCCCGGGGCTGCGGGAGGAGCTCGTCACCGCGCTGATCCGGAGCCTGCCCAAGAGCCTCCGGGTGAGCTTCGTCCCGGCGCCGGACCGGGCGCGCGCCTTCCTCGAGTCGGTGCCCGCCGGCGACGAGCCGTTGCTCGACGCGCTCGAGCGCTGGGCCCGGGCGACGACCGGGGTGGTGGTCCCGAGGGACGCCTGGGACTGGGACAAGGTGCCCGAGCACCTGCGGCCGACCTACCGCGTCGTGGACGACGACGGCGCCGAGCAGGCCCGCGGCAAGGACCTCGAGGTGCTGAAGGAGCCGCTGCGCCCGCGGTTCGAGGAGGCCCTGGCCCAGGTCGCCGCGGACTCCGGGCTGAGCCGCACCGGTGCGACCACCTGGGTCTTCGACGAGGTCCCCGAGTCGACCAGCCGCCGCCGGGCCGGGCACGAGGTGGTCGTCCACCCCGCCCTCGTCGACGAGGGCGCGACCGTCGGCCTCGGCGTGTTCGGCTCGGCCGACGAGGCGGAGGCCCGGCACCGGCTCGGCGTCGCCCGGCTCGTGCTGCTCGGCTCCCCCCGCGCCGACGGGGTGGTCGCCGGACTGTCCAACGCCGAGAAGCTCGGGCTGGCCGGGTCGCCCTACGCCTCGGTCGCCGACCTCGTCGAGGACTGCCGACTCGCCGTCGTGCTGGAGGCCCTGGACTCCCGAGAGCCGGTCCGCGACGAGGCGGCCTACGCCGGCCTGCTGGCGGACCTCGGGCCCGGCCTCCTCGACCGGGTCCGCGGGCTGCTGGCCGACGTGCTGCGCGCGCTCGGGGGCTGGCGCGAGGCCGACCGGGTGCTGAGCGGCCGGGCCGAGATGACGCTGCTCCCGGCGCTGTCGGACATGAAGAACCAGCTGGCCAGGCTGGTGCACCCGGGGTTCGTCGGGGACGCGGGACCTCGGCAGCTGCGCCGCTACCCGGCGTACCTCGGCGCGCTCCGGCACCGCCGTACCCGACTCGACGACGGCGTGGCCGCCGTCAACCGGGACCGGCAGCAGATGGCCATGGTGGCCGACCTCGAGGCGGCGTACCTGCACGCGGTGGCCGCGCTGCCGGACGGCCGCCCACCCGGAGCGGCCCTGCGCGACGTGCGCTGGATGCTCGAGGAGTACCGGATCTCGCTGTTCGCCCAGCAGGTCGGGACGGCGGGGCCGGTGAGCGACCAGCGGATCCGCAAGGCGCTGGCTGCGGCCACGTAGCCTGACCGTCGTGTCAGAGCGCCAGCACCACCGCCCGATGCGACCCGGCGCGGGGTTCTTCGCCGAGATCGACGCGGGTGCGGACCCGGCGCTGCTGAGCGAGGCCGCGGACCGGGCGGCGAACCTGTTGGTCCGCGGGGCGCGGGCGACCGACGACCCCGCCGTCGCCGAGCGGATCCTGCACCTCGCCGACACCGAGGGCATCGAGACCATCGCCGAGGTCTGGTCGCACTCGGCGGCCGACTCGCTGGCCGGCTGCCTGTGGCGGCTGTTCCTGCTGCGCTCCTGGGTCTACGCCGACCCGCTGGGCGTCGCCCGGGAGTACGACGCCGGGGTGGTCCGGGCGCCGGTGGCCCAGGTCGTCGCCGGGGTGGCGGAGCCGCCGGGCCCCGAGGAGCTCAAGACGATGGTCGACGAGGTGCTGCGCGGGATCGCCGCCAGCGAGTTCGCCGACGTGCTGTTCCGCGCGGCGGCGTTCTCCCGGGTGGTGGCCACCGGGAGGGCCGTGCTGCCCGAGCGCAGCGAGCCCGACGTCCAGCGGATGCTGGTGCTCGCCGAGCAGCTCGAGGCCGCCGGGCACGAGGAGCTCGCGCACGGGCTCAGCTGACGAAACGGAATGCCCACCCGGGTCGTCTCGTTACACTGTCGGTGGAGCGTGCCGGGCCGCGGCAGCCCCGGGTCCCAAAATTAGCCGCTTCGAGCGGCCACGCGCCGTGAGGCGCTCCCGGTCCGGCGCGCTCCACCTTCGCTCCTAGGGTGGGCGCGTGACGTCCTACCAGCCCGAGACCGACGGTGAGCCGGACCCCGGCGAGGTCGTGTGGGCGTGGGTGCCCTACGAGGACGACCCGGCCCGCGGCAAGGACCGGCCGGTGCTGCTGATCGGGCACACCGTCGTCGACGGGGTCCCGTGGTGGGCTGGGTTGATGCTCAGCAGCCAGGACCACGACCGCGACGCGGTGGAGGAGGCCGCGGCCGGCCGGCACTGGATGGACGTCGGCACCGGCGCCTGGGACCGGGAGGGCCGTCCGAGCGAGGTGCGGCTCGACCGGCTGATCACGCTGGGTGACGCCGACATCCGGCGGGAGGGCGCCGCGCTCGACCGGGCCACGTTCGACCTGGTCGTCGCCGCGGCCCGCAGGTGGCATGCCGTCGACTGACGGGTGGAACGACCTGCGGGAACACCGGGGGAGGCCCTCTGTAGGCTGACCGCCGGTCCGCAGGAGGGGAGACGTCAGTGGCAACGAGGCTGCTCGGAGCCATGCTGACGGCGTGCCTGGCCCTCACGGCGTGCACGGGCTCCGACGACCCCGACCCCGAGCCGACCTCGGCGCCGCCGCCGATCGTGGTGGTCGACCTCGAGTTCGGCGTCTGGGGGACCGACGAGGAGGTGGCGGCCTACCGGGACGTCGTCGAGGTCTACGACCAGGAGACCGACGAGGTCAACGTCGAGGTGACCACCTACGCCACCCACCGCGCGCTGATCGACGCGATCGAGCAGGGTGACGTGCCCGACGTGTTCCTGGCCGACCGCGGCGACCTGGCCACGTTGCTCGAGGAGGGGATCACCCAGCCCATCGGCGAGCGTCTCGACGAGCGCGACGTCGACTTCGGCGACGACTACTCGCGCGCGGCGCTCGAGGCGTTCTCCTTCGACCGCGACCTGCAGTGCATGCCCTACGGCATCTCGCCCCTGGTCGTCTACTACAACACCGCGCTCGTCGACTTCGAGCGGATGGCCGAGCGTGGTCTCGAGGTCCCCAACCTCAACGACGAGGCGCGGCTGCGCTGGAGCCTCGAGGAGCTCCGCGTGGCCGCGGAGTTCGCGACCCGGCCGCGGCGGGGGACGAGCGGGCTCTACGTCCCACCGACGCTGGACGGGCTCTCGCCGTTCGTGCTCAGCGGCGGCGGCCGGATCTTCAACGACGACGACCAGCCGACCTCGCTGGACTTCTCCTCCGACGACAGCCGCTCGGCCCTCGAGCAGGCCCTCCCGGTCCTGCGCGACCCGCGCCTGACGCTGACCCCCGACCAGCTGGCGCGCAGGACCGCCGCCACGTGGTTCGAGCGCGGCAAGCTCGGCATGATCGTGGGTGACCGGTCGCTGACGGCCGAGTTCCGCCGGGTCCCGGGCCTCGAGTTCGGGGTGATGCCGATGCCGATCATCGACGACGCCGCCACGGTGGGCGGCCTGACCGGGATCTGCATCGCGGCCGACACCCCCGACCTGGCCGAGTCCGCCGACCTGCTGGTCGACATCATCTCCACCGAGTCGGTGCAGCGGGTGGTGCCGGCCGGCTACCTCGTGCCGGCCAACCAGACCGTCGCCCTGACCGACGACTTCCTCCAGCCCACGCGGCAGCCCGCCCGCGCCGACGTCTTCAACGACAGCGTCCGCGACCTCTACGTGCCGCCGCTGCTCGACGACGAGGCCGCGCTCGAGGAGGCGGTCGAACCCGGCATCGAGCTGCTCCTCAACGTCGAGATCCCCGACATCGAGGCGCTGACGACGCAGATCGACGAGGCCTCGCAGGCGGTGCTGTCGCCGCCCGACGACCCGACCGACGAGCCGGTCGAGCCGGAGTCCTCCGACGACTAGTGCGGAGGCTCGGGCGCCGCGGGGTCGGTGTCCGCGTCCAGGTCGGCCTCCACGGCCTTGACCGCCGCCTCCACGTCCACGTCGACGTCCTCCATCTCCGCCCCGAGGATCGCCGCGACCAGGACGGGACCGACGAGCTCCCGCTGCCACTGACGTGCGCCGAGGGCGGTGAGCTGCGCGTCCACCTCGGTGGCCAGCGCCTCGGCGTCGCGGGTCGCGGGAGGGCTCCACAGGACCCGGCGCAGGTAGTCGGGCGTGAGCAGGTTCTCGACCGGGACGGAGACGTCCGCGGCCAGTGCCGTCATCTGGGTGCGGGCGAGCGCCAGCCGCCGGGCGGCCACCGGGTCCCGCTCGGCCCAGGCCCGAGGCATCGGTGGACCGTCGCTGCGCGGGGTGCGGACCGGGAGGTCGGCCTCGTCCATCTCGGCCGCCCGGGTGAGGGCGGCCAGCCAGCGGGACGCGTAGCGCTCCGCCCCGCGGCCGTGGAAGCCCTTGGTGCCGAGCAGCTCCGCCTTGTCCTTGGGTGCGGCGAGGGCGGCCACCACGATCGCGGCGTCGGGGATGATCCGGCCCGGTGTCACGTCGCGCTGCGAGGCGATCGCGTCCCGGGTCTCCCACAGCTCCTTGACCGCGGCCAGGCCACGACGGCCGCGGACCCGGTGCAGCCCCGAGGTGCGCCGCCACGCGTCCACCCGGGGCGTGGGCACGAAGTGCCGCAGCGCCTCGAACTCCTGGAGCGCCCACTCCAGCTTGCCGGCCTCGACCAGCTCGGCGTGCAGGGCGTCCCGCAGCTCGACGAGGAGCTCGACGTCCAGGGCGGCGTACTCCAGCCAGGGCACGGGCAGCGGCCGGGTCGACCAGTCGACCGCCGAGTGCTCCTTCTTCATCCGGTGGCCGAGCACCGTCTCGACCAGCGTGGCCAGGCCGACCCGCGGGTGCCCGAGGAGCCGGCCCGCCAGCTCGGTGTCGAACAGCGCCGTCGGCCGCAGCCCGACCTCGGCGAGGCAGGGCAGGTCCTGCGTCGCCGCGTGCAGGATCCACTCCGCGCCCTCGAGCGCCTCCTGCAGCGGTGCCAGCGTCGAGAGACCGATCGGGTCGATGAGCCAGCTGCCGCTGCCCTCACGACGGACCTGGATCAGGTACGCACGGTTGGAGTAGCGGTAGCCCGAGGCACGCTCGGCGTCGATGGCGACCGGGCCGGTGCCCTCCCCGATCGCGGTCGCGGCCCGGCGCAGCGACTCGTCGGTGTCGGACACAGGCGGCAGACCGTCACGCAGCGTGAGCAGCGGAAGCTCGGGGGTCTCCTCGGTGAGCTCCTCGGGCGTGACGGTGGCGGGGTCGTCCGAACGGTCCGTCATCCGCCTCTGCTGCGTCGGGTCGGGATGACGGTCACCCCGTCCGGCACCGGCGGCAGTCCCACCGCGGTGCAGAGCAGCTCCCCCCACGCTTCGACGTGTGGAGCGACGTCGAGCGAGCCGGCCGGCAGGTCCGGCCCGGTGGGCGTCCAGGACGCCCTGATCTCCAGCTGGGCCGTGCCGCCGTCCTCGGCCATGCCCCCATAGCTCTCGGTGGCCACTCGCGTCACCGTCCCCGACACCGCGTGGTACGTCGCGCCGTGGGCGTCGAGCGCCTCGGTGAGCCACGACCAGCCGACGTCCGCGAGCAGCGGGTCGGTGATCAGCTCCACGTCGATCTCGGCCCGCGCGTAGGCGACGCAGCGGAACACGCCGTCCCAGGCGTCGTTGCCCGCCGGGTCGTGGAGCAGGATGATCCGGCCGGTCCCCATCTCGGTCCCGTCGACGTCCACGTCGGCGGAGATGGCGGCTGCGTAGGGCGCGATCCGCTGCGGTGCCGGCATCGGCTCGGTGTGCACCTCGGGCCGCAGCCTGGCGGTGTGCATCGACGCGACAGCGTCGCGGAACGCGGCGGGCTCGGCATCGGCCCCCGCGCCCGCGCGCGTCTCGGTGCGCACGGCCATGTGGCCACCCTAGGTCTGAGGTCAACGCGGTGATGTGTGAACACGCCGCAGGGGCTGGCACGCTGTCCTGGTGGTGGTGACCCCGGATGAGAGCGTCTTCCTGCGTGCGGCGCGCGGCGAGCCGGTGTCGCACACGCCGGTGTGGTTCATGCGCCAGGCCGGCCGGTCCCTGCCGGAGTACCGCAAGGTCCGCGAGGGCGTGGGGATGCTCGAGTCCTGCATGGACCCCGAGCTCGTCGTCGAGATCACCATGCAGCCGGTCCGCCGCTACGGCGTCGACGCCGCCATCTTCTTCTCCGACATCGTGCTGCCGCTCAAGGCCGTCGGGGTCGACCTGGACATCGTCGCCGGCGTCGGTCCGGTGGTCGCCAGGCCCGTGCGCACCCTGGCGGACGTCGCGGCCATCCCGGACCTGACGCCCGAGCACGTCCCCTTCGTCACCGAGGCGGTGGGCGGGCTGGTGCGCGAGCTCGGCGGCACCCCGCTGATCGGCTTCGCGGGCGCGCCGTTCACCGTGGCGTCCTACCTGGTCGAGGGTGGCCCGTCCAAGGACCACGCCCGGACCAAGGCGATGATGTTCGGCGAGCCGGAGTTGTGGGACGCGCTGATGCGCAAGATCGCCGGGATCGCAGCGGCCTACCTCGAGGTGCAGGTGCGAGCCGGCGCCAGCGCCGTGCAGCTCTTCGACTCCTGGGCGGGGGCGCTCTCGCCGCGGGACTACGCCGAGCTGGTGATGCCCCACTCGGCCGCCGTGCTGGAGCGGGCAGGGACGCTGGGCGTCCCGCGCATCCACTTCGGCGTCGGCACCAGCAACCTCCTCGGGCTGATGGGGGAGGCGGGGGCGGACGTGGTCGGCGTCGACTGGCGCACGCCGCTGGCCTCCGCGATCGAGGTGGTCGGTGACCGCGCGGTGCAGGGCAACCTCGACCCCACCCTGGTGTTCGCGCCGACCCAGGTGATGCTGGCCCGCGCCGCCGACATCCTGGACGCCGGCCGGGCCGCCCGCGGGCACGTCTTCAACCTCGGCCACGGGGTGCTCCCCAGCACCGACCCGGACCAGCTGGCCCGGCTCACCGAGTTCGTCCAGGGCTACCAGGTGCGCGACGGCCAGGAAGCCTAGGAGCCCGAGGAACCGCTAGGAGGCGGCCTTCGCGGTCTTCTTGGCGGCGGTCTTCTTCGTGGTGCGGGTCCGGGTCCGGGACGTCACCTTCGGGGTCGTGGGCCGCTGCCGCACGCGTGGCGCACCCTCGTTCTGCTCCACGTCGAGGTAGTCCTGGGCGCGGGCCAGCGAGATCAGCTTGGAGAAGCCGTAGAGCCGCGGGTCGAACGTCGCGTAGCGGGTGGTGAGCACCTGGCCGACCTGACCGAGGTGCGCCCAGCCGTCGTCGGTGGAGACGTCGTCGATCGCCGCCACCAGGATCTCCCGGAGGTCGGGCAGCGGCGCCGACTCGTCCTCCGAGCCCTCGGCGTCCACGGCGGCCACGGCGTCCATGGGGCCGGCGCTCGGCGCCGTCTCCTCGTCGGTCGCACCCTTGGTGCCCAGCACCTCCAGGAAGATGAACCGGTTGCACGCGTTGACCAGCGACTTGGGGGTCTTGCGCATGCCGAACCCGTAGACCGTCTTGGCCGACTCCCGCAGCCGCATCGCGAGGCGGGTGAAGTCGCTGTCGCTGGACACGATGGCGAACGCGTCGACGTTGCCGGAGTAGAGCAGGTCCATCGCGTCGATGATCAGCGCGGAGTCGGTCGAGTTCTTCCCGACCGTGTAGGCGACCTGCAGCATCGGCTGGATCGCGTGCTCGGGCAGCTTGGACCGCCAGCCGCCCAGGTGGGAGGTCGTCCAGTCGCCGTACGCGCGCTTGACGGTGGGGACGCCGTACTTGGCGACCTCCTCCATCAGCGCGGCCGCGTGCTTGGGCGAGGTGTTGTCGGCGTCGATCAGAACGGCGAGACGGACGTTCTCGGGGGTCGGCACCTGCCGAACGCTACGCGGCGGGGGTGGGCGCGGCTTCCTTGCGGCGGAACCGACGCAGCAGCGGCACTCCCGGGACCGCGAGGACGGCGGCCACGACCAGCCACGGGAGCAGGGCGCCGAGGACGGTCGCCAGCCCGACGCCGAAGGTCGTGAGCGCGTCCCAGCCGCCGGCCAGACCGGCGAAGAACCCGGAGTCGTCGTCCTTCTTCTCGGGCGGCGGGTCCTTCTTCTTCTCCTTGGTCCGCTCCACGGTGACGTTGATGGTCGCCATCGCGGTCTGGTCGGCGAGGTAGCGCTGCTCCTTCTCCAGCACGGCCAGGTCCGCCTGGCGCTGGGAGAGCTGGGCCTCGATCGCGACGACGTCCCGGATCGAGGTCGCCTGCTCGAGCAGCAGGGAGATGCGCTCGATGCTGCGGCGCTGGACCTGGACCCGGATGTCCTTGTCGAGGACCTCGGTGGTGACGTCCTTGGTGTTGCCGCTCGAGGCGATGAGGACCGCGACCCGCTCGAGGTCCTGCATCGCCGCGTCGAACCGCGCGGTCGGCACCCGGAGCTGGAGCCGGGCCCGCAGCGGGTCGCCCTCGTCGTCGGTCTGGGTCTCGTTGGCCTCGATCTCCCCGGCGTAGGTGTCGACGACCTTGCGGACGTCGAAGATCGCCTGTCCCACGTCCGCGGACCTCAGCTGCACGGCCCCGTTGGAGATGAGCTTCTGGTCCTGCTCGGCAGGTGCCTCCGGCTCGGCCTGCGCTGCGGTCGCCACGGCCGCCTCGTCGGCCGCGGCGTCGAAGGCCTGGATCCCGTCGCGACCGGCGCCCTCAGGATCGACGGGCTCCGCGGCCGGATCCGCGGCCGGATCCGCGGCCGGGCCCTCGGCGGCCACCGAGCCGCCGCCGTCGTCTCCGGCATCGGTGGAGTCCGAGTCGCTGCCGACGCCGCAGGCGCCGGTGAGTGCCAGGACCGAGAGGGTGGCGGCGGTGGCCAGGATCGTGCGAAGAGCGGGGCGACGGGTCGCGGACGTCATGCGACTCGGACGTGTCATGCGCCACGCCGGTTCCGGTCCGGACCTTCGACCCTGCTCGGTCGAGGTGGCCTCTGGAAAGGTTGGCCGGGTGCGCACGGTGGTGGTCGTCGGCGGAGGCATCGCGGGCCTGTCCGCGGCACGGTTCCTGGCCGAGCAGGGCGACGACGTCGTCGTGCTCGAGGGGAGCCCGGAGACGGGAGGCAAGCTGCGCCGGGCCGAGGTCGGCGGGGTGCTGGTGGACGTCGGCGCGGAGGCGATGCTGAACCGCCGCCCGGAAGGGGTCGACCTCGCCCAGGCCCTCGGCCTCGCGATCGAGCACCCGGCCGTGGCGTCCTCGCGGATCTGGACCAGGGGGGCCCTGCGCCCGTTGCCCCGGTCGCTGATGGGGGTGCCGCTCGACGAGGTCCAGCTCCGTGCGTCGGGGGTCCTCTCCGAGGACGGGCTCGAGCGCGCGCTGGCCGAGGTCGGGCTGCCGCCCAGCGAAATGGCCAGCGATGTGGCCCGCGAGGTGGCCGACGACGTCTCGGTCGGTGACCTGGTCGACCAGCGGTTCGGACCGGAGGTCACCGACCGGCTGGTCGAGCCGCTGCTCGGCGGGGTGTACGCCGGCCACGCCCGGGAGATCTCGGCCCGGGCCGCGGTCCCCCAGCTGGTGACCCTGGCGAGCCAGGGCTCGGTGCTCGCCCAGTCCGCGCAGGTGGCCACGACCTACGACCTGCCGGTGTTCGCCGGCCTCCCGGGCGGCATGGGCGGCCTGACCGACGCGTTGGCCGCGCCGCTCGACGTACGCCGCGACGCGACCGTCCGCGAGCTCGCCCGCACCGCCTCCGGTTTCGCGCTGACCGTCGGGCCCGCGTCCGCCCCCGAGCTCCTGGAGGCCGACGCGGTCGTGCTCGCCACGCCGGCGGCGCCGGCCGCCCGGCTCCTCCAGGGGCTCGCGCCGGTCGCGGCCGCGGAGCTCGCCGGGATCGAGAGCGCGTCGATGGCCGTGGTGACGTTCGCGTTCCGGGCCGCCGACGTGACGGGGCTCGACGACTCGTCGGGCTTCCTCGTCCCGCCCGTGGACGGGCGGGCGATCAAGGCGTCGACGTTCTCCTTCGTCAAGTGGGACTGGGTGCGCCGCGCGGGCGCGGCCGCGGGCCTGGTCCACCTCCGCACCTCCCTCGGCCGGCACAGAGAGGAGGCCGTCCTGCAGCGCAGTGACGAGGAGCTCGTCGCCCTGTCGCTGGCCGAGCTCGCGGAGGCGGTCGGGCTGACCGCCCGGCCGGTGGACGTGCACGTGCAGCGGTGGGGCGGGGGACTGCCCCAGTACGCCGTCGGCCACCTCGACCGGGTCGCCCGGATCCGGGCGGCGGTGGCCGAGGTGGCCGGTCTGGCGGTGTGCGGTGCGGCGTACGACGGGGTCGGGATCCCGGCGGTGATCGCCTCGTCCCGACGCGCCGTCGCCGACCTCGGTGCGCCTGTTCGCTAGACGATCGGCGTCTTGGTGACCTTGAGGTCGTAGGCGAACGCCGGGTCGCAGCTGAGGCGGGTCGCCATGCCGTCGTACTCGAACGCCAGGTCGTTCCTCAGCCGACGGTGGGTGCCGTCGTTGACGATGAGGTAGCCGGCGTCGTCCAGCTCCTCGTGCACGGGCTTCTTCTTGCCCACCTTGGACGCGGTCCCACGGACGACGGCCTTGGCGCCGTCGATGGTGATCGACGCCCGGACCTTCCCGTCCTCGAGGATCTCGCGCTTGACGTTCTTCGACCTGCCGTTGCCGGCGTCCGGGTCGCCCAGGACGACCTGGAACCAGTTCCCGTACTTGTCGTTCTCGTAGAGGCTGGCGTAGACGGCGGTGCCGTCCAGGTCGCCCCGGCACTCCAGCACGATGCCGCGCTCGCGCTCGGTCGTGGGGGCGCCGGTCTCAGCGGCCAGCACGGCCGAGGCGGGGGCGGAGCCGACCGTCAGCGCGGTAGCGGTCAGGAAGGCTGCGGTCAGGGTGCGGTGCGCGTTCATGGTTGTTCCTCGTGCTCGGGCCCGGGTCGGGCCTGTCCTGTTGCTGGCCGGGTTCGGCGCAGTCGGGGGTGATACGCGCTCGGCGGGTGGTTGGTTGCACGGATCCGCGAGATCTTTGCTCCGGCCCTGAGATCCCTCGAGGTGTGCCCCGATGTCCCTGGGACCCGGGACACCAGGCCCGGCACCTTCGTCTCGTCGCCGATCGGCGGCACTCCCCTTGAACCCTCACGAAGGACACCGAGATGACCACCGTCACCACGCACAACCCGGCCCGCGCCGACCTGGCCGCCACCGAGGCCCAGGGCGCCGGCCACTCCCGTCAGTCCCGCTCCTGGGCCCTCGCCGGCATCGGCGCAGGGATCCTCGGCGCCGGCACGATCGTGACCAGCTCCGCGGTCGACGTCGTCTACCGCGAGGAGTTCAACCGCGGATCCGTCGACGGCGTGGCCGAGGCGCTCTCCGACAAGAC
Source organism: Nocardioides sp. (assembly GCF_016462705.1). Lineage (GTDB taxonomy): Bacteria > Actinomycetota > Actinomycetes > Propionibacteriales > Nocardioidaceae > Nocardioides. The sequence goes on along the minus strand of NZ_JAEMSS010000024.1, from coordinate 870 downwards.
CGGCGTGATGTTCGCGTTCCACTCGATCACCACCCTCGGTGCGGTCCTGATGATCGTCTTCGGTGCCGGGCTGTTCCGTCGGCTGCGCGCCGGCATGCCGGACAGCATCGCCCCGGTCGTCGCCCTGACCGGCCTGGCGGGAACGGGCCTCGTCTCGCTTCTGGGCGCCGGGCTCGACACCGAGTTCATGCTCGCGGGACTCCAGGACGACATGGCCCTCGCCGACTCCTCGGCGGCCATCTACAACCACTGGATCGGCACGATCCCGTGGCTGTGGACGCTGGTGGGCCTGTCCGGCCTGGCGGTCTTCGTCGCCTTCCGCCGGGGCGTCGCTCCGCGCTGGCTCGGCCTGGTCGGGCTGGTTCTCGGCGGCCTGACCCTGCTCCTCGGCATCTCGCCGTTCGAGTACATGTCCGGCCTGACCGGCGTGCTCTGGCTGCTGGCGACCGCCATCGGCTTCACCCTCGGCGACAAGGAGCACCGGTCCGCGTGACCCGCTCCGCCGCACCGCAGGCCGGCCCGACCCCCCGAGGGTCGGGTCGGCCTCCGCGCGTCCCGGCGGACGGCCACAATGGGCAGGTGGGGGAGCGCACGGCCGAGGGCACGGGTGACCGCGCTCGCCCGCACTGGGTGGTGCTCCTGCTGCCGGCGCTCTGCCTGGTGGGCTTCGCCCTGACCGTGCTCCTCGACGTCCGGACCCCGGACACCGGTCTGGGCGTCGAGTTCGCGCCGGGGGACGGGTGGAGCTACTCGCTGCTGGGCGTGCTGCTCAGCGCCCTCGCCGCCGTCGTCCTGGTTCGCGAGCCCCGGCAGGGCTTCGGGTGGGCCCTGGCGGGGTCGGGCCTCTTCTGGGTCACCGACGGCCTGGCC
>NZ_JAEMSS010000166.1 GCF_016462705.1 Nocardioides sp. | reverse complement strand
TGGCGAAGTACTCGTTGAGCAGCTGGCTCGTCGTGACCGTGTGCGCGGCCTCGACCGCATCGGCCGTGGTCAGGTAGTTGTCCTCGCCGGTGTTGATGATGATGCCGGCGCGGGCGTGGACCTGCCTGCTGAACCGCTGGTCGACGAACGTGCGCACCGGGTTGATGTCGCGGAAGAGGATCCCGTACATCGAGTCGTTCAGCATCATGTCGAGCCGCTCGAGGCCGGCGAGCGCCGCGATCTCGGGCATGCAGAGACCCGACGCGTAGTTGGTCAGCCGCACGTAGCGGCCCAGCTCCTTGCTGGACTCGTCGAGGGCGGCCCGCATCAGCCGGAAGTTCTCCTGGGTGGCGTAGGTGCCGGCGAAGCCCTCGCGGGTCGCGCCCTCCGGCACGTAGTCGAGCAGGCTCTGACCGGTCGAGCGGATCACGGCGATCACGTCGGCGCCCTCGCGAGCGGCCTGCTGCGCCTGGGGGATGTCCTCGTGGATGTCGCCGGTGGCCACGATGAGGTAGATCCACGGCTGGCGCGGGGCGTCGCCGATCCTGGCGATCATCCGGTCCCGCTCCACCCGGCGCTTGTCGATGAGCTTGATGCCGGCGCCGACCTGGCGTTTCGCGGCCGCCCGCGCGCGCTGGGCGTCCCGGCCCTCGGGCAGCCGGAACCGGACGGACCCGGCGCTCGCCTTCTGCGCCAGGGTGGCCAGGTCCTCCGCCTCGCCCCGAAGCAGCGCGTCCCACACCGGGAGCGCGAGGCCGTGGGCAAGGCCACCGTCCTCGTCGAGGTCGGCGCGGACGACGTCGGCGAGCCGGTTGACCCAGGGTGTGCCTTCAGCGTCGGCTCCCGCCAGTCCGGCGATCCGAAGAGTGGCCCGCTCCACGGAGACCGTCGTGTGCTGCTGGGCCAGCTTGACGATCGGGCGGCCGGCCTTGCGGGCGAGGGTGCGGGCCCGGCGTACGTCGGCGGGGTCGAGCTGCAGGACGGGCTTTCGCTTGGTCATGCGTCCACCAGCCGACGCTCGAAGAGGCCGCGGACAGCGTCGTTCTCCCGCAGCAGCTGCATGGCGTAGTCGGCGTGGCCGGGGACGTAGCCGTTGCCGACCAGCATGGTCACGTCGGCGGCCAGTCCCTCCGCGCCGAGCGCAGCGGCGGAGAAGGACGTCGCCATGGAGAAGAAGATGACCGTCCCGCCCGAGGAGGTGGCCAGGATGGCGCCGCCCTCGCAGCCGGGGACGTCGACGCAGACCACGGTGATGTCGGCTGTCCCCCCGACGGCCGACAGCACCGCGTCCCGGGTCGCGATCGGGTCGCGGGCGTCGGCGACCACCACGTGGTCGGCGAGACCGGTGCCGCGCAGCAGGTCCGCCTCCGCCTCGTGCGGGACGATCCCGACGGTCCGCTTGGCGCCGGCCTTCGCCGCGGCGGCCAGGCTCAGCGAACCCGACTTGCCGGCCGCGCCGACCACGGCCACGACCGGCTCGGCGTACTGGCCGACCACCCGGTGCGTGAGCGCCGGGGCGCCGCAGACGTCCATGACCGCGAGGCTGAGCTCGGCCGGCAGGTCGTCAGGGATCCGGGCGGCGATGGAGCGGCCGAAGAGCACGGCGTAGCCGTCGCACGGCACCTGCTCGGACAGACCGTCCCAGCCGGCCAGCCCGTCCTCGATGACCAGCGGCGTGAGCGTGAGCGACACGAGGGTGGCGACCCGGTCCCCCACCGCCAGACCGAGCGGTGACGTGGGGCCGACCTCCTCGACGGTGCCGACGAGCATCCCCCCGGACCCGGTCTCGGGGTTCTGCATCTTGCCGCGCTCGGCCACGATCTCGAGGACCTGTGCCCGGACGGCGCTCCCGGCGCCTCCGTGGGTGCGCTCCAGCTGCCGGAACGAGGCGGCGTCCAGGTTGAGCCGCTCGACCCGCACCCGAACCTCGTCGGGCCACAGCTCGCGCCGGGTGTCCAGGCGGGTGGCTGCCTGCGGCAGCACCGCCGGCTGGTCCAGGACCCGGTGCAACCCGGTCGGATCACCCGGAACTGCCTCGGCGCGCACGAAGTTTCTCCTCAGTAACATATCTGGACAGGATGATTTGCGGCGTGCTCTTGGACACACCGCAGATCGTCCACCTACAGTGTCACAGTGACCATTGAAACGTCCATCGGGCTCGGGACCGGGCAGCCCTACCCCTACCAGCGTGTCGAGCTCGTCGAGCCGGACTGGACCCGGTTCCCGGGGTGGCGCGAGGTCACCGCCGAGGACTGGGCGTCGGTCCAGTGGCAGCGCGCCCACTGCGTGAAGAACGTCAAGCAGCTCCGCGAGCTCCTGGGCGACCTGGTCGACGACCGGTTCTACGCGGACCTCGAGCGCGACCAGAACGAGCGGGCGACCATGTCCATGCTGGTCCCCCCGCAGATGATGAACACGATGGTCCCGCACGTCACTCCTGCCGGGCCGGGGTCGCTGACGGAGGCGTTCTACGCCGACCCGATCCGGCACTACATGCTGCCGGTGTTCTCCGACCGGCGCACCGACTGGCCCTCGCACCCGCACGCCACCCGGGACTCGCTGCACGAGCACGACATGTGGGCCACGGAGGGGCTGACGCATCGCTACCCCACCAAGGTGCTCGCGGAGCTGCTCCCCACCTGCCCGCAGTACTGCGGCCACTGCACCCGCATGGACCTGGTGGGCAACTCGACGCCGGTCATCGACAAGCTCAAGTTCGTCGCCAAGCCGAACGACCGGCTCGGCGACATGCTCGACTACCTGCGCCGCACCCCGCAGGTGCGCGACGTGGTCGTCTCCGGCGGCGACGTCGCCAACATGCCGTGGCCGCGGCTCGAGGCGTTCCTCACCGCGGTGCTCGAGATCGAGAACATCAGGGACATCCGGCTGGCCACCAAGGCGCTGGTGGGCCTGCCGCAGCACTGGCTGCAGCCCGACGTCGTCGAGGGGGTCTCCCGCGTGGCGGCACTCGCGCGGGCGCGGGGGGTCTCGATCGCCATGCACACCCACGCCAACCACGCGCACTCGATCACGCCGCTGGTGGCCGACGCGACCCGCGCGATGCTCGACGCCGGCCTGCGCGACGTCCGCAACCAGGGCGTGCTGCTCAACGGGGTCAACGCCGACCCGCACGCGCTGCTCGACCTGTGCTTCCGGCTACTCGACGGCGCGCAGATCATGCCCTACTACTTCTACATGTGCGACATGATCCCGTTCTCGGAGCACTGGCGGGTCTCGGTCGCCGACGCGCAGCGGCTGCAGCACCACATCATGGGCTACCTGCCCGGGTTCGCGACGCCGCGGATCGTCTGCGACGTCCCCTTCGTCGGGAAGCGGTGGGTCCACCAGCTCGCCGACTACGACACCGAGCGCGGCATCTCCTACTGGACCAAGAACTACCGGACCTCGATCGAGGCCGAGGACCCCGAGGCGCTGAACCGCACCTACGCCTACTACGACCCGATCCACACCCTGCCGGCCGCCGGTCAGACGTGGTGGGCCGAGCACGCCCGTGACGACGACGGGGTGCTCAAGGCCGCCGAGATGGCCGAGGCGTCGCGGCGTACGGCGGCGCTGCAGGCCTACTGAGTCACCCTCCGGTGACGGGACGGTTCTCGTAGTAGGTCGACAGCACGATGGTGGTGCGTGTCGAGACGTTGGCAGCCGCCCGGATCCGGGCGAGCAGGCCCTCGAGCTGGCTCGGTGTGCTCAGCCGGACCTTGAGGATGTAGGACTCCTCCCCCGCGACCGACCAGCAGGACTCGATCTCGGGGATGTCGCTCAACCGGTCAGGCGAGTCGTCCGGCTGGGACGGGTCGATCGGCCGGATCGAGATGAACGCGGTCAGCGGCAGCCCGATCTCGTCATGGTTGACGGTGGCGCCGTAGCCCAGGATCAACCCGCGCTGCTCCAGGCGCTTGACCCGCTGGTGGACGGCGGACGTCGAGAGCCCGGTGGCCTTCCCGAGGTCGGTGAAGGACATCCGGCCGTCGACGGCGAGCAACTCGAGGATCTTGCGATCGGTGGGCTCGAGATCGGACGGTGTCACGCGGCTCAGGGTAGAACCTGTTCTGACAGGATGCGGCAGATGACCACGACCCGGTCCGGCTCCGGTCGGCTGATGCTCCTCGACACCGCCTCGATGTACTTCCGGGCCTTCTTCGGGGTCCCGGAGATCACGGCCGCCGACGGCATCCCGGTCAACGCGGTGCGGGGGCTCCTGGACATGATCGCCCGCCTGGTCGGCGAGTACCGGCCGACCGACCTGGTGTGCTGCTGGGACGAGGACTGGCGGCCGCAGTGGCGGGTCGACCTGCTGCCGTCGTACAAGGCACACCGGGTCGTCGCCGCCCGGCCGACTGCCGTGGACGTCGAGGAGGTCCCCGACCCTCTGGAGGTGCAGATCCCGATCATCCTCGAGGCCCTCGAGGCCTTCGGCATCTGCGTCATCGGGGCACCCGCCGCAGAGGCCGACGACGTCATCGGGACGCTGGCGACCGACGCCGGGCAGCCGGTCGACATCGTGACCGGTGACCGGGACCTCTTCCAGCTGGTCGACGACGAGGCCGACGTGCGCGTGCTCTACATCGGCCGCGGCGTCAGCAAGCACGAGCGGGTGGACAACGCCTGGGTCCGCGAGAAGTACGGGATCGACGCACGCCAGTACGCCGACTTCGCGACGCTCCGGGGAGACGCGTCGGACGGGCTGCCGGGGGTGCCGGGCGTCGGTGACAAGACCGCCGCCACCCTGCTCAACCGGTTCGGTGACATGGCCGGCATCCTCGCCGCCGTCGACGACCCGGACGCCGACCTCGGTCCCGGTCCACGCGGCAAGATCAAGGCGGCGGCGGACTACCTGGCGGTGGCGCCGCAGGTGGTGGCGGTCTCGAGGGACCTCGACCTGGACCGGCGCGGCATCGGCTGCCCGGTCACTCCCCCGGACCCGCAGCGGGTGATCGACCTGGCGGAGAGGTACAACCTGGAGAGCCCCGCCGCTCGGCTGGTCCAGGCGCTCACGAGATGAGCCGCAGCGGCCAGGTCGTCGCCATGATGGCGGGCTGGTGGGTGGTGGTGGCCACTCCGACCGTGCTGCTCCGGCTGGGTCTCTTCGAGGCGAACGCACCCGCGGGCGTCGGTGGTGACATCGACGCGGAAGGAGGGCTGGTCCTCCTCTGGGTCATCAGCTACTGCGTCCAGGTCCTGGTCCTCGTCCTGCTCAGCAGACCTGTCGGGCACCTGTCGATGTGGTGGCTGTTCATGGGCTCGCTCCTGCCCTGGGTCGTGCACTACGGCGCCCCCTACAGCCTGGGCGCGTCCCTGGTCCTGCTGGTCCTGGCGGCTGGGGCCGCGGTAGCCGTCGCGGTCGCGGCGACGAGCGCCATCAGGCTGGACGAGCACGGCCGGCTGGTCACGGCGGTCGTCGTCCGCGAGGTGCCCACCCGGATGACCACGGTCGTCAACAACATCCACGTCCGGCGCAAGGTCGAGCTCGACATCCCGGCCGCGGACGGCTCCGGGAGCTACCGGGGTTCGCTGACCATGCTCTACGAGATGGGCACTCGGCCGATGCCTGGTGACCAGGTGCGGCTGCGCGTCGATCCCGACAACCCGAAGCGGTTCGCGCCCGCGACCGCGTCCTAGGTCCCCGGCCCAGGGTCCCAGCCGTCGCTGCGTACGGTGGTCGACATGCGAATCGCCGTCGTCGGTGGGCACGGACACGTGGCCAGACATCTACTCGTCGAGCTCCGGAGATCCGATCACGACGCCGTGGCGCTGGTGCGCCGCGAGGCCTACCGCGACGACTTGGAGCGACGCGGCGCCGAGGTCCGGATGCTCGACATCGAGCAGGCCGACGCGGCGGAGTTCGCAGTTGCCTTCTCCGGCTGTGACGCCGTCGTGTTCGCCGCGGGCGGCGGCCCGGACGGCAACAAGGGGCGCAAGCGGACCGTCGACCTCGAGGGCTCGCTGAAGTCGATGGCCGGCGCCCAGGAGGCGGGGATCTCGCGGTTCGTGCAGATCTCGGCGATCGGCGTCGACGACCCTCTCCCGGAGGACACCGGTGAGGTGTGGCGGGCGTACGTCGAGGCGAAGCGGGACGCCGACGCGGCGCTGCGGGAGAGCGGCCTCGACTGGACCATCCTCCGGCCCGGACGCCTGACCGACGCCCCGGCCACCGGGCTGGTGACGCTCGGCCACGACGTCCCGCGCGGTGACGTGACCCGCGCGGACGTGGCGGCGGTGGTCGCCGCGGTGCTCGGCCTCGACAGGACCCACGGCCGGCAGTGGGACCTGGTGAACGGCGACACGCCCGTCGCCGAAGCCGTCCGCGACGCCCCGTAGCAATGACCTGTAACACTGCCGTTACCCGCGGCACCTAGCGTCGCGTCATGCATCTCACCCCGGGCGACACCGAGAAGCTGCTGCTGGCGGTCGCCGGCATGGTGGCCCGGGACCGTCTCGACCGCGGCGTGCTTCTCAACCACCCGGAGGCGGTCGCGCTCCTGTCCACCTGGGTCATCGAGCGGGCCCGCGAGGGAGTCGGGGTTCCGGAGCTGATGGAGTCCGGCCGGCAGGTGCTCCGCGCCGACCAGGTCATGCCGGGGGTGGCGGAGATGCTGCACGACGTGCAGGTGGAGGCCACGTTCCCGGACGGCCGCAAGCTGGTGACGATCCACGACCCCATCGCCGGGGCGGACGGGGAGGGGCCGGGAGCCAAGCGCCTGGCGACCGGCTCGCTCGAGATCAACGCCGACCGCGGCGCCGACGAGCGGCACACCCTGGTGATCGTCAACACCGGCGACCGGCCGGTGCAGATCGGGTCGCACCTGCACCTGCCCGACGCGAACGCCGCGCTCGACTTCGACCGCGAGGCGGCCCACGGGTTTCGGCTGGACATCCCGTCGGGGACGTCGCGCAGGTTCGAGCCCGGGGCGTCCCGCGAGGTCGCCGTCGTCGCGCTGCGGGGCCGCCAGGTCGTCCCCGGCATCCAGGTGAGGGAGCGGACCGATGGCTGAGCTGACCAGGGCGGAGTACGCCGCGCTCTACGGCGCCACGACCGGTGACCAGGTCCGGCTCGGGGACACCGACCTGTGGGTCGAGGTGGAGCAGGACCTGACGTTCGGCGGGGAGGAGGCCGTCTTCGGCGGTGGCAAGTCCATCCGGGAGTCGATGGCCCAGGGCACCACCACCCGGGCGGGTGGTGCACCGGACACGGTCATCACGAACGTCGTGGTCCTCGACCACTGGGGGGTGGTCAAGGCCGACATCGGCATCCGGGACGGCCGGATCGTGGCGCTCGGCCGGGCCGGCAACCCCGACATCGCCGACGGCGTCCATCCCGACCTGGCGATCGGGCCCTCGACCGACGTCATCTCCGGCGAGGGCCGGATCCTGACGGCCGGGGCGATCGACGTCCACGTGCACTTCCTGTCGACCTCCCAGGTCCACGAGGCGCTCGCCACCGGCATCACGACGGTCGGAGGCGGTGGCACCGGACCGTCCGAGGGCTCCCGCGCCACGACGGTGACCCCGGGCGCGTGGCACCTGCAGGCGGTGCACCGGGCCCTCGACCACCTGCCCGTCAACGTCCTGCTCATGGGCAAGGGCAACACGGTCAGCGCGGAGGGACTTGCCGAGCAGGCCCTGGCCGGCGCGGCGGCGTACAAGGTGCACGAGGACTGGGGCTCGACCCCGGCCGCCATCGACGCCGCGCTCCGGGCTGCCGACGAGCACGGGCTCCAGGTCGCCCTGCACTCGGACTCGCTCAACGAAGCCGGCTTCCTGGAGTCGACGGTGGCGGCCATCGCGGGCCGCTCGATCCACGCGTTCCACACCGAGGGGGCCGGAGGCGGCCACGCCCCGGACATCATCGAGGTCGCCTCGCTCCCCCACGTGATCCCCGGGTCGACCAACCCGACGCTCCCGCACACGGTCAACACCGTCGCCGAGCACCTCGACATGCTCATGGTCTGCCACCACCTCAGCCCGCGAGTTCCCGAGGACCTGGCGTTCGCCGAGTCCCGGATCCGGGCGACGACGATCGCCGCCGAGGACGTCCTGCACGACATGGGTGCGCTGTCCATCACCTCGTCCGACGCGCAGGCCATGGGCCGGATCGGTGAGGTCGTGTGCCGCACCTGGCAGGTGGCGCACGTGATGAAGGCGCGCCGCGGGTCGCTCGGCGACGCGCTGCCCGCCGACAACGAGCGGGCCAGGCGCTACGTCGCCAAGTACACGATCAACCCCGCCGTCGCGCACGGGATCGCCCACGAGGTCGGGTCGGTCGAGGTCGGCAAGCTGGCGGACCTGGTGCTGTGGGACCCGCGGTTCTTCGGGATCCGGCCCGAGCTCGTCATCAAGGGCGGCGCGCTGGTGCGGGCCGCGCTCGGCGATCCCAACGCCTCGATCCCGACGCCGCAGCCGGTGCTGATGCGACCGACGCTCGTCGACGCCGACGGCAGCGACCACGCGGTGACCTTCGTGGCGCCGGCCGCCCTGGAGGACGGTCTCGCGGAGCGGCTCGGGCTGCGGCGCCGGCTCGCCGCGGTCACCCCGACCCGGGACATCGGCAAGGCGGACATGGTCAACAACAGCGCGCTGCCCACGATCGACGTCGACCCGGAGACGTTCGCGATCACCGTCGACGGCGACCTCGTCGAGCCGCGTCCCGCCGCCGAGCTCCCGCTGGCCCAGCTCTACTCGATGTTCTGATGACCGCCCTCTCGCTCCTGCTCGCCGACGCCCGGCTGCCGGCCGCCGGGCACACCCAGTCCGCGGGTCTCGAGCCAGGCATCGCCCACGGGCTGGCGCCCGCCGACCTGTCGGCGTACTGCCGGACCCGGCTGGCCACGGTCACCCGGACCGAGGCGGCGACCGCCGTCGTCGCCCGGCACCAGGCCCTCGGCCGCGGGTCGCTGGCGGCCACCGAGACCGCGTGGGCTGCCAGGACCCCGAGCGACGCGATGCGCGCGACCTCGCGCTCGCTGGGCCGCGGGCTCCTGAGGCTCGCTCGGCGAGCCTGGCCGGAGGCAGTCGCGCACTGGTCGGCGGGCGACCGGCCGCCCCGCCCGCTGGTGCTCGGGGCGATCGCCGCCGACACCGGGCTCTCAGCCGTCGACCTGGCCAGGGTGGTCGCCTACGACGACGTCCAGACCGTGCTGGCCGCCGCCCTCAAGCTCCGAGCT
>NZ_JAEMSS010000023.1 GCF_016462705.1 Nocardioides sp. | reverse complement strand
CTGGGCCTCGGCGAGCAGCTCCGCAGCCTGGTAGGAGTCGAGGCCGGGTGCCTCGAAGCTCTCCTCGAGCTCGCGCCCGAAGGCGACCGACGAGGCAACGACGACGAGTGCCAGGACCGCCCAGGTGCTGATGGCGACCCAGGGCCTGGTGGCGGCGGACCGGCCGAGCCGGTAGAGGAGATCGGACATGCCTCCACGCTGTCGCGGCGGCGGACGATCCACATCGGGCCGAGGACGGGTGGGCTCGTCGGCCGAAAGTACGACCAGCACCTCGTGCTTGTGCCCCGTACGACGAGGCCGGCCGCTCCCTAGGCTGGCGTGGTGCCAGTACCGGGAGCCGCCTTCGTCCGCTCGGTGCTCGCCGAGCCCCGGGCCCTGGACCCGCCGGTGCGGGTGTGGCGGGACTGGGTCCTGGTCGGCGGGCTGTTGGTCACGGCCGTGGCCGAGGCGGTCTTCCGCCCCGACGTGCCGATGCGTCCCTTGGCCACCGTTGTCGCGCTGCTGGTGATCCCGGTCCTGCTCTGGCGGCGCACGCATCCGTTGCTGGCGACCGCGGTCGGCTTCGGTGGCGCGATGGTGCTGCACGTGCCGGCGTTCGTCGACGACGTGGCCGATGTGGGGCTGTATGCCATGGCCGGGATCGTCGTGCTGCCGTACGCCTTGTACCGCTGGGCAAGTGGTCGCGAGGCCTTGGTCGGGACCGCGATCGTCGCCGTTCCGGCAGGCCTGGGTCTCGCGACCAGTGCGACCGTCGGGGACGTGGTCGGCGGCACCACCCTGCTCGTCGCGGTGTTCGCGCTCGGGGCCGCGATGCGCTACCGCGCGGTCGCGCACCAGCGCCGGGTGACCGAGGCCAGGACGTTCGAGCGCGGTGAGCTCGCCCGCGAGCTGCACGACACCGTCGCGCACCACGTGTCGGCCATCGCGATCCAGGCGCAGGCAGGGCGGGCCGTCGCTGCCGCGGACCCGGCGGCCGCGGTGGACGTCCTGGCCGTGATCGAGTCGGAGGCCTCGCGGACGTTGCACGAGATGCGGACGATGGTCCGGGTGCTCCGCGACGGCGACTCGGTCGACTACGCACCGCAGCGGGGCATCGGCGACCTGGACGAGTTGACCCGGATGAGCCCCCTGGTGCGGGTGGAGTGCGCCGGCGACCTGGCCGGCCTGCCCCAGCCGGTGGACGTCGCGGTCTACCGGATCTGCCAGGAGTCGGTCACCAACGCGATCCGGCACGCGGTCGACGCCACGGCGGTCGGCGTGGAGGTGTGGGGCGACGCCGGCGTCGTACGGTTGCGTGTGCACGACGACGGCGAGGGAGCCCGCCCCTCCAGCGCCGTGGGCTACGGACTGCTCGGCATGGCCGAGCGGGCCAAGCTCCTCGGCGGCACCTGTCATGCGGGGCCGGACCCGGCCGGCGGCTGGACCGTCGAGGCGACGCTGCCGCGCGACGTGCCGCGATGACCAGCCGAGGGACGATCAGGGTCGTGGTCGCCGACGACCAGCTCCTGGTCCGCACCGGCCTGACGATGATCCTCGACGCCCAGCCCGGGATCGAGGTCGTCGGCGAGGCGGCGGACGGTCACGAGGCGGTGGCCGTGGCACGCGAGCTGCGTCCCGACGTCTGCCTCTTCGACATCCGGATGCCCGGCATCGACGGCGTGGAGGCCACCCGCCGGCTCGCCGGCCCCGGCGTCGAGGACCCCCTCGCCATCGTGGTGATCACGACCTTCGACCTCGACGAGTACGTGCACGGCGCGCTGAAGGCCGGCGCTCGGGGCTTCCTGCTCAAGGACGCCGGGCCCGAGCTGCTGGTCCAGGCGATCCACGCCGCCGCGAACGGCGACGCACTGATCTCCCCGAGCATCACGCGCCGGCTCCTCACCACGCTGGCCGGCCTGGAGCGGGCTACCCCGCCGGCGCAGCCGGTCGAGCCGCTCACCGACCGCGAGGAGGAAGTGCTGCTCGCCGTCGCCCGCGGCCGCACCAACGCCGAGATCGCCGAGGAGCTGCACATCACCCTGAGCACCGTGAAGACCCACGTCGCCGCGCTGATGAACAAGCTCGGCGCCCGCAACCGCGTCGAGGTCGCGATGTGGGCGTACGAGACCAAGCGGGTCAGGGAGTAGGTCCGGCGGACCCGTTACTCGTCGCCGGTCAGGTTGAACGCGCGCAGCCGCCAGCCGGTCCGCCAGGTCGCGACGCCGGCGACGACGAGCATCGCGACGACGGCGTACGCCAGCGGCAGGTCGTCGACCAAGGACAGGTCGGCGACGTTGTCGACCACCTCGGTCGACCAGCGGGTGACGCTCAGCCAGCGGATGCCGTCGAGCAGCCCGCCGAGCAGGCCCTCCCAGACCAGCACGTAGATCAGGCCGATCACCACCGCGTGCCGGGTCATCACCGACAGCAGGGCGAAGACGGCGCAGTACGTCGCGCCGCCGAGCAGCGACCCGATCGCGAAGCCCACGGCGACCAGCGGCTCGCCGGTGCGCATGACGAGCCCGGCGACCAGCATCGGGAAGGCCCCGAACACCAGCACGCAGGCGACGGCCACGACGAGCTTGCTGGCCACGATCGTGTGCCGGGAGATCGGCTTGGCCAGCAGGTAGGAGACCGACCCGTCGTCGATCTCCGGTGCCAGGAGGCCGGACGTCGCGAGCAGCGCGATCAGCGGCACCAGGACGACCAGCCCCAGACCGTAGAGCGTGAGCTCGGTGGCGTCGTTGTCCTGGCCGACCAGCGCCCGGACCAGGACGGCGAGTCCGATGAGGAGCATCGGCAGGACGAACAGCAGGATGCCGCGCCGGCGCCCGAAGATGCCGTGCACGCCGAGCCGCACGACGGTCGGCGAGATCACCGGGCTCCGGGTCGGGGTCGTCGGGGTCGTCGAGGTCATGAGGACACCAGGTAGGAGAAGACGCTCTCGAGCGACTCGTCGGTCGGGGTGACCTCGTGGAGCCGGACGCCGTGCTCGCGGGCCAGCCGGGGGAGCACCTCGCTGAACCGGCCGAAGTCCGACGCCTCCAGCTCGATGCCGCCCTCAGGCCGCAGCCGGGCGCCGCGGACCGACGCGTCGGCGAGCAGGACCGAGGCCATCAGCCGGTCGTCGGCGGTGCGCAGCACGAACCGGTTGGGCCGGTCGGTCATCAGCCGACGGATCGCCCCGAAGTCACCGGATGCGGCGTGCCGGCCGGCGACCACGACCTCGATCTGCCGGGCGACCTGCTCGACCTCCTCGAGGATGTGCGAGCTGAACAGGACGGTCCGGCCCTCGGCGCCCATCGACCGCAGCAGCTCCATCAGGTGGATCCGTTGCCGGGGGTCCATCCCGTTGAACGGCTCGTCCAGCAGCAGCACCGGCGGGTCGTGCACGAGGGCCGACGCCATCTTGACCCGCTGCTTCATGCCCTTGGAGTACGTCGCGATCTCGCGGTCCTGCGCGTCGGTCATCTCGATCACGCCGAGGGCCCGCTGGGCCGCGGCCCCCGGGTCGGGGAGACCGTGCAGCTCGGCGCAGGCGACCACGAACTGGCGGCCGGTGAGGTAGTCGAACAGCGCCTCCCGCTCGGGGACCAGGCCGAGCTTGCGGTAGACGTGCTCGTTGCGCCACAGCGGCTCGCCGTCGAGCGTGACCGTGCCCGTGGAGGGTGCCAGGAAGCCGGACATCATCGCGATCAGGGTGGACTTGCCGGCGCCGTTGGGGCCGAGCAGCCCGGTGACGCCGGGCCCGATCGTCATGGAGACGTCGTTGACCGCGACGACGTTGCGGTACCACCGCGACACGTGGTCGATCACGATCGTGCTCATGGCTGCCTGCTCACGGTTGGACCGACCGGTAGCGAGCCATCAGGGCGCCGAGCGAGCCCAGGACCATGACCAGCACGGCAGCGCAGTAGGCGAGTCCCATCGCAGTGCTGTCCGGCGGTGTGATGGTGCCCTCGGGGGAGTCGAAGAGGAACACCTGCACCCCGTTGACCAGCGTGTAGGGCGAGAACATCCCGGCCACCTGACCGACCGTCTCGCTGTCGGCGTCGTAGGAGATGCCCTGGACCGTCGCCACGACGGTGTAGCTGACCAGCAGCACCACGATCACCGCGGCGACCGCCAGCCCGCGCCGGACGGTCAGCGCCGCGACCACGGCGGCCAGGCCGGAGAGGCAGGCGGCCAGCAGGACCGCGCCGGCCAGCCCGCCGAGGAAGCGCCCCGTCTCCCGGCCGACCGGGAGGTCGGCGAGCAGCCCGCCGACGTACATCAGCAGCAGCGGAGCCCCGATCAGCAGGAACGTCGCCGCCGTCAGCGACGCCACCCGGATGACGACGTAGACCGACCGGCGCATCGGCCGCGCGAGGTAGAGGGTGATCGTCTGGAACCGCAGGTCGCGCGACAGCAGGGTCGGGGCCTGGGCGGCGACGAACACCGAGATGAGCAGCTGCGTGGTGAGCGGGTAGGTGGAGTACGCCACCAGGTGCTCGTCGAGCTCGAGCACGTCCCGCGCCTGCACCAGCACGCCGGTCAGGATGAGCGCCGGGAGCAGCATCATCCCCAGCAGGGTCATCGGCAGGACCTTGGAACGACCCGAGCGGCCGAGTCCGTAGGCGTTGCGCAGCCCGGTGACGAAGAAGGACCACGCGACCGGGCCCTCGCCGAGCCGTGGCCCGGTGTAGGGGCGGTAGCCCAGGTCGTGGATGACCCCGGACGGTGGGCGCCCGGACAGGTCGGTCTCAGGCCGGTTGGACATGGCCCGCACCTCCCTCGCGGAACACGTCCTCGATCCGGTGGTGCCGCTCCTGCATCCGCACCAGCCCCAGGCCGAGGTCGACGGTGAGGTCGCGTACGACGTCCGGGGTGGTCTCGTCGCGGACGTCGACCTCGATGAGGGTGCCGCCGAGCGGACGCGCCACCAGCCCCGCGTCGACGAGCGCCTGGCCGAGCTCGCGGTCGGCGTCGGGCCGGCCCTGCACCTCGACGACCAGGCTGCCGGTGGCGTGCATGAAGTCCGTGGTGGCCGAGGAGCGCAGCAGCCGCCCGCCGTCGAGGACCACGACGTGGTCGCTGACCTGCTCCAGCTCGCCGAGCAAGTGCGAGGTCACCAGCACCGAGATGCCGAAGTCGCGCCCGATCCGCCGGACCAGGGCCAGCATGTCGTCGCGCGACGACGGGTCCAGCCCGTTGGTCGGCTCGTCGAGCAGCACCAGCCGCGGGTCGTGCACGAGCGCCTGGGCCAGCTTGGCGCGCTGCTTCATGCCCGTGGAGTAGCCGCCCATCGGCCGGTAGCGCTCCTCGGCCAGCCCGACGTGCCGGAGCACGTCGGAGGCCCGCTCGCGAGCGGCGGCGTACGGCAGCCCGGACATCTGGCCCATGTGGACGACCAGGTCGCTGGCCGAGACGTCGGCGGGCAGGCAGTCGTGCTCGGGCATGTAGCCGACCAGCCCGCGGATCGTCGCGCCCTCGTGGGCGACGTCGTGCCCGAGGACCCGCGCCGTGCCGCTGGTCGCCGGGACCAGGCCGAGCAGGATCTTGATCAGCGTCGACTTGCCAGCGCCGTTGGCGCCCACCAGGCCGGTGACGCCCTCGCCGACACTCACGTCCAGGTCGTCGAGCGCGGTGACGGAGGGGTACCTCTTCGTCAGCCCCGCGGTCTCGATGACGTGCACGCGGCCAACCTACGCGGCCGGCTCCTGGACGGCCCGCCGTTCGTCCCTACAGTGGGCGGCGAGGCACGGACCCAGGAGTCGCCATGACCGCCATCGAACCCGCCAGCCCGCCCGTCCGCCGGACCCTGCCCGGGCCGGCGTACCACTCAGAGGCGGACTACCGCCTCGACCAGGAACGGGTGTTCTACCGCAACTGGATCTACGTCGGCCGCGCCGAGCGGGTCCCCGAGCCGGGGTCGTGGATGCGGGTGGAGATCTGCGGCGAGAGCGTGCTGGTGGTGCGCGGCAAGGACGAGCGGATCCGCGGCTTCTACAACGTCTGCCGCCATCGCGGCTCGCGGATCTGCGACGACGAGCAGGGGTTCGCGCGGACCCACCTCCGCTGTCCGTACCACGCCTGGGGCTACGCCCTCGACGGCACGCTGGCCGTCACGCCGATGGTCGACAAGGACGAGATCGACCGCGCCTCCACGTCGCTCTGGCCGGTGCACGTCGACGTCTGGGAGGGGTTCGTCTTCGTCAACCTGTCCCGGGAGGAGCCGCGGCCGCTGCTCGAGCACCTCGCGGACCAGCAGGACGAGACGCTGGGGCTGGCGCGGTTCGGCCTGTCCGAGCTGCGCATCGCCAGGATCACGACCAACGAGGTCCGGGCCAACTGGAAGATCGTGATCGAGAACTACAACGAGTGCCTGCACTGCCCGACGGTCCACCCGGAGCTGGTGGCCGTGGTGCCGACGTTCCGGACCGGTCATGTATTCGACGAGACGCGCGACGACGGCGGGGTGTCACTGGCCGACGGACGGACCGCCGTCGCGGACGACCCGCGGCTGAGGCTGCCGCTGCTGCCGGGCTTCAAGAACGGCGGCGACCCGTCGTCCTACTACGGCGCGGGCGTCTACCCCACGATGTTCCTCGACGTCGACGGGTCCAGCTGCCTGGCGACCGCGGTGTTCCCGACCGGCCCGCAGAGCTGTCGGCTGGTCACGGAGTACCTGTTCAGCCCCGAGGCGCTCGAGGACCCCGACTTCGACCCGTCACCGGTCGTGGACTTCAACGAGCGGGTGACCCGGCAGGACAACGAGGCCTGCGAGCGGGTGCAGCGCGGCGTCACCTCGCGCGCCTTCGACCACGGCGTGTTCCCGGCCAAGGACGCGTGGGTGTTCGGCTTCGACGAGCGCTACCGGCGAGACGTCGAGCACTGACGAACGGCCTCCGGCCGGGAGTGAGATCCGTGTGAGCTGTTGACAAGCAATTAGTAAGTCTGACTAACTAACTAATGTGAGCAGCGCGACCAGCCCCGCCCGCCGCCCGCTGCGCCCGTCCGGGAAGCTCCTCCCGGAGGACGCCCGGCGGCACCACCGCTCGCTGCTCCTCCAGCTGCTGTTCCGCTACGGCCCGGCCAGCCGGGCCGACCTGGCCCGCTCCAGCGGGCTCACCCGGGTGACCGTGTCGGACCTGGTGGCCGAGCTGGTCGCCGAGGAGCTCGTCACCGAGACCACGGTGACCATGTCGGGCCGGGTCGGGAAGCCGCCGGTGCTGGTCACGCTCGCCACCGGCTCCCGGGTCATCGTCGCCATCGACCTGTCCACAGACGGACTGGTGCAGGGCGCTCACGTCGACCTCGGCGGCCACGTGCTGACCCGTCACGAGCTGCCGCTGGACGGCCGCCGGGGACAGGGTGCCGTCGACGTCGTGCACGACCTCGTCCGCGAGCTGGTGGACTCGGCTCCGCGACCGGTCCTGGGCATCGGCGTGGGCAGCCCCGGTGTCGTGGACGCCGGCGGCACCGTCATCGACGCGCCCAACTTCGGCTGGACCGACGTCGCGCTCGCCGCCGACCTGCGGGCGGCGTTCGACCTCCCGGTCTTCGTCGCCAACGACGCCAACACCGCCGTCCTCGGCGAGCACACCTTCGGCGACACCGGCGACGGCGGCCTGATGCTCCTGCGGGTCGGGACCGGTGTCGGCGCGGGCCTGGTGCTGGAGGGCGCGCTGCTGCACGGGCACCGGTCCGCCGCCGGCGAGATCGGACACGTCGTGGTCGACCCGGACGGCCAGGCCTGCGCCTGCGGCCGGCGCGGGTGCCTCGAGACGGTGCTGTCCGTGCCGGCGCTGCGCCGCCAGCTCGAGGACGGCGACGTCGAGACCGTGCTCGCCGACGTCGGCGTGCGGCTCGGGACCGTGCTCGCCCCGGTGGTCGGCACCCTCAACCTCCACGAGCTCGTCCTCAGCGGCCCCGCCGACCTGCTCGACGGCCCCCTCCTCGCGGCCACGGACCGCACCATCCGCGAGCGCACCATGCCGGTCTCCGGCGACGAGCTCGTGATCAGGACGTCCGGCCTGGGCGAGGACGGAGGCGACGTCGTGCTCGTCGGCGCCGCCGTGCTCGTGCTGGCCGGTCAGCTCGGGGTCTCGTGAGGCCCCGAGCTCACCACTCGTCGCGGCCTCGGCCGCGGCGACACCAGGCGACACCAGGCGACACCAGGCGACACCAGGCGACACCAGGCGACACAACAGGCAACAACTAGGGAAGGGAACACCACGGTGGCGACACGCAGATCAGCGGTACGACGGATGGCCGCGGCGACCGCGGGCGTCCTTGCTCTCGGGCTCGGCCTCACCGCGTGCGGTGACGACGACGAGAGCCCCTCGGGAGGCGGCGGGGGCGGTGACGAGTCCGCCGAGATCCGCGTCTGGGTCAACGGCGCGGACACACCCGACGCCGCCCGGGACTGGCTGAAGACGACCTTCGAGGACCAGAACCCCGGGTCGACCCTCACCATCGAGGAGCAGGAGTGGGAGGGCCTCGTCGAGCGGCTCACCACCGCGCTCTCCTCGGAGTCCGAGACGCCCGACGTGGTCGAGATCGGCAACACGCAGGCGCCGACCTTCACGACCGCCGGAGCGTTCGCCGACCTCACCGACGACCTCGGCGACCTGGGCGGCGACGACCTGCTCCCGGGCTTCGTCGACGGCGCCACCGTCGACGGTGCGACGTACGCCGTGCCCTACTACGCCGGCTCCAAGTACGTCTTCTACCGCAAGGACCTGTTCGAGGCGGCCGGGCTCTCGGTGCCCACCAACATGGACGAGTTCGTCCAGACCGCCATCGACCTCAAGAAGGCCAACCCCGAGCCGGCGAGCTTCTCCGGCTTCTGGTTCCCCGGTCAGGACTGGCGCAACGGCGTCGCGTTCGTCTGGGACGCCGGCGGCGACCTGGCGACCGACGAGGGCGGTGAGTGGCAGGGAGCCCTGTCCACGCCCGAGTCGATCGCCGGGCTCGAGACCGTGCAGACCCTGATGACCGAGGCGTCGGGGGCGCCCAAGGACGGCAACGAGGCCGACCCGCAGGCACCGTTCTGTGCCGGTGAGATCGGGATGATGGCGGCGCCGAGCTGGGTGACCGGCCTGATCGAGGACCCGGAGACCGGCTGCCCGGACATGATGGCCAACGTCGGCGTGTTCGCCCTCCCCGGCAGCGACGGCGGTCCTGCGCCGGTGCTGCTCGGCGGGTCCGACATCGCGGTCGCGGCCAAGTCCGCCAACCAGGACCTCGCCAAGGAGGTCGTGGCCCTGATGGTCAGCGACGAGTACCAGACGCTGATGGCCGAGGCCGGGCTCACCCCGGCCAAGGAGTCGCTCGCCGGCCTGCTCGGTGACGACGAGTTCGCGCAGGCCGCGATCCTCGCCGGCTCGAACGCCAAGCTCACGCCGGCCTCGCCCGGCTGGGCCCAGGTCGAGGGCTCCCGGGTCCTCGAGGACCTGTTCGTGGAGATCGCCAAGGGCGGCGACGTCGCCGAGCTGGCGGCCGCCGCGGACGAGGCCATCACCGAGCAGCTGAACTAGAGCTCGGGGCACCGTCGTACCGCCGGGGCGGTCACTCCCACGACCGCCCCGGCTGTGTGACGCTGCCCGAGAGCCGTGCCAGACAAGAGGCAGACAAGAGCCAGACATGAGCCGGACGAGGCCAGAGAGGAGGAAGGTCATGGCCGCCACCCGGAGCCTGCCCGCCGGTCTCCCGGCCGCGACTCCCGAACGCCGGCCGCGTCCGCCACGACGGCGCGGGCCGCTGCTGCCCTACGTCCTGGTCGTCCCGGCGGTCGTCGCGCTCGGCCTGGCGCTGGGCTACCCGGTGCTGCGCCAGGTGCAGCTCTCGCTCCAGGAGTTCGGCCTGGCCCAGCAGTTCGGGGCGCCGGCCGAGTGGGTGGGCCTGGACAACTACCGCGAGCTCCTCGGGCAGGCCTACCTCTGGAAGGTCGTCGTCCGCTCACTGGTCTTCTGCGTGGTGAACGCCGGGCTCACCCTCGTCATCGGCATGGGCGTCGCGCTCCTGATGACCCGGATGTCGAAGCCGGTCCGGCTGCTGGCTCAGACGGGGCTGCTGCTGGCCTGGGCGATGCCGGTGCTGGCGGCGCTCACCGTGTGGCAGTGGCTGTTCGACACCCAGTACGGCATCGTCAACTGGCTGCTCACCCGGCTGGGCGGCGACTACGAGGGGCACTCCTGGCTGCTCGAGCCGTTGTCCTTCTTCTTCGTGGCGACGGTGATCGTGGTCTGGATGAGCGTGCCGTTCGTGGCCTTCACCGGCTACGCCGCGCTGACCCAGGTCTCCGAGGACCTGGTCGAGGCGGCCGAGCTCGACGGTGCGAACGGCTGGCAGCGGCTGCGGCACATCGTGCTGCCGAGCATCCGGCCGGTGCTGCTGGTCGTCGGACTGCTCGAGATCATCTGGGGGCTGCGGGTCTTCACCCAGATCTACGTCCTCCAGGAGGCCGGCGGCGTCACCCGCGAGACCAACCTGCTGGGCACCCACATCTACCGCCTCGGCATCGCCGGCGGTGACTTCGGCACCGCGGCGGCGGTCGCGATTTTCATGCTCGCGCTCACCGTGGTGCTCACCGCGCCGTACGTCCGCACGATGCTCCGCCAGGAGGAGCTCGACGAGCTCGAGGGGACCGCCCGCTGATGGCCCGCCGCACCTCCACCCCCGCCCGCATCCTGGCCGACCTGGTCGGGCTGCTGGTGCTCGCGGTGTGCGCCTTTCCGGTCTACTGGATGGTCAACACCTCGCTGCTGCCCCGCAACGAGATCCGCGCGCCCGAGCCGACGTTCACTCCCCTCAACGGGACGCTGGCGAACTACCGCCGGGTCCTCTCCGGAGACGCGTTCGGTGACGCCCTGCTCATCAGCCTGGCGGTCACGCTGCTGACCGTCACGGTCGCGCTGGCCTTCGGGTTCCTGGCCGCGCTGGCGGTGAGCCGGTTCCGGTTCCGCGGCCGCAAGGGCTTCATCGTCACCCTGCTGCTGGTGCAGATGATCCCCGTCGAGGCGCTGTTCATCAGCCAGTACAAGATGCTCGAGGGCTTCGACCTGCTCAACACCGTCGCCGGCCTGACCCTGGTCTACGTCGCCAGCGTGCTGCCGTTCACGATCTGGGTGCTGCGCGGCTTCGTCGCGGGAGTGCCCTACGAGCTCGAGGAAGCGGCGATGATGGACGGCTGCTCGCGCTTCGGGGCGTTCCGCCGGGTGACCTTCCCGCTCCTCGCGCCGGGCCTGGTGGCCACCGGCGTCTTCGGGTTCATCCAGGCCTGGAACGAGTTCACCCTCGCCGTGGTCGTCATGACCCGCGAGGACCGGCGCACCCTGCCCCTGTGGCTGAGCGGGTTCGTCGACGTCAACCGCGGTACGGACTGGGGCGCGATCATGGCGGGCTCGACGCTGATCGCGATCCCGGTGGTCGTCTTCTTCCTCATCGTCCAGGGCCGGATGGTCAGCGGCCTCACCGCGGGCGCGGTGAAGGGATGACCGGTGCAGGGATGAGCAGCCTCGAGCGCGCGGCCCTGGCCGTGCTGCTGCCCGGGTTCGGCGGGACGTCGCTGGGCGACGGGCCACGCCGGCTCCTCGACGAGGGCCTCGGCGGGGTGTGCCTGTACGGCGCCAACACGGCGGACGGACCCGACGCCGTGGCCGCGCTCACCGCCGCCATCAACGAGGTCGCCGGCGCGGTCGTGGCGGTCGACGAGGAAGGTGGCGACGTCACCCGGCTGCACGCCGCCGAGGGGAGCCCCGTGCTGGGTGCCCTCGCGCTCGGCGCGGCCGACGACCTCGCCCTCACCCGCCAGGTGGGCCGGCAGATCGGGTCCGAGCTGGCCGCGCTCGGGGTCACCATGACCCTGGCCCCGGTCGCCGACGTCAACAGCCGCCCCGACAACCCCGTGATCGGCACCCGCAGCTTCGGCACCGATCCGGACCGGGTCGCCGCCCACGTGGCCGCCTGGACCGGAGGAGTCCAGGGGGCCGGAGCGGCCGCCTGCGTCAAGCACTGGCCCGGCCACGGCGACACCGACCTGGACAGCCACCTCGACCTGCCCCGGCTCGACGCCGGCGACGCGCTGCTGCACCGCCGGGAGCTGGCGCCGTTCCGCGCCGCGGTCGAGGCCGGAGTGGCCGCGGTGATGACCGCGCACATCGTAGTGCCCGCCTGGGACCCCGACCGGCCGGCGACGCTCAGTGCCACCGCTCTGGCGAGGCTCCGCGACGAGCTGGGCTTCACCGGCGTCCTGGTCAGCGACGCCCTCGACATGGCCGGTGCCTCGGCGGCCATCGGCATCCCGGGGGCCGCGGTGCTCGCCCTCGCCGCCGGCTGCGACCTGCTCTGCCTCGGCGCCGACCCCGGCGCGGCCGACGCCGAGGTCCGGCTGGTGCGCGACGTGCAGGCCGCGATCGTCGCTGCCGTGCACGACGGCCGGCTGCCCGAGGAGCGGCTGGCCGAGGCCGCAGGCCGGGTCGCCGCCCTGCCGCGGCCGGCCCCCGGCCAGCGGTACGACGAGGCCGACCCCGTGCTGCTGCGGGCGGGGGCCGCTGCGGCGGTCACCCTCGAGG
Organism: Nocardioides sp.; assembly: GCF_016462705.1. Lineage (GTDB taxonomy): Bacteria > Actinomycetota > Actinomycetes > Propionibacteriales > Nocardioidaceae > Nocardioides. Next base: position 22,387 of record NZ_JAEMSS010000023.1, on the reverse strand, counting down.
GGACGCTTCCCGACCTGCGCGGCGCCCGGGTCGTCCGGGTCGACTCGCCCGGCACGATCGCGGTCGGCGACGTCCCGTGGGGACTGCCGGTCGACGGGCCGTTCGACGAGCTGCCCGACGGGCTCCCGGCCCTGCCGCTCGTGGTCCAGGTGCGGGACGCGCACCGTCAGCCGCACGTCGCCGAGGCGCTGGCCCGGGTGGCCGGCCGGGACGCCGTGGTCGTCGAGTGGGGCTGGCCGGGTCCCGCGACGACCGGGCTGCCGAGGATCTGCTCGCGCGGCTGGTCCCGCCCCGGCAGGTCTGCCGTCGAGGAGCTGCTGAGGTCGGCAGGGTGGGACCGATGACCGCGAACGGACCCGGCCTGATCGGCCTCGACATCGGGGCGACGAAGACGCTCGGCGTCCTCGTCGACCCCGACGGGCACGTGCAGGCCCAGGAGCTGCAGGCCACCGCGCCCGGCGCCGCCGGCGTCATCGACACCGCCGCCCGGGTCGTCGCCGACCTCGGCGGCGGCGCCGCAGCGGGCTCGGTCGGGGTCGGCATCCCGGGGCTGGTGGACCACGTGGGCGGCGAGGTGCAGCACGCGGTCAACCTCGGCCTCAACGGAGACCGGCTGTCGCTGCGCGCCCTGCTCGAGGAGCGCTGCTCGCTGCCCGTGCACGTCGAGAACGACGTCAACGCGGCCACCCTCGGCGCCGTCGCCCTGAGCGGCATCCAGGACCTGGTCTACCTCTCCATCGGCACCGGGCTGGCCGCCGGGATCGCGATCGACGGCCGGGTCCGGCGGGGCGCGACCGGCGCGGCCGGCGAGGTCGGGCACGTGCCGGTCGACCCGGCCGGCGCGCTGTGCCGGTGCGGTCAGCGGGGCTGCCTCGAGACCGTGGCCTCCGGCTCGGCACTCGCGGCGGCCTGGCCGTCGGGGGACCGGCCCGCCGCCCAGGCCCTCTTCGCGGCCGCGGCCGCTGGTGACCCCGCGGCGATCGCGGTCCGCGACCGGTTCAGCGCCGGCGTGGCCGACGCCGTGCGCACCCTCGCCCTCAGCGTCGACCCGCAGACGGTCGTGCTCGGCGGCGGGGTCGCCCACCTCGGGCAGGTGCTGGTCGACCACGTGGCCGAGGCGCTGCGCCGGCAGGCCGCGTCGTCCCCCTTCCTCGCCTCGCTGGACCTCGCCGCCAGGCTGCGGGTCGTGCCCGAGGGCCAGCCCGTCGCCGCGATCGGCGCGGCGCTGCTGGGGCGGCCGTGACCAGCGCGGCCCTCGAGCTGCCCGGCCTGGTCGACCTGCAGGTCAACGGCGCCGCCGGGCACGACCTCACCTCCGATCCCGACCGGCTGTGGGACGTCGCCGCCGCGCTGCCGGCGTACGGCGTCGCCGCGTTCCTGCCGACGGTGGTCACCAGCGACCCGGCGGTGCCGGCCCGCGCCCTGGCGGTGCTCGCCGCCGGCCCACCCCGGGGATGGTCCGGAGCCACCCCGCTCGGGCTGCACCTCGAGGGCCCGATGCTGGCCCCGGCGCGCAAGGGCGCGCACCCCGAGGAGTGGCTGCGCGACCCGTCGCCGGACCTGGTGGACGGCTGGTCGCGGGAGGCCGGCGTCGCGATGGTGACCCTGGCCCCCGAGCTGCCGGGTGCCCTGGAGGTCGTCGAGCTCCTCGTGGCCCGCGGGGTCGTCGTGTCGGTGGGCCACACCGCCGCCACGTCGGCGCAGGTCGCCGCAGCCGTGGAGGCGGGCGCCACCTACGTCACCCACCTCGGCAACGCGATGCCCCCGATGCAGGCCCGGGAGCCCGGACCGGTCGGTGCCGCCCTGGGCACCCCCGCGCTGGCGGCGGGCCTGATCGTCGACGGCCACCACCTGGACCCGGCGTTCGTCCGGGCGGCCTGGCAGGCGCTCGGCCCGGAGCGGTTCGTCCTGGTGTCGGACACGACCGCTGCCCTGGGCATGCCGGCCGGCCCGGCTCGGCTCGGGCACCGCGACGTCGTCCTCTCCGCCGGGACCGTGCGGCTGCCCGACGGGACGCTCGCCGGGTCGGCGGCCTCCCTGCGCGACTGCCTGCACCTGCTGGTCGAGCAGACCGGGTGCCCGGTCGAGGACGCGGTCACCTGCGCCACCACCACCCCGCTCCGGCTCCTCGGGCTGGACCCGGCGGAGGTGCGCTGATGGAGGTGGTCCCGCTCCACTCCGCCGACGAGGTGGCGCGTCTCGCCGCCGACACCGTCGAGCGGCTGGTCCGCGAGCGACCCGACGCGGTGCTGGGTCTGGCCACGGGCTCCAGCCCGGTGCCGGCCTACCGCGAGCTGGTCCGCCGGCACGAGTCCGGCGTCGCGCCGTCGTACGCCGGCGTGCGGTGCGTCCTGCTGGACGAGTACCTCGGGCTGCCCGCCGGCCACCCGCAGACCTACCGAGCCACGATCGCCCGCGACGTCACCGACGCGCTGGGCATCCCGGCCGATCGCGTGCACGCCCCGGACCCCGCCGACCCCGAACGGGCCGGTTCCGCCTACGAGGCACTGCTCGGGGACCTCGGCGGCGTCGACCTGCAGGTGCTCGGCATCGGCACCGACGGGCACCTGGCCTTCAACGAGCCGGGCTCGTCGCTGGGGTCGCGCACCCGGGTCAAGACCCTGACCGAGCAGACCCGGGCGGACAACGCCCGCTTCTTCGGCGCACCCGACGAGGTGCCGAGGCACGTGCTCACCCAGGGGCTCGCCACCATCGGCGACGCCCGGCACCTCCTGCTGGTCGCCACCGGTGCCAGCAAGGCGGACGCGGTGGCCGCGGCGGTCGAGGGGCCGCTCACCGCCTCCTGCCCGGCGTCGGTCCTCCAGCTCCACCCCCACGTCACGGTGCTGCTGGACGCCGCCGCGGCCGCTCGGCTCGCGAACGCCGAGCACTACCGCCACGTCTACGCAGGCAAGCCCGCCTGGCAGCGGCTCTGAACCGCGGCTACCGGCAGGGTCCCGTCGACGCGCGCAGCACGAGCTCGGTCGGGAGCAGGACCCGGGGCTGGTCGTCGGGAGCGCGGACCCCTGCCGTGAGCAACAGCTCCACGGCGGCGCGGCCGACGTCGACGTGCGCGCCGCCCAGCGTGGTCAGCCCGGGGCTGCAGACGTCGGCGGCGAAGATGTCGTCGAAGCCGACCACGCTCACGTCTTCGGGCACCCGAAGCCCCCGCTGGGCCAGCCGCTGCATGACCCCGATGGCCAGCAGGTCGTTGTGCGCGACCACGGCGGTGGCGCCGGCGTTGACCGCCCCGTCTGCGGCGGCGCCGCCCTGGCTCACCTTCGGTGTGAACGGCCCGAGCCGTCGCGCCGAGATGCCCACCTGCTCGGCAGCGGCTCGCAACGCCGCCCAGCGGGTGGCGGCCATCCAGGAGTTGCGGGGGCCGCTGAGGTAGAGGACGTCGCGGTGGCCGAGCGAGGCGAGGTGGGCCACGATCTGGCGGCAGCCCTCCACGTGGTCGAGCACGACGCTCGCCAGGCCGGGCAGCTCGCGGCTCATCAGGACGACGGGACGCTGCGCCGCCACCTGCTGGAGGTTCTCGTCGGGGAGCCTGCTGGCCGCGAGCACGAACCCGTCGACGGCGGGGGACAGGCGCTGGATCTGCTCCCACTCGACCCTCGGCGACTCCTCGGCGTTGACCAGCAGCAGCGTGTACTCCGAGACCCGCGCGCGGAGTTCCGCACCCCGGATGAGGTCGAAGTAGTGGGGGTTGGTGATGTCGGAGACCACCATCGCGACCGTGTGGTGCTTGCCCGACAGCAGTGCCCGCGCGTGCGGGTTGGGGCGGTAGCCCAGCTCGGCCGCCACCGCCAGGATCCGCTCCCGGGTGTCGGCGGAGACCCGGCCCGGCTGGGAGAACGCGCGGGAGACCGTCGAGGTGGCCACCTGCGCGGCGGTGGCGACGTCGTAGATGGTCGGACCGCTCACCAGTCCAGGAAACAGGATCTGGCAACAATGTGGCAACCCATTGCCTCGGGGTGACCCGGCTCCGTACTTTCTCGCCCTGTGACCGCCGACACACCGACGACACCGACCCGGGAGCTGCCGCCCTGGCTGGCCCGGCTCGGGCGGGTGCTGACCGCGATCGAGGTGAGCATCGGCGTCGCGGCGCTCCTCCTCATCTTCGGGCTGGTGCTGCTGCAGGCCGGTCAGCGCTACCTGCCCATCGACGGCTGGCCGTGGACCGGCGAGCTGGCCCGGTTCTGCCTCGTCTGGCTGACGTTCGTCGTCGCCGGGGTGCTGGTCACCAACGACTCGCACATCTCGATCGAGATGATCGACCTGGTCCCGGGCGACCGGTTGCGTCGCGTGGTGCGGGTCGTCTCCTGCCTGATCGTCGCGGCGATCGGCGTCGGGCTCTGCCGCGAGGCCTGGGAGCTGATGGACACCCAGGGCATCCTCAAGTCGCCGGCGATGCGGATGCCGATGTCGTGGCTCTACGCCGTGTCCATCATCGGGTTCGTCAGCGTGGTGGTCCGCTCGCTCCTGGCCGCGTTCCGGTACGCCGTGCGCGGCGTCCCCGAGCCGACGTACGACGACGTCGAGGTGCCGGCGTCATGAGCGTCCTCGTCCTCTGCCTCCTGATCACCGCGCTGCTGGTGATCCGGGTGCCCGTGGCGTTCGCGTTCTTCGGGCCGTGCCTGCTCTACATGATGACCAGTGACCAGTCGGTCGGCCTGGCGCTCCGGCTCGTGGCCAACTCCACGGCCAGCTTCCCGCTGCTCGCGGTGCCGCTCTTCATCCTGCTCGGCTGCATCGCGAACCACGCCGGCATCGCCGACCGGCTCTTCGACTTCGCGCTGGCCCTGCTCGGCCGGGTGCGCGGCAGCCTGGGGTACGTCAGCGTCGGCGTGAGCCTGGGGTTCTCGTGGATGAGCGGCTCGGCGGTGGCCGATGCCGCCGCCCTCGGCAAGGTCGAGATCCCCGCGATGCTCAAGGCCGGCTACTCACGGCCGTTCGCCCTCGGCGTCGTCGGCTCGTCCTCGCTGATCGCGCCGGTGATGCCGCCGAGCATCCCGGCAGTCATCTACGCCGGGCTCGCCGGAGTGTCGACGGGTGCGCTCTTCGCCGCCTCCGTGGTGCCGGCGCTGCTCATGGCGGCGGGCCTGTGCCTCGTGGTCTTCCTCTGGGTGCGCCGGATGCCCCACCTGCAGCGGACCGAGTTCAGCTGGAGCCGGGTCTGGGTGACCGGACGGCGGGTCATCGCCCCGCTCGGCGCCCCGGTGATCATCCTCGGCGGCATCCTCGGCGGCTTCATGACGCCGACGGAGGCCGCGGCCGTCGGCGCCCTCTACATGCTCCTGCTCGGCTTCGCGTACCGCAGCCTGAGCGTGAAGGACCTGCGCGCGGTGCTGGTCGAGGCGGCGCTGACCACCGGCAGCATCATGCTGATCGTCGCCTCGGCCAACCTGCTCGGCTACATCCTGGCGCGCGAGCGGATCCCCCAGGAGATCTCCGAGTCGATGCTGGGCCTCACCAGCAACCCGACGGTGTTCCTGCTGCTGGTCTTCCTGCTGTCGATGGTGCTCGGCACCGCGCTGGACGCGATCGCGGTGCTGACGCTGACGGTGCCGATCCTGCTGCCCATCGCGCTGCAGTACGACGTCGACCCGATCGCGCTCGGGGTGCTGATGATCCTGTCCCAGATGATCGGTCTGCTCACGCCGCCGGTCGGCACCGTGGTCTTCGTCCTCCAGGCGATCACCCGGGCCCGGATGAGCGAGGTCTTCTGGGGGTCGCTGCCGTTCCTCGTGCCGCTCACCCTGCTCTGCTTCGGCATCATCTTCTGGCCGGACGCGATCCTCTACCTGCCCGAGAGGCTGGGGCTGTGACCGCCGCGAGCGCCACGTCGGGCCGGCGGTCCTGGCTGACGGGGCTGATCGGCCACGGCGTCGGCCCGTCGCTGACGCCCGAGCTGCACGAGCGCGAGGCGGAGCGACAAGGTCTGCGCTACGTCTACAAGGTCATCGACCTGCCCGACGGCCTGGTCGACCGCGCGCGCCTGGCCCGGCTCCTCGCCGCGGCGATCGAGCTCGGCTTCGACGGGCTGAACGTGACGCACCCGGTGAAGCAGGCGATGGTGCCCCTGGTCGACGAGGTCAGCCCCGAGGCGACCGCGATCGGCGCGCTCAACACCGTGCTGCTCCGAGGCGGCCGGACGGTCGGGCACAACACCGACGTCAGCGGTTTCCTACGTTCCTTCCGGGACACCCTCCCCGATGCCGACCGGGGCCGCGTCGTGCTCGTGGGCGCCGGTGGGGCGGGCACCGCCGTCGCGCATGCGCTGTGCGAGCTGGGGACGGAGCGGCTCCTCGTGGTCGACCTGGACGAGGGGCGCGCCGCCCGGCTCGCAGCCACGCTGCGGGACCACCCCACCGCGGTGCAGCTGGTGCCCGCGACGGCGGACGGGCTGGCGCTGGCGATGGCCGGCTCGGCCGGCCTGGTCAACGCGAGCCCGATGGGGATGGCCGCGCACCCCGGCTCGCCGGTCCCCGGCGAGCTGCTGCGACCGGACCTATGGGTCGCCGACATCGTCTACCGGCCGCTCGCGACGGCGCTCCTCGGCAGCGCCCGCGCCGCCGGGTGCACCGTCCTGAGCGGCGCCGGGATGGCGGTCCACCAGGCCGCCGACGCCTTCGAGCTGATCACCGGCCGCGTCGCGGACCGGGACGCGATGCTCCGCGACTTCGACGAGCTCGTCGCCGCGGAGACCACACCTGGCTCGACCTCGAGCTCGACAACCGGCTCGACCGACCCCGCTCGGGACACCACTGGAGAAAGGAACCGATGATGGCAGTGCGACACCACGGGCAGCGCAGGGGACGGAACGCGGCTCTCGCGGTCTGTGCCTTGACGTTCCCGCTCGCTCTCGTCTCCTGCGGAGACGACGACGACGGCGAGGGATCAGGTGGCGAGGGCGGCGGTGACGTGACGCTGCAGCTGGCCCACAGCTACACCGAGACGCAGCCGCAGCACCGCTGCGGGGCGCAGGTCATCGCCGACGAGGTCGAGAAGGCCGACGTCGGGGTGACCGTCGAGATCTTCCCGGCGAGCCAGCTCGGCGCGGACGCCGACCGGATCGCGTCGGTCGTCTCGGGCGACATCGACATGGACATCCAGGGAGCCTCGGCGCTCGGTGCGGTCCACGAGCCGGTGTCGGTGCTCGACGCGGCGTACGCGTTCGACGACAGCGACCACCTGGCCCGGTTCTTCGACAGCGACGCGTCGGACGACCTGCTCCAGGGGTTCGAGGACGAGACCGGCGTCCACACGCTCGGAGCCTGGTCGGCCGGCATGCGCCAGTTCACCGCCAACGAGCCGATCCGAAGCCCCGACGACCTGGACGGCCTCCGGATGCGGTTCCCGAACTCACCACAGTTCCTCATGAACGCCGAGGCGCTGGGCGCGGAGGCGACCGAGGTGGCCTACGAGGAGCTCTTCCTGGCGCTCCAGCAGGGCACGGTGGACGGGCAGGAGAACCCGATCACCAACATCGCGGCCAGCAGCCTCCAGGACGTGCAGGACTACATCAGCATGTCCAACCACCAGGCCAACTCCAACCTGGTGATCATCGGCGCCGACGCGTGGGGCGGTCTCTCGGAGGAGCAGCAGGACGCACTCGACGAGGCCGTCGACGCCGCCGAGGAGCAGGTCCCGGGGTGCGTGGCCGAGGACGAGGAGGCGACCCTCGCCGAGTGGGAGGAGAGCGGAGCCATGGAGGTCGTCGACGACGTCGACGTCGAGGCGTTCCGCAGCCAGGCCGATGCCTACCTCCGCGAGAACTTCGGCGAGGAGCAGCTGGCCGTCTACGAGGCGGTCCGCGGCGAGGCCCAGTGAGGAGTGCCCTGTGAGGAGAGGCCGGATGAGCGGGGTCCGGGACAGGTGGTGACGGTGGGGGAGGTGCAGACGTTCCGGGGCCCCGTCCCGGCGGAGGACCTGGGCACGACGCTCATCCACGAGCACGTGTTCGTGGGTCACCCGGAGCTGGACCTCAACCTCCCCCACCCCGAGTGGTCGGAGCGCCGGGCGGTCGAGGACGCGGTGGCGGGGCTGGAGCAGCTGTGGGACCTCGGGGTCCGCACCGTCGTCGACCTCACCGTCCTCGGTCTCGGCCGCGACGTCGCGCGGGTGGCGGAGGTGGCCCGGCGCACCCGCGTGCACCTCGTGGCGGCCACCGGGTACTACACCGCCGACGTGCTGCCGGCGTACTTCCACACCCACGGTCCGGGTCGTCTCGTGGGCGGCCCGGACCCGCTGGTCGAGCTGTTCCTCCGGGACATCCAGGAGGGGATCGCAGGCACCGGGATCCGGGCCGCGATGCTGAAGGTGGTGACCGACGAGCAGGGCATCACCGAGGACGTCGGACGGGTGCTGGAGGCGGCGGCGACCGCCCACCTCGCGACCGGCGTGCCGATCACGACCCACACCCATGCGGCGTCGCGCAACGGGCGCGAGCAGCTCGCGCTGCTGGTCGGGCTGGGAGTCGACCCCGGCCGGCTGGTGATCGGGCACTGCGGCGACTCGGAGGACCTCGACTACCTCCGCGAGCTGATGGACGCGGGCGCCACGATCGGCATGGACCGGTTCGGCATGGAGCACGTGCTGCCCGACGAGCGCCGGGTCGCCACGGTGCTGGCGCTCCTGCAGGAGGGGTACGCCGACCGGATGGTGCTGTCCCACGACGCGGCGTTCTTCAGCCGGGTCACCCCGCCGTCGTGGCGGGCCGCCCACGTCCCGAACTGGCACATGGCGAACCTGCCTCGGCGGGTGGTCCCCATGCTGCTGGCGGGCGGTGCGACGGAGGACCAGGTGCGCCGGATGACCGTCGCGAACCCCGCGCGGCTGCTCGCGCCGGCACTCCCGGCGGAGGGCCGCTGATGCGCACGTCGATCGCGACGGTCTGCCTCAGCGGCTCCCTGCGGGAGAAGCTGCACGCTGCGGCGGCCGCCGGGTTCGACGGCGTGGAGCTGTTCGAGCCCGACCTGGTCGCGGCGCCGGAGACCCCCGAGGAGGTCGCCGCGCTGGCCCGGCGGCTGGGACTCTCCCTGGACCTCTACCAGCCCTTCCGCGACGCCGAGGGCGTGAGCGAGGCCGAGTTCTGCCGGGTGCTGCGCCGGGCTCGCCTGAAATTCGTCCTGATGCAGCGGCTCGGGATCGACACGATGCTGGTCTGCAGCAACGTCGCGACGGCCAGCGTGGACGACGACGAGGTATCCGCCGCCCAGCTGCGCCGGCTGGGGGACCTGGCCGCCGAGCACGGCGTCCGGATCGCCTACGAGGCCCTCGCGTGGGGCAGGTTCGTCGACGACTACCGCCGCTCCTGGCGGATCGTCGAGCTCGCCGACCACGAGGCCGTCGGGCTGTGCCTGGACAGCTTCCACATCCTGTCCCGGGGTCACGACCCCGCGGCCATCGAGGACGTCCCCGGCGCCAAGATCTTCTTCCTGCAGCTCGCGGACGCGCCCGACCTGTCCCTCGACGTCCTCTCCTGGTCGCGACACCACCGGCTCTTCCCGGGAGAGGGCTGCTTCGACCTGGGTTCGTTCGTCGGCCACGTGCTCCGCGCCGGGTACGCCGGACCACTCTCGCTCGAGGTGTTCAACGACGTGTTCCGGCAGACCGACGTGGACCGCACCGCGCGGCAGGCGCGGCGCTCGCTGACCTGGCTCGAGGACGTGGTCGCGGACGAGGGGTCCTGGCCCTCCCTGGCCGACCCGCCGGCCCGGCTGCCCGAGATCGCCCAGCCCGTGGGCCTCGACTTCGTCGAGGTGCGGGCCGAGGACACCGGTGAGGCGGACGTGGTCCTGGGTCAGCTCGGGTTCACGTTCCGCGGGCGGCACCGCAGCAAGGACGCCCGGCTGTGGACCGAGGGCCGGGCCCGCGTCGTCTGCAACGAGCAGCAGCCACGGGAGCCCGAGCCGAGACTGGCCGCGGTCGGCTTCGAGGTCGAGGACCCGGCCGCCTCCGCGGCCCGGGCCCGGGCACTGCACGCCTCCGTGGTCTTCCGCCGGACCCTCGCCCAGGAGCAGGAGCTGCCGGCGTTCCGGGCTCCCGACGGGACCGAGGTGTTCCTGGGGCACCCCGCCACGGAGGGTGGCGACCCCCGGTGGGCCCCGGAGTTCCAGGGAGGCCACGAGCCGGGGGCGTCCCTGCTCACGGGGATCGACCACGTCAACCTGGCGGAGCCGTGGCAGTGCTTCGACGAGGCGGTCCTGTTCTACAGCAGCGTCCTGGGGCTCACGGTCGCCGCCGCCCAGGAGGTCCCGTCCCTGCGGGGCCTGGTGCGCAGCCAGGTGCTCCGCTCCGGCTCGGGCGCCTGCCGACTGGCGCTCAACGTCGCTCCGCTGGCGTGGGACCAGGCCTCCGGCTACCCGCAGCACGTGGCGTTCGCCACCGACGACGTCGTGACGGTCGCGCGGCGCGCTGTCGAGCGTGGCCTGGTCCCGCTCGAGATCCCGCAGAACTACTACGAGGACCTGCACTCCCGATTCGACCTCCCGGCCGCGGAGGTCGAGACGATGGCCGAGCTCGGTCTGCTCCACGACCGCGACGCCACCGGGGACTTCACGCACTTCTACACGGCCACGGTCGGCAGCGTCTTCTTCGAGGTCGTGCAGCGCCGGGGTGCCTACGACGGATTCGGCGCGCCCAACGCCGCGGTCCGGCTGGCGGCCCAGTCCCGCTGAGGTCCTCGGGTCGAGGACCCTGGCCGGGTCAGGCCAGGCAGCCGCCCGACCCGCCGGGCAGCAGCGCGAGCACGTCGTCGATGGTGCCGAACCGCGTGGGCGGGTCGACCTCGACGACGTCGGGCGTCGTGCTCGCGTCGGGGACCGGGTCCGTGTCCCGGGCGGCGCCGAACTCGAGGTCCTCGACCTGCTCCTGCCGGCACAGGGCGTCGTCCATGGTGGCGATGCTGCCCTGCGAGAGCACCCAGCCCAGCGGGGCCGCGAGCGCGGGCCTCGTCGCCTGGTAGGCCACGGCCACCTGGTTGCCGCGCCACGCGTCGACCGCGGGTCCGGCGGCCGCGCCGAGCTCGCCCGACGAGGACCACAGCTGGTCGGTCGCCAGCATCGCGTGCGCCCGCTCCAGCTGGGCCCGGGCCGAGTAGAGCGCGGCCTTGGCCCGCAGGATCGTGAGCGCCGGGACCAGCGCCTCGAGGGCCACGCCGCGGGGGCTGCTGACCAGGTCCGACCCGGTGCCGTTGTCGAAGTAGACGAGCTGCGGCACGACCAGGGTGTCCGCCGCCGGCTCACCCCGGCACTCGCCGGCCCGCGGGTCGGCGGCGAGCACGCAGCTGTTGTGGTGGCGGACGTCGGCGAGCAGGCGGGGCATCAGGTCGAGCAGCGTCCCGACGCCGGTGTTCTCGGCGTACCCGCCGTCCACGACCTGCGTCGCCACGTCGTCCCCGCTGGGCAGGACGCCGTCGGGACCGGGGCAGTCGACGACCCCGGACGGGGTGACGTAGGGGAACCGGGCGGTGAGCAGGGCAGCCGTGACGGTGCGCAGCTGCCCGGTGCACTGGACGAGGTCGGTGCTGGCGGCGGCGGGCTGGCCGGGCGAGCACTCCGAGGTGCCGTCGCCGGGGAGCTGCACCTGGCTGAGCAGCGTGCGGCACGAGGTGGTCGGCGACACCGAGTTGACCACCAGGGCGCCGGCGGGTCCCCAGTCCCAGCGCAGCCGCGGGCGGGGGCGGAGGAACGGCTGGTCGAAGGTGTCGACGCCCTCCTCCCAGGCCTGCTCGATCAGGGTCGCGCGGTCCGACCAGGTCACCCGGCCGGTCCGGTCGTCGAACAGCGACGGCAGGGGGACGCCGGTGGCCGCGTAGATCGTGTCGCGGACGACGAGCCCGTCCGAGGCGGCCCCCAGCGCCTCGGGCCCGGCGATCGAGGCGACCGCGGTGGCGGCGGTGCCGGGCTCCCGGACCGAGGCGACCGACAGGCCCACGGAGCCTCCGCTCGCGCCGGAGGAGAGCAGCGCGCTGCGGCACACCGGCTTGACGGTGTCGCCGGTCGCGGCCGCCGGGCTGGCCAGGCGGTCGATGGCGGCCGCCGTCCAGTACGCCGCCCGGATGCCGCCGCCCTCGGCGGCGTAGAGCAGCAGCGGCCGGACCTTGAGGTCGGTCGCGCCGGGCAGCGGCTGCGCGCACGAGCGGCCCGCCTTGAGCCAGGTCTCGAGCACCGAGCCGAGCTCGGGCCGGTCCGCGGCCGCGAACCCGGGATGTGGACCGGCGTAGGGACGGATCCGGTGCACGTCGTCCCCGCCCGCGGTCGCGGCGAACAGCATCGCCAGCACGACCAGCGTGGTCACCGGCGCGAACGGGATCCGCAGCGGCCAGAACACCTCGGGCGAGCCGCCGGGCTGGAACAGGATGACCGTGCAGGCCACGACCACGCTCAGGCTGCCCAGCGCGAGCTGGAAGGTGGCGATCACCCCGACCGAGTCGGCCAGCACGACGGGCAGCAGCCCGACCAGCACCAGCACGACCCCGCTGACCAGCAGCACGGTCCACGCGGTGCGCTGCACGGCGAAGCCGCGGAGGAAGGTCCGGACCCGGTCGCGGGGCTCGGCGCCCGGGTCGTCCTCCGGGAGCCGGCCCCGGTCCATCGACATCCCCGGCGTCAGCTGGACCAGCAGCCGGTCGAGCGGGCCGTCGGCGGTGTAGCCGTCGGGCAGGCCCCGGCCCCACTCCTCGAGCTGGTGGTGCGCCCAGGCCAGGGCCGGCCACGCGGTCAGCAGCGCGGCCCACCCGGCGACGAGCAGGAACGCCGACCAGGGGGTCGGGCCCGAGAGGGCGATCGGTCCGGTGAAGGCACGGATCGCCCCCAGGCCCGCGACGACCGGCAGCAGGCCGACGAGGACGTCGCCGACCAGGGCCGTGGTGCGGAAGCGGCGTACGCCGATCGGCGGGCGGGTCGGCCGGTGCGACTCCCCGCGCCCGGCCCAGCGCCGGCGGAGCCAGAGCGACAGCCCGCCGACCGCGAGCGGGAACGCGCAGAAGACGACCAGCCGGACACCACCGATGTCGGCGCCGGCCAGTCCGAGCCCGGCGGCCGCCACGGCGAGCACGGCCGGCCCGATGAACCAGACCCGAAGCAGCGGCTTCTGGGCCGGGTCCTCGGCCCGCCGGGCGTCCACCGGGCACTGACCGTCGGCACACGGGTGCCCGGCGCCGGTCCAGCGCGGGCAGGTGCGCAGCCAGAGGTGCCCGGTCCGCTGCCGGCCGATGACCAGGGTGGCCACGACCAGCGCCCCCATCACGACGCCCGCCCACACGAAGTCCGCGTGCTGCCCCGGGTCGGCCCACGCTCGCTGGATGTCGGGGATCTGCTCGAGGAGGTCCGGTCCGCGACCGAGGCCGAGCAGGGCCAACGGCAGCACGATGGCCGCGGAGTAGCGGTGCGTGTAGAACGCCTTCGGCAGCCGGGCCAGGGTCGCGCGGAGCGTCCAGAGCGCCAGCGCCGCGGCCGGCAGCAGGGCCAGCCACTTGGCGGCGGTGAGCCCCAGGAGCAGCCAGCCGAGCGGCGCGCCGAGCCCGATGAGCAGGTTCTCGACCGCGTCCGCGGCCGCGCCGACGAGGACCAGGACCGCACCGGCCCGGCCCGGCCGGGAGCGGAACCGGCCGAACCACGCCAGGCCCAGCACGGCGTAGGTGGCGGCGAGGGCCAGGTCGGTCACGGCGTACGTCCGGAGCCAGCCGTCGACCTGGCCGTTGACGCCCTGGGCCCGGTCGGCGAAGAACTCCCACCCGTCGAGGGTCTCGCCGGGGTGGAGGACCGCGGTGACACCGGTGAGGCCGGTGACCGACCAGGTCCGGCCGGCGTCGAGCACCTGGGACAGCAGGTGGTCGATCTCCCCGAGGGTGATCACCAGCGCGACGGCCAGGGACAGCAGCAGCGCGAGCCCGGCGTCCGGTGTGGGCAGCCTCGGCCGGACCTCGTCCCGGCGCACCTCGACGCTCACCCGCCCACCGTGGCGGCATCCGCCGCCGCTCGACAAGCCCCGCGTCGGCGTGGCGCCGTCCCGCGCTGCCTAGACTCCGCCCGTGCCTGCCGCTCGGGAGCCGTCACCGTGGGGTCCGCTGCGCCGGCACCCCTGGGTCCTGGGTGTCGCGGTCCTCCTCGCCGTGGCGGCGGTGGTCGTCGGTGCTCTCGGCGGCTTCGCCCGCACCACACCGGAGGGGCTGCGTGCGGTGGACCCGGGGGAGCGGGTCGAGGTCACGCCGTTCGAGATCAGGCTCGACCGGGCGTCCGCGGCCTACGAGGTGGCAGGAGACCTCGCCGACGAGGGGCGGGCCTTCGTCGTCGTCGAGGGCACCCTGGCCCTCACCGCACCGGAGTCGGTGGAGCGCACGGTCCTCGGGGAGGCGTTCGCCGCCGACCTGCGGTCGACGTACACCTTCTTCGACGGCCCTGAGGAGGAGGGCGCGCCCACCACGGTCCACGTGGCGGAGGACGGCTCCGAGCTGCTGGGCATCGGGCCCGGCCTCACCTACGACGTCCTCCTCGTCTGGGAGATCGACGAGCCCGCCGTCCCCACGACGATGACGGTGGCACTGCGGGAGCACACCTGGCGGCCCAGCTTCCTCGACGGGATCCCCGGCTGGTTCGCGCCCGAGCCGGTCGCGCGGGTCACCCTCGAGATCGCGCCGCTGCCCGACGAGCGGCCGGTCGAGGAGGACCTGCTGTGAGCGCCCGTCGCCGCCACCTTCTCGGGGTCGGGGCCGTGGGCCTGGTCCTCCTCGGTGCGGCCACGGTGCTCGACGGCTGGCTGCCGGACGACGAGGCCGACCCCGGCGCGGACCCGTTCCTGCGGGCCGCCGCGGTCGGAGAGCCGGTCGACCTGCGCACGATGACCGTCCAGGTCGACTCGGTGCGGGGGTCGGCGACGATCTCCGAGTACGGCACCGAGAAGCACAGTCCGGGGGTCTGGGTCGTCGTCGAGTTCACGGTGGTCGCCACGAGCGAGAACACGTCGGTGTCCTATGCGGAGCTGAGGGACGACGACGACCGGGTGTGGTCGGTCAGCGGACGCAGCGCGAACAACTGTCCGGCCGGCCCGCCCGGCGTCCCGGTCGGGTGCGTCGCCTACTTCGAGGTGCCCCCCGGGGCCGTGACCGACCTACGGATGTGGTTGGCGCAGGACGGCTTCGAGCTGCGCTACGACGCCGTCGCCGACGTGGACCTGGAACTCAGCGAGGCCGACGTGGACCGGTTCGCCGAGGCGCCGGTGCTCGAGGTGCCCGGCACCTGGCTGGGGGAGCGGCCATGAGCTGGAGGTGGCGCTGGCTGGTGCTCCTGCCCCTGGCGGTCGTGCTCGTGCTCGCCGCCACGGCCAGCCGGGTCCAGATCTTCTGGTGGCCCGGTGAGCTGCACGACGGGACCACGGGCGTCCAGGGTGAGCCGGTGCGGATGGCCGACCGGTGGACCGACGGCGGCGGTGCCGAACGCACCCGGCGGTTCGACGTGACCCTGGTCGACGTCCGACCCGCGACGTGGGTCGACGGCTTCTCGGGTCCCGAGCGGCTCGATCCCCCGGATGGGGTGGCGGTGTGGGAGGTGGTGCTCGAGCTCGAGGTGGACCCCGACGTGCCCCTGGGCAGCTGCCAGGTCTCGCTGCTGGACACCGAGGGCCGGGAGGCCCGGGCGCTCGGCGGCAGCGTGGGCGACGCCTTCCTGCCGCCCACCTCGTGCGAGCCCGAGAACCGGCGGGGGCCGGGGTACGACGGCACCCGCGACGAGGACTACCTGCCGCGGTTGCCGACGTACCGGTTCGCGGTCTTCGCCGTCACCGCGGACGACGCGGTGCCGGACCGGGTCCGGCTGTGGTGGGAGCCCACCGACTACGTCGAGATCGCCGTCACGCGCTGACGCCGTACGCGGTCACCGGCTCGGGGTCCGGGTCGGGGTCCGGCCCGGGTCCCTGCTGGGGGGCGGCTGCCTTCCGCAGCAGCAGCCGGTCCACGGCGGCGACCACGATGGCCACCACGACGACGGTGTACGCCGCTTCGGTGACGATGTCGAGGTACCTGGAGAAGGCGATCATCGTGTCCGGGTCGCGCGGCCCCAGCAGGGCACGCAGACCCTCGGCCGCGCCCCACTCCGCGAGCCGCGCCAGGGGCAGGACCAGGCAGAACGCCAGCACGGGCAGCAGGCCGGCGTGGACCAGGATGCGCAGGCCGTCGACCAGGTCCGCGAACCGGCGGCCGAGCAGCTCGAGCGTCTTGGCGGTGGCCCGGGAGCGCGGCGCCCGCCACCGGGCCAGTGCCGGTGCGACCCGGGCGTGGAGGTGCTGGGCCCGGTCCGGCAGCTCGAGCCGGGCGCGCCGGCTGGCCGGCAGCCCTCCGGCGATCACGACCGCGCCGACCGCCAGCCAGGCCACCGGCGTGACCACGATCCCGCCGACCCCCTCGACCAGCGCCGAGAGCAGGTCGCCCACGGCGCGCAGGGGATCGGTGAACGGTCCGAACCAGCCCGTGACCGTGCTCCACGCGTCCTGCAGCCAGTCCACCACGACCCGGGCGCCCACCCAGTCCCAGACGTCCCGCAGCTCCGAGGTCAGCATCGTCGCGAGCCAGGTCAGCCAGGTGACCTCGACCAGGGCCTGGACCAGCCCCCAGGCCGTGTGCCGCTCCTCCAGGTCCAGGACGTCGATGACGAACCTGATCACGAGGACGACGGCGATCAGGATGAGCTGCCAGTGGACGACCGTCGCGAGGCTGCGGTCGGCGATCTCGCCGGTGGCGACGAGGGAGTCCCCGTTGAACCACTCGTCGGCGTAGCTCTCGTTGATGAACTGGTCGCGGTCGGCCGTGAGCTGTCCGGTCAGTGTGTACACCGTGAGGAAGGGGATCAGCGCCGACGTCAGCACCGCCACCCGGCGGGACGTCGACCTCTCCCCCTCGGGGTCCGCGGTGAGGGCGCCCCCGGCGATCCGCAGCATCAGCACCAGCGCGGTCACCATCGACAGCGGTGCCAGCGGGACCAGGAGCGAGGCCAGGACCACGTGGTCGCGGCCGAGGACGACCGCCCCCCACATCGCGGCGTTCCGGCACGCCAGCCCGAGCAGGAACACGGTCAGCAGTGCGGGCAGGTGGCGGACCAGGAGCCGGGCCGCGTCGGCCACCACCAGCACGGCGTCGGTGAGCGCGCCGCGTGTCTCCCGCAGCACCGTCACGCGGGCAGTCTAAGGAGTCCCCGACCGGGGCACCCGCGCGCTCAGGGGGCGTTGAGACCCGCGGCCGCGAAGATGGCGCGCGCCGCGTCGACCTGCTCCCGGGTGGCGGCGGGGACCCGGGCGAGCCGGTCCTCGAGCCCGAGCTCGGCGTACTTCTCCCGGCCCAGGGTGTGGTAGCCGAGGACGTCGACCCGCTCGACGTTGCCCAGGGCGGCGATGTGCCGGGCCAGCCGTTCGACGTGCTCCGGGGCGTCGGTCCAGCCCGGCACCAGCACGAACCGCACCCACACCCGCTTGTCCAGGGCGGCGAGCCGTTCGGAGAAGCGCAGGGTCGGCATCAGCGGGCCGCGGGTCAGGTCGCGGTAGAGCACCGGGTTGATCGACTTGATGTCGAGGAGGACCAGGTCGGCGGCCTCGAGGAGCTCGTCGCTGGCCCGGTCCCCGAGTGCGCCGGAGGTGTCCAGTGCGGTGTGCAGGCCCATCGCCTTCGCACCCTTGAGCACGGCCTCGGTGAACTCCGGCTGCAGGAGGGGCTCGCCGCCCGAGATCGTGACCCCGCCGCTGCCGCCGAGCAGCGACCGGTAGCGGTGGATCCTGGTGAGGACCTCGTCCGCCGTCGTCGGGGTCCCGTTGCGCATCATCTGGGTGTCCGGGTTGTGGCAGTAGGCGCAGGCCAGCGGGCAGCCGGAGGTGAAGAGCACGAACCGGAGCCCGGGCCCGTCCTGGCCGGTCGAGATGTCCCACGAGTGCACGGAGCCCGTGACGGTGCCGGGTCCGGCAGCGGTCCCGGGCGCGGCCCGGCTGCTGCCCGGCATGGTCAGCGTGGTCATCTCACAGCCCGCCGTGGAAGGTGCGGTTGACGACGTCGCGCTGCTGCTCGGGGGTGAGCCGGACGAAGTTGACCGCGTAGCCGGACACCCGGATCGTCAGCTGCGGGTAGTTCTCCGGGTGGGCCATCGCGTCGATGAGCGTCTCGCGGTCGAGCACGTTGACGTTCATGTGGAAGCCCGCGGAGGCGACGTACCCGTCCAGGACGGACACCAGGTTGTCGATCTGCTCGGGCCGGGTCCTGCCCAGCCCGGCGGGCGTGACCGTCGTCGTGAGCGAGACGCCGTCGCGGGCCGAGTCGAACGGGATCTTCGCCACGCTCAGGACCGCGGCCATGATGCCGTGCCGGTCGCGCCCGTTCATCGGGTTGGCGCCCGGGGCGAACGGCTCGCCCGCCCGGCGGCCGTCGGGCGTGTTGCCGGTGGCCTTGCCGTAGACGACGTTGCTGGTGATGGTCAGCACCGACTGGGTGTGCTCGGCGTTGCGGTACGTCGGCTGCTGCCGGACCTTCTCGATGAAGGCCTCGACCAGCTCGACGGCGATCGCGTCCACCCGGTCGTCGTCGTTGCCGTACGTCGGGTAGTCGCCCTCGGTCTCGTAGTCGACGACCAGCCCGCGCTCGTCGCGGACCGGCCGCACCGTCGCGTACTTGATCGCCGAGAGCGAGTCCGCGGCGACCGACAGACCGGCGATCCCGCAGGCCATCGTGCGGTGCACGTGGGAGTCGTGCAGCGCCATCTCCAGCCGCTCGTAGGCGTACTTGTCGTGCATGAAGTGGATGATGTTGAGGGCGTCGACGTAGGTCCGGGCGAGCCAGTCCATCATCGAGTCGAGCCGGGCCCTGACCTCGTCGTAGGTCAGCCGGTCGCCCTCGAGCACCGGGCCCGCGGGCCCGACCTGGGCACCGCTGACCTCGTCCCGGCCGCCGTTGACGGCGTAGAGCAGGGTCTTGGCCAGGTTGACCCGGGCACCGAAGAACTGCATGGACTTGCCGACCGCCATCGGCGAGACGCAGCAGGCGATCGCGGTGTCGTCGCCCCACCGGGGCCGCATCAGCTCGTCGGACTCGTACTGGATGGCGCTGGTGTCCAGCGAGACCTGGGCGCAGAACCGCTTGAAGCCCTCCGGCAGCGCCGGTGACCAGAACACGGTGAGGTTGGGCTCGGGTGCCGGTCCCAGGTTGTACAGCGTCTGCAGGTAGCGGAACGAGGTCTTCGTGACCAGCGACCGGCCGTCGGTGCCGATCCCGCCGATGCTCTCGGTGACCCACGTGGGGTCGCCGGAGAACAGCGCGTCGTAGGCCGGCGTGCGCAGGAACCGGATGATCCGCAGCTTGACGACCAGGTCGTCGACCAGCTCCTGGGCCTCGCTCTCGGTGAGCGTGCCGTCCGCGAGGTCACGCTCGAGGTAGACGTCGAGGAAGGTGCTGGTCCGGCCCAGCGACATGGCCGCGCCGTTCTGGTCGCGGGTCGCGGCGAGGTAGGCGAAGTAGAGCCACTGGACCGCCTCCCGGGCGGTGCCCGCGGGCCCCGAGATGTCGAATCCGTAGGACGCCGCCATGGTCAGCAGGTCCTTGAGGGCCCTGATCTGCTCGGCGATCTCCTCGCGGGACCGGATGACGTCCTCGGTGGAGGGCTTCGCGTCGAGGGCATGGTGGTCGGCCTGCTTGGCCTCGATCAGCCGCTGGACGCCGTAGAGCGGCACCCGCCGGTAGTCGCCGATGATCCGGCCGCGGCCGTAGGCGTCGGGCAGGCCGGTGATCAGGCCCGACTTGCGGGCCGCGAGCACCTGCGGCGTGTAGGCGTCGAAGACCCCGTCGTTGTGGGTCTTGCGGTACTTGGTGAAGATCTCCCGGACCCGGGGGTCGGCCTCGTAGCCGTAGGCGTCGAGGGCGTCCTTGACCATCTTCCAGCCGCCGTTGGGCATCATCGCCCGCTTCAGGGGCGCGTCGGTCTGCAGCCCGACGACGATCTCGAGCTCGCGGTCGATGTAGCCCGGTCCGTGGCTGGTGATCGAGCCGGGCGTGGCCGTGTCGATGTCGTAGACCCCGAACTCGCGCTCGCGGGGGAACATCTCGGTCAGCTGCGCCCAGAGCCGGGTGGTGCGCGCGGTCGGGCCGGCGAGGAAGCCGGCGTCGCCGTCGTACGGCTTGTAGGTCCGCTGGATGAAGTCGCGGACGTCGATGTGGTCGCACCAGGGACCGGTGGCGAAGCCACGCCAGGGGTCGAGGTCAGTGAGTGGGCGCTGGTCCAGGACGGGGGTGGCTGTCACGTCTACGACGCTACGGTCCCCGGCGCCGGGCCGAAGGGTCCGAAGGTCCCGTGCGGACGGGACCTCGGGCCGTGCGCTGGGACACGTCGTCGCCGCCGGCGGCTCACCCGAGCGCGGCGGCCACGACCTCCCGGGCCTCCGCCTGCACCTGGGCGAGGTGCTCGGGACCCTGGAACGACTCGGCGTAGATCTTGTAGACGTCCTCGGTGCCCGACGGCCGGGCGGCGAACCACGCCGAGTCGGTGGTGACCTTGAGCCCGCCGATGGGCGCGTCGTTGCCGGGAGCGGTCGTCAGCTTCGCGGTGATCGGCTCGCCCGCGAGCTCGGTGGCGGTCACCGCGTCCGGCGAGAGCGCTGCCAGCGCGGCCTTCTGGGCCCGGTCGGCCGGGGCGTCGACCCGGGCGTACGCCGGGGTGCCGTGCTGGGCGGTCAGGTCGGCGTAGTGCTCGCTGGGCGTGCGCTCGGTCGTCGCGATGATCTCGGCCGCCAGGAGGCAGAGGATCAGGCCGTCCTTGTCGGTCGTCCAGACCCGACCGTCGCGGCGCAGGAACGACGCGCCGGCCGACTCCTCGCCGCCGAAGCCGAACGAGCCGTCGATCAGCCCGGGCACGAACCACTTGAAGCCGACCGGGACCTCGACCATCGGCGTCCCGAGCGACGCGGCCACCCGGTCGATCATCGAGCTCGACACCAGGGTCTTGCCGATCCGGGCGGTCCCGGGCCAGTCCGGGCGGTGCCCTCCGAACAGGTAGCCGATCGCCACCGCGAGGTAGTGGTTGGGGTTCATCAGCCCGGCGTCCGGGGTGACGATCCCGTGCCGGTCGGCGTCGGCGTCGTTGCCGGTGGCGACGTCGTACTGGTCCTTCTGGGCGACCAGGGAGGCCATCGCGGACGGGGACGAGCAGTCCATCCGGATCTTGCCGTCCCAGTCGAGCGTCATGAACCGCCACGTCGCGTCGACCAGCGGGTTGACCACGGTCAGGTCGAGACCGTGCCGGTCGGCGATCTCGCCCCAGTAGTGCACCGCCGCGCCGCCCAGCGGGTCGGCACCTATCCGGACCCCGGCCTCCTTGATGGCGGCCAGGTCGACGACGTGCGGCAGGTCGTCGACGTAGGCGCCGAGGAAGTCGTAGGAGCCGGCCGCCTCCCGGGCGCGCGCGAACGGGATCCGCTGGACACCGCCGAGCCCGTCGCGGATCAGTGCGTTGGCGCGGTCCGCGATCACCCGGGTCGCGTCGGAGTCGGCGGGTCCACCGTGTGGCGGGTTGTACTTGAACCCGCCGTCGGAGGGCGGGTTGTGCGACGGCGTCACCACGATCCCGTCGGCCAGCCCGCTGCCGGTCGTGCGCCCGCCGTTGGCGGTGAGGATGGCGGCCGAGACGGCGGGCGTCGGGGTGTAGGCGTCGCGGGCGTCGACCAGGACCGTCACGTCGTTCGCGGCGAGGACCTCCAGCGCCGTGGCCCACGCCGGCTCCGAGAGCCCGTGCGTGTCCCGGCCCAGGAACAGCGGCCCGTCGTAGCCCTGCTCGCGCCGGTAGTCGCAGATGGCCTGCGTGGTCGCCAGGATGTGCGTCTCGTTGAACGAGGTCCTCAGTGACGAGCCGCGGTGCCCGCTCGTCCCGAACGCGACCTGCTGGTCGACGTCCTCCGGGTCGGGGACGCCGGTGTAGTAGGCCGTCACCAGGTGCGGCAGGTCGACCAGGTCCTGGGGCTCGGCGGGCTGTCCTGCGCGCGGGTCTGCCATGACGCTCATCATGCCCGGGCCCGCGCCCGGGGTCAGAGGTAGATGTTGTCGTGCTCCTCCAGGAACGCCTGGAGCTCCTCGTGGGTCGGGGTCCAGCGACCTTCGGCCATCTCCACGAGGCCCTCGAAGTAGGCCTCGCGCGGGGCGCCCGGCGCGAACAGGATGAGCAGCGAGGCGGGCTCGCCGGACTGGTTGCGGAAGCCGTGGACGCCGCCCTCGGGCACGTAGAGGAAGTCGCCGGGGCTCCCGGCGGTCCACGAGCTGCCGTCGTAGAGCTCCGGCGCCCCGGACAGCACGAAGAAGGACTCGCTGATGGTCCGGTGGAAGTGCGGCTGCGCACCGCCGGGCTCGGTGCCCATGTCCCACCGGTAG
>NZ_JAEMSS010000165.1 GCF_016462705.1 Nocardioides sp. | reverse complement strand
GGGGAGGGACCGGCGGGGTCGATGAGCTCCCAGTCCGGGACCAGCTCGCGGACGTGCCTGCCCAGGACTGCATGCCGGGGGTGCCCGGACACGTCGACGACCCGGTCGTTGACGAACCGGAGCGTCCCGCGGGCGTCGACCACCAGGGTGGGGTCGTGGGCGGCGGCCAGCAGGTGGTGGGCGCCGCGGCCGATCAACGCCGTCAGCCAGTCCACGGGGTAAGGGTATGCCGACGGGCCAGCCCGACGGGCCCGATCCGCGAAGGCCGGAACCCGCCCTCCGACCCCTACGCGGGGCCGACGACGGCGAGGATCTCCGGCCGGGAGAACACGTCCGCACCCACCTCGCGGACCTCGTCGAGGGTCACGGCGCCGATGCGGGCGATGACCTCGTCGATGCTGAGCAGCTCGTCGTGCACGAGCTCGGCCTTGCCGAGCCGGGACATCCGCGAACCGGAGTCCTCCAGCCCGAGCACCAGTCCCCCGCGGAGCTGACCCTTCCCGCGGACGAGCTCCTCCTCGGTGATGCCGTGCGCGGCGACCCGCGACAGCTCCGTGCGGACGACGGTGAGCACGTCGTCGAGCTTGGTGGGCAGGCAGCCGACCGACACCCCCACCAGGCCGGAGTCGGCGTGGTGGCTGGCGAAGGAGAAGACCGAGTAGGCCAGGCCACGACGTTCCCGGACCTCCTGGAACAACCTGCTCGAGGTCCCACCACCGAGCGCGGTGTTGAGCACGCCGAGGGCGAAGCGACGGTCGTCGTTGCGGTCCGGGCCCTCCATGCCGAGCACGAGGTTCACCTGCTCGAACGGACGCACCGCCTCGACGAGCCCACCGTGCACCCGAGGTCTGCGGCCCGTGGCGTGCCGGGCCGGGAGCGGGTCGGCCTCGCCGGCGAGGAAGCCCGCCCGACCGAAGGACCGCTGGACCCGGCGCACGACGTCGGCGTGGTCGACGTTGCCCGCAGCGGCGATGACGATGTTCTCGGGGCGGTAGTGGCGGCGGTAGAAGCGCTGGACCTGGGCGCGGCTGAGCGCCTCGATCGAGGCGACCGTGCCGGCGATGGACCGACCCAGAGGCGTACCGCTCCCCCAGGCCTGCTCGGCGAAGAGGTTGTGGGCGACGTCGTCCGGGTCGTCGTCGTGCATCGCGATCTCGTCGAGGATGACGTCCCGCTCGGCCTCGACGTCCTCACCGGACAGCGACGAGCTCGTGATCATGTCGCCCAGCACGTCGATCGCCAGCGGCAGGTCGGTGTCGAGGACCCGCGCGTGGAAGCAGGTGTACTCCTTGGCCGTGAAGGCGTTGAACTCCCCG
Organism: Nocardioides sp.; assembly: GCF_016462705.1. Taxonomy (GTDB): domain Bacteria; phylum Actinomycetota; class Actinomycetes; order Propionibacteriales; family Nocardioidaceae; genus Nocardioides. The sequence goes on along the minus strand of NZ_JAEMSS010000165.1, from coordinate 7,926 downwards.
CCCACCGCGTCGAGAGCGATCGAGATGTCCAGCGCCGACCGTTCCGCGGTGCCCTTGAAGAGCAGGTGCTCGAGGAAGTGCGAGCAGCCGTGCTGGGTCGCGGACTCGTCACGCGACCCCACACCGACCCATACCCCGAAGCTGGCCGACCGGACGCCGGCCAGCTGCTCGGTCACGACCCGCAGCCCGCTGGGCAGGACGGAACGGCGGACGAGCGAGGTGACTCGCCCGCCGCCGTCCCGAACCGACTGAAGGGTTCTCGTTGACGCTCGCTTCAGCGTCAGGCCTCGACCGGCTGCGACTCGGACGGCGCCTCGGATGCCTCCGCGTCCTCGGCGTCCTCGACGACCGGGATCAGCGACAGCTTGCCGCGGTCGTCGATCTCCCCGATCTCGACCTGGATCTTCTGACCCACGGTGACGACGTCCTCGACGGCCTCGACCCGCTTGCCGCCGGCGAGCGGACGCAGCTTGCTGATGTGCAGCAGGCCGTCCTTGCCGGGCATCAGCGAGACGAACGCGCCGAAGTTGGTCGTCTTGACCACGGTGCCGAGGTAGCGCTCGCCGACCTCGGGCATCGTCGGGTTGGCGATCTGGTTGACCGCGTTCTTCGCGGCCTCCGCTGCCTCGCCGTTGGTCGCGCCGATGTAGACGGTGCCGTCGTCCTCGATGGACAGCGTCGCGCCCGTGTCGTCCTGGATCTGGTTGATGATCTTGCCCTTGGGCCCGATCACCTCGCCGATCTTGTCCACCGGGACCTTGATCGTGATGATCCGCGGCGCCAGCGACGACATCTCGTCGGGGCCGGCGATCTCCTCGTTCATCACGTCGAGGATGGTGTGGCGGGCCTCCCGCGCCTGCGTCAATGCCGACGCGAGGACCTCGGCGGGGATGCCGTCGAGCTTGGTGTCGAGCTGGAGGGCGGTGACGAAGTCACGCGTGCCGGCGACCTTGAAGTCCATGTCACCGAACGCGTCCTCGGCGCCCAGGATGTCGGTCAGCGCGACGTACTGCGTCTCGCCGTCGACCTCGCCGGAGATGAGGCCCATCGCGATGCCGGCGACGGCCGCGCGCAGCGGGACGCCCGCCTGCATGAGCGCCAGGGACGACGCGCAGACCGAGCCCATCGACGTGGAGCCGTTGGAGCCCATCGCCTCGGAGATCTGCCGGATCGCGTAGGGGAACTCCTCGCGCGACGGCAGCACCGGCAGGATCGCCCGGCGCGCGAGCGCACCGTGGCCGACCTCGCGGCGCTTGGGCGAGCCCACCCGACCGGTCTCGCCGGTGGAGAACGGCGGGAAGACGTACTTGTGCATGTAGCGGCGGTGCTTCTCCGGGGAGAGCGTGTCGAGCTGCTGCTCCATCTTGAGCATGTCGAGGGTCGTGACGCCGAGGATCTGGGTCTCGCCGCGCTCGAACAGCGCCGAGCCGTGGACCCGCGGGATCACGCCGACCTCGGCGTGCAGCGGCCGGATGTCGGCCAGGCCGCGGCCGTCGATGCGGATCTTGTCCCGCAGCACCCGCTCGCGCACGACCTGCTTGTTGACGGAGCGGAACGCCGCTCCGACCTCCTTCTCGCGACCCTCGAACTGCCCGGCGAGCTGCTCGAGGACGGCGGCCTTGAGCTCGTCGGTCCTGGCCTCGCGCTCCTGCTTGTCGCCGATCGTCATCGCGGCGGACAGGTCGCTCTTCGCGGCGGCCTCGACAGCGGCGTAGACGTCGTCCTCGTAGTCGAGGAAGACCGGGAAGTCGGCGACCGGCTTGGCGGCCTCCTTGGCGAGCTCGGCCTGCGCCTCGCAGAGCTGCTTGATGAACGGCTTGGCCGCATCGAGCCCGCCCGCGACGACCTCCTCGGTCGGCGCCTGGACGCCGGACTGGACGAGGTGCCAGGTCTGCTCGGTCGCCTCGGCCTCGACCATCATGATCGCGACGTCACCGGTCTCGGTGACCCGGCCGGCCACGACCATGTCGAAGACCGCGTCCTCGAGCTGGCTGTGGTTGGGGAAGGCCACCCACTGGCCCTCTATCAGCGCGACCCGGACGCCGCCGACCGGGCCGGAGAACGGCAGGCCGGAGAGCTGGGTCGACAGGGACGCGGCGTTGATCGCCAGCACGTCGTAGGGGTGGTCCGGGTTGAGCGCCATCACGGTGATGACGACCTGGACCTCGTTGCGCAGGCCCTTCTTGAACGTCGGGCGCAGCGGCCGGTCGATGAGCCGGCAGGTGAGGATCGCGTCCTCGCCCGGGCGGCCCTCGGAACGGAAGAACGAGCCCGGGATCTGGCCCGCGGCGTACATCCGCTCCTCGACGTCGATGGTCAGCGGGAAGAAGTCGAAGTGGTCCTTGGGGTGCTTCCCGGCCGTGGTGGCCGAGAGGAGCATCGTGTCGTCGTCGATGTACGCCGTCACGGCGCCGGCGGCCTGGCGGGCCAGGAGACCCGTCTCGAACTTGATGGTGCGCTGCCCGAACTTGCCGTTGTCGAGAGTCGTCTCGACGGCAGAGATCACGGGCTCGTTGATGTCTTGGGACATGAAGTGATGAAGTCCTTACTGCGTTCGCGAAGCGAACCGCTGACCCGCATCAGGCCCCACGTCTGTGGAGCGGGGGCCGGTCTTCGATCGAGACCCGCAGGTACATCCCTGGGAAGGGGCCCTGAAGGTCACTACCGAGGATCGGCCGGGGCGGCGGATCGCCTCTTCGGATGGTTGTTCAGTTGTGTCGCCTGAGAAATCTAGCGAAATGCGGCGAAGGACCCGCCGGAGCGGGTCCTTCGGAGAGCTATCGGCGCAGGCCGAGTCGCTCGACGATCGAGCGGTAGCGCTCGATCTCGGTCTTCTGCAGGTAGTTCAGCAGCCGACGGCGCTGGCCCACCAGGAGCAGCAGGCCACGACGGCTGTGGTGGTCGTGCTTGTGGGTCTTGAGGTGCTCGGTGAGGTGGGCGATGCGGTGGCTGAGCAGCGCGATCTGCACCTCGGGAGAGCCGGTGTCGCCCTCGGACGTGGCGTACTCGGCGATGATCTTCTGCTTCGTCGCGGCGTCGGTTCCGACTGCCATGGCGGGGCTCCTCTGGTTCTCTCGTTGCGCGGCGCGCCGGGGCCTGTTCACCCGGGCACTCTGGATCCGCGGCCGATTGCACGGCGGGTACTGGTGCTGTGTCGCCCCTGATGGGCAACCGGGCAAGACTAGCAGCGGGGAGTTTGCCTCCCCGAATCGTCATGCGTGCCCTCGGCTGACCATGGTGCCCGCGCACGACGTGCGACGATGCCAGGCATGGGCCTGCTGACCGAGGATCCCGTCCCGCCCGGCTTCACCGGGACCCGGCTCGGCGTATGCAACCTCTGCGAGGCGATCTGCGGGATCGAGCTGACCCTCGAGGACGGCACGGTCACCGGGATCCGCGGCAACGAGGCGGACCCGCTGTCCCGCGGCTACATCTGCCCCAAGGGCGTGTCGATGGCCGACGTGTACGACGACCCGGACCGGCTGAGGCACCCGATCCGTCGCGTGGGCGACGGCCCCGACGCCACCTGGGAGGAGCTGGGCTGGGACGAGGCGCTCGACCTGGTGGCGGACCGGCTGGTGGCGACGGCGAAGGCGCACGGACCGGACGCGGTCGGCGTCTACCTCGGCAACCCCAACGCCCACTCGGTCGGGTTCGCGACGCACGGCGTGCCGTTCGTGAAGAGCTTGCGCACCCGCAACCGGTTCAGCGCCTCGACGGTCGACCAGATCCCGCACCAGTTCGTGGCGTGGCAGATGTACGGCCACCAGCTGCTGCTGCCGGTGCCGGACCTCGACCGGACGTCGTACTTCCTGGTGCTCGGCGCCAACCCGATGGCGTCCAACGGCTCGCTGATGACCGTCCCGGACTTCCCGCAGCGGGTCCGCGACCTCAAGGCGCGGGGAGGCCGGATGGTCGTGCTCGACCCGCGCCGCACCGAGACCGCCAAGGTCGCGACCGAGCACCACTTCGTACGGCCGGGGTCGGACGCCGCCGTCCTGCTCGCGATGCTGCACGTGCTTCTTGAGGAGGGACTGGCCACTCCCCCGGCGTACGTCGACAACCTGGACCGGGTCGCCGGGCTCGTCGCCGACTTCACGCCCGAGCTCGCGGCCGGGGTCAGCGGCATCCCCGCCGACACGATCAGGACGCTGGTCCGTGACCTGGCGGCCGCCGAGTCCGCGGCCGTCTACGGCCGGATGGGCGTGTCGACGCACAGCTTCGGCTCGGTGTGCCAGTGGGCCATCCAGGTGCTCAACCTGCTGACCGGCAACTTCGACCGCGAGGGCGGTGTGCTCTTCCCGGAGCCGGCCGTCGACACCGTGGGCCGGCGGATCGTGGGACCGGGGCACCACGACGTCTGGCGCAGCCGGGTCCGCGACATCCCCGAGTTCGCCGGAGAGCTGCCCGCCGCGGTCATGCGCGAGGAGATCGAGACCGAGGGCGACGGGCAGATCCGGGCGATGGTGACCATCGCGGGCAACCCGGTGCTCTCGACGCCGGACGGCGCCGGGCTGGCCCGCGCACTGGACGGTCTCGACTTCATGGTGGCCATCGACATCTACCTCAACGAGACGACCCGGCACGCGGACGTGATCCTGCCGCCCACGACGGCGCTCGAGCGCGACCACTACGACCTGGTGTTCCACGGCTTCGCGGTCCGCAACACCGCACGGTTCACGCCGGCGGTGTTCGCCAAGCCGGAGGACGCCCGGCACGACTGGGAGATCTTCGGCGACCTGACCGAGCGGGTGCAGTCGAGGGCGGGCGTCGGGATCAAGGACCGGCTGGCCACCAAGGCGCGCCTCGCCCCCAGCCCCGCGACGGTGGTCGCCGGTCTGCTCAAGACGGGTGGGCGGACGACCATGAGGGCGCTGCGCAAGAACCCCGAGGGGGTCGACCTCGGGCCACTGCGCCCGACCATGCCCGAGCGGCTGCAGACCGCCGACCAGCGCATCGACCTGGCGCCGGCGCTGGTGGTCGCCGACGTTCCGCGCGTTCTCGAGGCGGCCCTGGCCGCGGGGGCCCCGCAGGACGGCGAGCTGCTGCTCATCGGGCGCCGGCACAAGCAGGACTGCAACTCGTGGCTGCACAACACCAGCCGGCTCACCCGGGGCCGTCCGCGCCACCACCTGCTGATGCACCCCGACGACCTGGCCGCCCGGGGCCTCGCCGACGGCGCCGTCGTCCGGGTCAGCTCACGCGTGGGCGCCGTGGACGTCGAGGTCAGCAGCGAGGACGACATGATGCGGGGCGTCGTCTCGCTCCCCCACGGCTACGGCCACCAGGTCGAGGGCACCCGGCTCACGCACGCGTCGACGGTCGCCGGCGTCTCGATCAACGACCTGACCGACCCGCTCCTGCTGGACGTCAGCGGGAACGCCGCGCTGAACGGCGTTCCCGTGACGGTCCGACCCGTCTGACCCCGCGCTCAGACCTGGACGTCCCCCAGGACGGCGAGCACCTCGTCGGCACTGGCGGCCGCGCGCAGCCGCGCGATCTCGGCCTCGTCCATGAAGACCTCGGCCAGCCTCGACAGCACCGTGAGGTGGTCGTCGCCGGCGCCCGCGATGCCCACGACGAACTCTGCGGGCTTGCCCTTCCAGTCGACCGGCTCGGCGTACCGCACGAAGCTGATCGCGGTACGCCGGATCGCGGTCTTCGCCTCGTTCGTGCCGTGCGGGATGGCCAGACCGTTGCCCATGAACGTGGACACGGAGGTCTCCCGTTCGTGCATGGCCGGGACGTAGGACTCCTCGACGGCGCCGACCGCCACCAGCAGGCGGCCGGCCTCGTCGATCGCCTCGTCCCGGGTGCGCGCCGATCCCTCCAGGACCACGGCCTCCGGGACCAGAACCTCAGCCATTCGACTGCTCGATCATCTCCACGATCTCGTCATACCGCGGACTGCCCATGAAGTTGTCGACCGACACATGGACCGCCGAGGGTGTCGCCTGCCTGGCTCGATCGGTCAGGTCCTGGTGCGTGACGACGATGTCGTAGTCGTCGGTCAGGTTGGAGATCGCCTTGTTGACCACGGTGACGTCGGTGTGTCCGGCGCTCTCGATCTTCTTGCGAAGCACTGACGCCCCCATGGCCGAGGACCCCATCCCGGCGTCGCACGCGAAGACGATCTGGCTGATCGGCCGGGCGACCACCGCCGTCGCACCGCCGGTCAGGGCCGACGCCACCGACGAGCTCCTGCCCTTCAGGGTCTCCATCTGGTGCGTGGCACCGACCAGCTGGTCCTCGGCCTCCTCGGTCTTGTCGGTCTTGAGGATGAACGCGGCGACCACGAACGTCGCCGCGGCGCCGCCCACGATCGACAGGGTGATGCCCACGAGGTTGGAGACGCCCGTGGGGGCCGCCAGGTAGACCGCGAACACCGAGCCGGGGGCGGCGGGTGAGCGCAGCCCGCTGTCGAAGATCACGTTGATCAGGATCTGCGTCATCCCGCCGGCCATCATCGCCACGATCAGCTTGGGCTTCATCAGCACGAACGGGAAGTACACCTCGTGGATCCCGCCGAAGAAGTGGATGATCGCGGCGCCCGGCGCCGACGCCTTGGCCAGGCCCTTGCCGAAGAAGGTGTAGGCGAGGAGCAGCCCGAGACCGGCCGCGGGGTTGGCCTCGAGGAGGAACAGGACCGACTTGCCGTCCTCCGCCGACTCCTGGAGGCCCAGCGGCGTGAGCACCCCGTGGTTGAGGGCGTTGTTGAGGAAGAGGACCTTCGCCGGCTCGATCAGGATCGACGTGAGCGGCAGGACGTTGTTGTCCACCATCCACTCGACCCCGTCGCCGGCGCGCTCCGCGATCCAGGTGAGCACCGGGCTCAGCGCGAAGAACGACGCCGTGGCCAGGATGCCGCCCCAGATTCCGGCGGCGAAGTTGTTGACCAGCATCTCGAAGCCGGGCTTGATCTTGCCGTCCCAGATGGCGTCGATCCTCTTCATGCTCCAGCCGCCGAGCGGGCCCATGATCATCGCGCCCATGAACATCGGGACCTCGGTGCCGGCGATCACGCCGAACGTGGCGATGGCGCCCACGACGCCACCGCGGGTGTCGTAGAGCATCTTGCCGCCGGTGTAGCCGATCAGCAGCGGCAGCAGGTAGGTGATCATCGGGGCGACGATCCCGCCGTCGGCGTAGTCGCCCCAGCCCCCGATCTCGGCGACCCAGCTGCCCGGGCTCAACCAGGCACGTTCCCCACCGCCGAGGTTCAGCCAGCCCACCTCGATGAACATCGCGGTGATCAGGCCCCAGGCGATGAAGGCGCCGATGTTGGGCATGACCATGTTGGACAGGAAGGTGCCGAACTTCTGCACCTGGACGCGCGTCCCGCCGGACGTGGCGCCCGGGGTGCTGGTGGCGGTGCTCGTGGTTGACGAGGCCATCTGGGTTCCTCTCGTTCTGGCCGGCGGCGTGACCCCCGTCACGCGCCGATGGCCGCCAGTCTGCACATAATCGGGTCGATTGCCAAGCATTCGGGCACGACTTCCTGCCCGACAATGTGGTTTTTTCTGTGCTGCGCCACTAACGTCGGGCTCGCCAGCCGTTCCGGCTCCTCCGCGAAAGGACCACCACGCCATGAAGGCACTGCGCTTCTACGCCCCCGAGGACGTCCGGCTGGAGGAGGTCGAGGAGCCGGTCTGCGGCCCCGACGAGGTCAAGCTCCGGGTCCGGAACTGCTCGACGTGCGGCACGGACGTCAAGATCTTCTACAACGGGCACCAGAACCTCACGCCGCCGCGCACCATCGGCCACGAGATCGCGGGAGAGGTCGTCGAGGTCGGGGCCGAGGTCAACGCCCGCTACGGCTCGGACTGGCAGGTCGGCGACCGTGCCCAGGTGATCGCCGCGGTCCCCTGCGGGGAGTGCCACGAGTGCCGCAAGGGGTGGATGGCGGTCTGCCAGAACCAGACCTCG
>NZ_JAEMSS010000164.1 GCF_016462705.1 Nocardioides sp. | reverse complement strand
CAAGGCGCTGGCCCAGGACCAGCTGCGCAGCCTGCTGGCGGCCAAGGTGCCCCGGCTCCCGCAGCCCGCCCAGTGGGTCGAGGCGCTCGCCCACCCGGCGATCATGGACACGACCAAGGCGGAGACCCAGCTCGGCTGGACGCCCCAGGTCAGCGCAGTGGACGCGATCCGCTCGTCCTTGCCTGACTAGAGCCCCTGGCCCCCGGACACCTCGACGACCTGGCCGGTCACCCAGGCCGCCTCGTCGGACAGCAGGAACGCGATGACCCGAGCCACTTCCTCGGGCTCCCCGATCCGGCCGAACGCCACCCCCTGACCCAGCGACTCCACGAGCTCCGGCGAGCTCAGCAGCACGTCGCCGCCGAGACGAGTGCGGGTCGTCCCGGGTGCCACGGCGTTGACCCGGATCCGGCGCCCCGCCAGCTCCTTGGCCCAGTACGGCGTGACGGCGTGCAGCGCGGCCTTGGGCGCCGCGTACGCCGAGTAGCCCGCCGTCACCTGCCCCGGCAGCGCCGAGGTGCTCCCGACGTTGACGATCGCCCCGCCGTCGACGAGGACGGGGAGCAGCCTCTGGGTGAGGAAGTAGGGCCCCTTGAACAGGACCTGCTGGAGGAGGTCGAACCGGTCCTCGGTGATGTCGGCGAACATGTCGCCGCCCCCGGCACCCGCGTTGTTGACGAGGAAGTCCAGTCGGCTCGTCCCCCACGTGGCGTCCAGGGCACCGGCCACCGACGCCACGAAGTCGCCGAGTCCGGCCTGGCCGCCCAGGTCGAGCGGCAACGCGACGGCGCGTCCCCCCGCGGCCTGGATCCGGTCGACGGTCTCCTCTCCCTCGGCCTGATGGGTCCGGTAGGTCGCGATCACGCCGATGTCCCGCCGGGCCAGCTCGAGCGCGGTCGCCTGGCCGATTCCTGCACTGGCGCCGGTGATGAGTGCGGTCTTCATGACGAGGGGCTCCTCGCTGGTAGGTCTCGGATCTGTCCACCCCAGTGAAGATGTGCCGGTCCGACTCGCCTAGGCCGTTGCTACGGGTCGCTTGCCTGATCCTCCGCGGCTAGCATCGGCGGGATCGGCAGGATCGGCAGGATCGGCCGGGTCGAGGACGGTGGGCGTCGGTGAGCATCGAGCGGGTCAGTGCACTGATCGAGAGGCACGCACACCGCTCGGACCTCGGGCTCCCCGGGGTCCGGGTCGCCCGGGTCACGGACCCCACGGAACGGACGCCGTCCATCGCCGAGCCGATCCTGGCGTTCACGATCCAGGGGTCGAAGCGGATCGCCCTGGGTGACGACGTCCACGAAGAGCTACCCGGCACCTACCTGACCGTCGCGGTCGAACTGCCGATCACCGGACACTTCGTGGAGGCCTCGCACTCTCGGCCCTATCTCGGTTTCGGGCTCGACCTGAAGCCCGCCTCCATCGCGGAGCTGCTCGTCGAGACCGGCCCGCACCGACGCCGGATCCCCGCCGCTCCTCCCGGCCTCTCGGTCAACCAAGCCACGCCGGAGATGCTCGACGCCGTCGCCCGGCTGCTGGAGCTCGTCGACCGGCCCGGTGACGCCGCGGTGCTGCGACCGCTGGTCGAGCGCGAGCTGCTGTGGCGGGTCCTGACCGGTCCGGCCGGAGGCGCGGTCCGCCAGATCGGGCTCCAGGACAGCAGCCTCAGCCACATCGGGCGGGCCATCCGGCACCTGCGGTCCAACGCCTTCGAGCCCATCCAGGTGGTGGATCTGGCCCGGTTGAGCGGGATGGGCGTGTCGTCCTTCCACAAGCAGTTCCGCACGGTCACCGCGATGACCCCCATCCAGTACCAGAAGCGGCTCCGTCTCCAGGAGGCGAGGCTGCGGCTCCTCCGGGCACCGCAGGACATCGCGGACGTCGGCCACTCGGTCGGCTACTCCAGCGCCTCGCAGTTCAGCCGCGAGTACCGGCGGGAGTTCGGGTCGCCGCCCAGCGTCGACGCCGCCCGGATGCGCGAGGCGCACCAACAGCCGGCCTGACCCACCCGCATCCCAGGCCGTTGCCAGTTCCTCCGCCGACGTCAGGCCGCGTCCACGCAGCCCGCGCGCACCACACCGACCAGCCGGCGGAGCTTGTGCAGCACCCGGGTCGTCTGTGCGTCCCCGCCCAGCACCTCGAGCCGGACCACCGCCCGATCGCCGGTCGGGACGTAGGAGAACGAGCCCACGGCGTGCAGCGCGAGCACCGTGGCGACCCGCGCCAGCATCGCGTCGTCGTGGACCGCGACAGCCTCGACGACGTCGCCCCGCCGCTGCTCACCCACCCGTCCAGGCTCGCAAGTCCTCCTCACCGCGGCCTTCGTCGGAGCCGACCAAGAACACCCCAGGCAGTTGTCGGGAGGGACGAACACCGCGGTGGCCGCTCTTCCTAGCGTGGCCGTCATGGGTGATCTCGAACACGTCCGGAGCTGGCTCGACGAGCAGCTGCCGCTCCTCCTGGACAAGTACGACGTCCCGGCTGCCGCCTGGGCGGTGCTGCAGGGTGACCAGGTCGTCGACGGCGCGCGCGGCGTGCTCAGCAAGGCCACCGGGGTCGAGGCCACGACCGACTCCCTCTTCCAGATCGGGTCGGTCACCAAGCTCTGGACGAGCACGCTGGTCATGCAGCTCGTCGACGAGGGTCTGGTCGACCTCGAGGCGCCGGTCCGCGCCTACCTCCCCGAGTTCCGGATCGCCGACGAGGAGGCCGCGGCGCGGATCACCGTCCGCCAGCTCCTCAACCACACCTCCGGCTTCGAGGGCGACATCTTCACCGACACGGGGATGGGCGACGACTGCATCGAGAAGTACCTCCCGACCCTCAGCGAGGTCCCGCAGCTGTTCCCTCCGGGCGAGCGGTTCTCCTACAACAACGCCGGCTACTGCGTGCTCGGCCGGCTCGTCGAGGTCCTGCGCGAGAAGCCGTACGACGAGTGCCTGCGCCAGCACCTCTTCGCCCCGCTCGGCCTGACCCACGCGGCGACGAGCGCCTACGACGCCATCATGTTCCGGGCCGCGATGGGGCACATCGAGCTGGAGCCCGGCGCCGGCTACCAGCCGGCGCCGATCTGGGCGATGGCCCGGTCCAACGCGCCCGCAGGGTCGATGCTGTCGATGCGGCCGCGGGACCTGGTGGCCTTCGCCCGGATGCACCTCGAGGACGGCCGCGCCCCCGACGGCACGCAGGTCCTGGCGCCGGGCACCGCCGCGCGGATGCAGGCCCACGAGGTCTCACTTCCCGACATCGGCCTGATGGGCACCTCGTGGGGGCTCGGCTTCGAGCGCTTCGACACCGCCGACGGGGAGATCGTCGGCCACGACGGCAACACGATCGGACAGGCCGCGTTCCTCCGGATGGTGCCGGGGACGGGCCTGGCGGTCGCGCTGCTCACCAACGGCGGCGACGCGTTCTCGCTCTACCGCGAGGTGGTCGGGCACGTCCTCGAGGAGCTCGGTGGTGTCCCGGGCCCGCAGCTGCCGGTGCCACCGGCCCGGCCGGAGCCGTTCGACGCCACACGCTTCGTGGGCACCTACAGCGCCGAGGTCGCCGACCTGACCGTGAGCCAGGACGCCGACGGACGCATCTGGATCGAGCAGGTGCCCAAGGGCATGTTCGAGGAGCTCGGCGAGAAGCCCGAGCGCAGCGAGCTCGTCCACTACCGCGACGACATGCTCATCCCGCTCCAGCCGGACCGCGGCATGCACATGCCGCACGCCTTCCTCGGCGACGACGGCGAGGGCCGGGCGCTCTACCTCTTCGTCGGCCGCATCGTCCGGCGCGCCGGCGCCTGAGCCAGCCCTCGACACCAGCCCTCGACACCAGCCCTGACACCAGACTCGCCACCAGAGATCGGAACAGACATGAAGCTGAGCACCCTCGGGTCCTGCGTCCTCGCGTTCTCCCTCACGGGGGCGCTCGCCGCCTGTGGCGGCGGCGGAGGTGGGTCCAACGACAACGGCGGTGGTGGCGGCGGGGACGCCGAGCTCGTCGACGGCGCCACGTTCACCATCGGTCTGTCGTCCGACCCGGGCAACCTCGACCCGCAGATGGGCGCCGGCTCCTCGCTGTTCACGGTCACCCAGTTCGCCTACGACCCCCTGGTCAGCGTCGACGGCGAGACCGGTGAGATCCGCTCCGCGCTGGCCACGACCTGGGAGGTCCAGGGGACCACGGTCACGCTCGGCCTGGCGGAGGGCATCACCTGCGCCGACGGCGCCGAGCTCACCGCCACCGACGTGGCCGACAGCGTCAACTTCGTCGCCGACCCCAAGAACCAGAGCCCGTTCCTCGGCACGTTCCTGCCCGTGGGTGCGCAGGCCGCCGCCGACGACGCGGCCCGCACGGTCACGATCGAGCTGGCCGAGCCCGCGCCGTTCGTCCTCAACGGCCTGGGCAGCCTGCCGATCGTCTGCCCGTCGGGGGCCGCCGACCGGTCCGCCCTCAAGACCGCCACCGCCGGCACCGGGCCCTACGAGCTCACCGAGGCCGCCCCGGGCGACCGCTACACCTACACGCTCCGCGAGGGCTACACCTGGGGCCCCGGTGGCGCGACCACCGACGAGAAGGGGCTGCCCGCCACCGTCGTGGTCCGGGTGGTCGAGAACGAGACCACCGCCGCCAACCTGCTGCTGTCCGGTGACCTCAACGCGGCCCAGGTCGCGGGGGCCGACGCCGACCGCCTGGAGCAGTCCGGGCTGTTCGCGGCCGAGACCCCGGCCCTGGTGGGCGAGCAGTGGTACAACCACGCCGACGGGCGGCTCACCAGCGACCCCCAGGTCCGGATGGCGCTGACCCAGGCCGTCGACCTCGACGAGCTGGCGAAGGTGATCACGGCCGGCGACGGGGGCCCCGCCCAGGTCCTCGCCACCAACGAGCCGATCGCCTGTCCCGGGGACTCGGTCTCCGGCTCGCTCCCCGCCCACGACCCCGACGCCGCCGGCGCCCTGCTGGACGAGGCCGGATGGACGGTCGGCGGTGACGGCGTCCGCACCAAGGACGGCGAGCCGCTGTCGCTGACGTTCCTCTACCAGAACAACCTGGGCGCGGCCGGCGACGCGGCGGCCGAGCTCGCCGTGGAGCAGTGGAAGGAGATCGGCGTCGAGGTCACCGCGAAGTCCCAGAACGAGACCACGCTGACCGGCACCCTCTTCGGTGCGGGCGACTGGGACGTCAGCTGGGTGTCGCTCAACGTCAACAGCCCCGACCAGCTCGTGCCGTTCCTCTCCGGTCCCGCCGCGCCGGACGGCACCAACTTCGCAGCGATCGCCGACCCCGACTACGAGGCCGCGGTCGACGCGGCCGCCGGGACCAACGGGACCGAGGGCTGCACCGACTGGCTGGCCGCGGAGTCCGGGCTGATCGCCGACGCCGACATCGTGCCGTTCGCGAACAACATCGTGCGCACCTTCGGCAACGGCGCCGAGTTCGAGACCCCGGGCCAGCTGGTGCCGCTGAGCATCCGGATGCTGGCGAAGTAGCGGCGGCCGAGGGCGCTGATCGACGGATGACCATCACTGCGAGCTCGGTCGCAGGGACGCCACCACTCCCGGCCCCCCGGGCCCGGACGGCTCTGCGCGACCGCACCTGGCTGCGCTTCGCCGTCCGCCGGCTAGGCCGGCTGCTGGTCTCGCTGTGGGTGCTGGTCACGGCGTCGTTCGCGATGATCCACCTCATCCCCGGGGACCCGGTGCGGGGTGCCCTCGGGCCCACCGCGCCTGCCGACCTGGTGGAGGCCCGGCGCGAGGCACTGGGGCTCAACGACCCGTTGCTGTCCCAGTACGCCGACTACCTGCGCGCGCTGTTCACCGGCGATCTCGGCACGTCGCTCTCCTCGCAGCTGCCCGTCTCCGACGTCATCGCCCAACGGCTGCCCGCGACACTGTCCTTGGCGGTGCTCGCCTTCGCCGGGGCCGTCGCGGTCGCGATCCCGCTCGGCGTCGCGATGGGGGTGCTGACCCGGCGCGGACACGGACGCCGCACCGAGCTCGCGTTCACCACGTCCAGCGTCGTCGTCGCGACGGTCCCGGACTTCCTCATCGGCATCGGGCTCGTCTACGTGTTCGGCGTGAACCTCGCCTGGCTGCCCGTGGCCGGCAACGAGACGCCGTCGGCCTACGTCCTCCCGGTGCTGGCGCTCGCCATCGGGCCGGCCGCGATCCTGGCCCGGATCGTGCGGGTCGAGATGGTGGGTGTGCTGGAGGCCGACTTCGTGCGGACCGCACGCGCCAAGCGGCTGTCCCCGCGCCGGATCTACCTGGGTCACGCCCTGCCCAACGCGGTCACCGCGGCGCTCACCCTCGGCGGGCTGCTGCTCAGCGCGATGGTGGCGGGCACGGTCCTGGTCGAGAACGTCTTCGCCTGGCCCGGCCTCGGCAGCACCATCGTGCAGTCGATCCTGACCAAGGACTACCCGGTGGTGCAGGCCATCGTGCTCGTCTACGGGATCGGGGTCCTGGTCACCAACACCGTGGTGGACGTCGCCCTGGCCCTGCTCGACCCGCGCTCGATGATCCGGGAGGACTGAGCCGTGCGCGACGGAGAGCGACGCTGGCGGCGGGTCGTCGGCACGCCCCTGGGACTGAGCGCGGCGGCGCTCGTGCTGGCGGTCCTCACGCTGGCGGTGCTCGGACCGGTGCTGTGGGGGGACGCGGCGACCGCCGTGGACACCGACGACATCCTGGCCGGGCCCTCGGCCGAGCACTGGGCGGGCACCGACAACCTGGGCCGGGACATCCTGGCCCGGGTGCTGGTGGCCACCCGGCTCTCGATGCTGCTGGCCCTGGCCGCCGTCGTCATCGCGGTGACCGCGGGGCTCGTCCTCGGCTCGGCGCCGTTCCTCCTCGGCCGGCGGTCCGGCCGGCTCGTCTCGGCCGCGGTCAACGTCGCGGTCGCGTTCCCCGGCCTGCTGCTCGCGCTGTTCTTCGCGGTCGTCTTCGGAGTGGGAGCGACCGGCGCCGTGCTGGCCATCGGTCTGTCCGGCGCACCCGTCTTCGCCCGGCTCACCCAGACCCTGGTCGCCGGGGTCGCGGCCCGCGACTACGTGTCCGCCGCCCGGGTCGCCGGGGTCGGCCGGCTCCGCGTGCTGTTCCGGCACGTGCTGCCCAACATCGCCGAGCCCCTCGTCGTCAACGCCACCATCGGCGCCGGCGGTGCGCTGCTGTCCTTCGCCGGGCTGTCCTTCCTCGGGCTGGGCGTGCAGTCCCCGTCCTACGACTGGGGCCGGCTGCTCTACGACGGCGCCGGCGCCGTCTACGTCAACCCGGCCGCAGCCCTGGCTCCGGGTGCCGCCGTGCTGGTCGCGGGCCTGGCGTTCAACCTGCTCGGCGAGTCGGTCGCCAAGGGCTTCGGCGTCCCGGTGCTCGGCGAGGTGCGCGGCCGGCGGCGGACCGGATCCGGCGACGCGACCCACCAGGACGCAGCCCACGAAGCGGCCCCCGAGACGGCCCGGGTGACCGACGAGGCGCCGACCGCCGAGGACGTGGTGCTGGACGTCCGCGACCTCCGGGTCACCTTCCCCGGCCCGTCCGGACCGGTGCGCCCGGTCCGGGGCGTCAGCTTCAGCGTCCGACGCGGTGAGGCGGTCGGCATCGTGGGCGAGTCCGGCTCGGGCAAGTCGCTGACGGCCCTGGCGGTGTCGCGCCTGGTCGACGACGACGGGACCGTCGAGGCGTCCCGGCTCGCGTTCCTCGGCCACGACCTGCGCACCACCCCGACGCCCGCGGAGCGACGGATGCTCGGCACCAACCTGGCGATGGTGTTCCAGGACCCGATGACGTCGTTCAACCCCACCCAGCGGATCGGGCACCAGCTCGCCGAGGTGGCCACCACACACCTCGGGATGAGCCGGCGCGAGGCGATGGACCGGGCCGTCGAGCGGCTGGACTCGGTGCGCATCGACGACGCCGTCGAACGGGTGCGCCGCTACCCGCACGAGTTCTCCGGCGGCATGCGGCAGCGGGCGATGATCGGCATGGGGCTGATGGGCACCCCGGCACTCATCGTCGCCGACGAGCCCACCACCGCCCTCGACGTCACGGTCCAGCAGCAGGTGCTCGACCTCCTGGCTGCGATCCGGGCCGCCGACGACGTGGCGCTGGTGCTGATCAGCCACGACGTCACCGTGGTCGGCGAGGTCTGCGACCGGGTGCTGGTGATGTACGCCGGACGGATCGTCGAGGAGCTGCCCGCGGCCGACCTGGCCACCGCCGCGCGGCACCCCTACACCCGGGCCCTGGTGGCCGCGGTGCCGGACATGGCGACCGACCTCGAGGCGCCGCTGGCCACGATCGCCGGCCGGCCGGTCGACCCGGCCGAGGTCCCGCCCGGCTGCGCGTACGCCGCCCGCTGCCCCCTCGCCGACGCCCGCTGCCGCGCCCAGGACCCGCCGCTGGAGAGCACGGCGGGCGGGCGGGTCGCCTGCTGGCACGCGGGTGAGCCGCTGCCGCTCCTCGAGATCTCCCGGCCCGCCGAGGACCCGGCCGAGGACCTGGCCGAGAACCTGGTGGAGACACCATGAGCGAGCTCCGGTTCGACGACGTCACGGTGCGCTACGGCCGGTTCACCGCCGTCGACGGCGTGAGCCTCACCGTTCCCCAGGGGCAGGTGGTCGGGCTGGTCGGCGAGTCCGGGTCGGGCAAGTCGACGCTGGCCCGGGCCGCGGTCGGGCTGGCGCCCGTCTCCGGCGGCACCATCACGCTCGGCGGCGCCCCGGTGCCGACCCGCGGGCGCGCCCGCCCCCTGCAGATGGTGTTCCAGGACCCGTACTCGTCCCTGGACCCCCGGATGTCGGTGGGCGAGAGCATCGCCGAGGCGATGCCACCGGGCTCCTCCCGCGCCGAACGGCGCGCCGAGGTCGAGCGGCTGCTCGAGCTGGTCCACCTGGACCCGGCCCGGGCGCGGTCGCTGCCGAGCCGGCTGTCCGGCGGGCAACGCCAGCGGGTCGCTCTGGCCCGGGCGCTGGCCGGCCGCCCCCAGGTGGTGATCGCCGACGAGATCACCTCGGCACTCGACGTCTCCATCCAGGGAGCGGTGCTCAACCTGGTCCGCGAGCTCCAGCGCGAGCTCGGCCTCTCGATGCTCTTCATCTCCCACAACCTCGCGGTGGTGCGCTACGTCGCCTCGCACGTCGCGGTGATGCGCGGAGGCCGCATCGTCGAGCAGGGACCGACCGCCCGGGTCCTCTCGGAGCCCGGACACGACTACACGCGCGAGCTCCTGGCCGCCGTCCCCGGAAGGAACACCCGACCATGAC
>NZ_JAEMSS010000022.1 GCF_016462705.1 Nocardioides sp. | reverse complement strand
GCCTCGGTCTGATGGTCCTGGTCGACGCGGCGCGCCTGGTGGCCTGGGCCGACGTGCTGGGCGGGAGGGCTCGCGTGCAGGCGGCCGTGGGCCTCGGCGTGTGCCTCCTGGCGGTGGGAGCCGGAGTGGCCTCGCTGGCCGGTGTGTGGAGGGACGACGTCCGCACGGCGATGGCGCTGACCTGGGTGCTGGGGCTGGCCGTCTACGGCCGGCTGTGGTGGTCGTCCTCGGAGGCGCTGCACTCCTGGCCGGGGTCCTTGCCACGCGGGACCTAGTGCCCTGCGCGGAGAGTGTGGCCGCCGTCACGCTGGTGCCATGCCAGCCCTGCACGAGCTGGACCCGGTCCAGTGCGAACGACTGCTCCGCCGCGGCACGTTCGGCCGCGTCGGCCTCTGCACGCCCCGAGGGCCGGTCATCCTGCCGGTCAACTACGCGATCCACGAGGACGCCGTCGTCATCCGGACCACAGCCGACGGGACGCTTGCCCGGTACGGGCACGGGCGCAGGCTCGTCTTCGAGGTGGACGGTGTCGAGGAGGACCGGTGGCGCGGCTGGAGCGTGCTCGCCCACGGCCGCGGCATCGTGGTCGCTGACCCGGCGCCGCGTCCGCCGGGGGAGCGGGCCCGCCCGTGGGCCGGCGGCGACCGCACCGCCGAGCTACGCCTGGCCTGGACGGAGCTCACCGGGCGACGGATCGGTTCCGGCGGTGACCCGGAGGCGTCGATGTACTCGCGGCGCGCGGTCGAGTAGGAGCCGTCATGTGGGACAGCGATCCACCCAAGGTGCTGGTCGGGGTCGACCCGCACGGTTGCGAGGCCGCGCTGCAGTACGCCGTCCCGGAGGCCATCCGGCGCGGGACCGGGCTCCACCTCCTCCACGTCGAGCGTCCGGTCGGATGGTGGTCCTGCGTCCCCGACGACCTCCGCCTCGACGAGCACGACCTGCGGCGGGCTGCGCAGCGGCTCCTCGGCGAGACCGCCGCCCGCGCGAAGGCGCTGGTCGGTGATCTCGGGACCGACCCGGAGGAGGTGGGCGTGAGCTCGGAGCTGTCTCACGGGTCTGCGGTGGCAGCCCTCGAGTCGCTCAGCGGCCACGCCTGCGTGATGGTGCTCCAGCACCATGGCGCCGGACCGCGCGGTGACACCCCGACGATGTCGGTGACCGCCGGGGCCGCCGCCGTCTCGCACTGTCCGGTGGCCGCCGTCCCCGACCGCTGGCGTCCGGATCGAGAGGCTGCCGGGGTGCTGGCGGCGGTCGAGGACCCGGTGCGCGACCGGGTGGTGGCCGAGGTCGCTCTGCAGGAGGCGACCCGGCGCGGGGTGGGTCTCCAGGTGGTGCAGGCCGTCCGAGACGACCCGCCACCGTCGTTGTTCCCCGTCGTGGGCCTCGACGTCGAGGTCCTGGTCCGGGGGGCGGCGCACGCGGCCGAGGTGCTGGCCGAGCGCGCCGAGGGGAGCTGTCTGGTGGTCGTCGGACGCCACCACCGCGGGTCCGACGCCGGTGCTCCTCTGGGCGCGACGGTCCGCGAGCTGCTCCGCCGCTGCCAGGTCCCGATGCTGGTCGTGGACGCGACGTCAGGCTGAGGCACGCGGGTCAGCGGCTGGGTCAGCCGCTGACGACCAGGACCCGGGTGCCGCTCGGCACGACCAGCACGTCGTCGTCGGACGCGCCGGCGGCGAGCACGGCGACCACGTCGCGGATGGACACGACCCCCGCGATCAGGTTGTCGTGCATGACCGGGAGGTGGCGCACCTCGGACTCGACCATCGTCCGAGCCGCCTCCACGATCGTGGCGTCCGACTGGACGGTCACGATGTCGGTGGCCATGACCTCCTCGACCAGCAGGTGGGACAGGTTGGCCCCTGCCGCGACGTGGACGACGACATCACGCTCGGACAGGACGCCGACCAGACCTCCTTCGTGCAGCACGAGCAGCGCGCCGATGGTGTCGGCGGTCAGCGCCTCGGCCGCCTCGGCCAGCGTCGCCTGGTGCTCGATGGTCGCCACCGGCCAGCTCATGATGGTGGACACCGCCTGGTCGGGTCGCGTGGTCATCTCGTCCTCCTGGTGCTCGATGGCCCCAGTCTGGGTCGGCGCGGCGACGCCGTCCCGGGTCCAACGTCCCGGGTTCGGTGACGTTCGACCTCAGGCGGGCGACCCGGACGAGGACACGTGACCCGGCGCCTCGCCGGGTCCGCTGGCGCGCCGGAACTCGCGGACCGGGAGCCACCGGTCGTGCATCGTCGTCAGGAGACTGAGCAGGAACAGGAAGAACACCGTCGCCCCCTCGTTGACCGACGCGCTGCCGAGCAGCCACGACGCCAGGACCACGAGCCCGACGTTGACGAGCAGGCGGACCCCGAAGGCGACCGCCAGCGACTCGAAGGACACCGAGCGCCGCGACGCGGCCAGGGAGATCGATGCGTTGACGACGACCAGGACCCCGGTGCTGACGGCCAGCTCGAGGTCGGTGCTCCTGACCCCGGGCAGGGTCTGCGCGAACACGACGGACAGGAGCGACACCAATGCGACCTTCTCCAGGGTCGGCCAGGACCACACGCGTCCGTGCTCGACGTGCCAGGCAGCCACCTCGTGGCCCTCGTCGATCTGCTCGGGCAGCGGGTCGGCGGTCCACCGCCACGGCCAGTCGGGATCGGGGGTACGGGGCCGGCTGACCCACCACGCCGCGCTCACAGCGGCGACCAGGGCGATCCCCACGACGAGACCCGCCCACGGGTGGTCGGCGAGGAGGTCGGTCAGGTCGAGCTTGGCGATGTGGATCCAGTACTCCTGCGGCAGCTTGACCACGACCCAGATGAGGGCGGCCACGAGGACCCAGCCGGACAACAGGAGCCGCAGTGGGCTCCAGCGTGCCCGGACCGCCTCGTAGGCGATGAAGAAGTACTCGAAGGTGTTGGGGAACACGAGCAGGAGGGGTCTCGCGTGCGACAGCTCGAAGGCCACGACGCCGACCAGTCGGTAGAAGTACAGGAAGCGTCCGACGACGAACGCCGGCCCGCTCGTCCAGTTGCGCAGCGTGGCGAGGTAGGCCACGGCCAGGTAGTAGACGTCCATCGCCTTGTCGTAGCCCTGGTAGCCCGGCGGGTCGTAGCCGAAGCTCTGGAAGATCGTCTGGTCGACGCCGTCCAGCACCAGGCACGCGATGATCGCCGGGAGCGGGAACCTCGGGATGAGCAAGGGCAGCAGGAACCTCGCTCCCACTACGCAGACGAAGACCACCGTCATCCCAGCAGTGTGGTCCGCCGCGGGGAGGCCCGTCAGGCAGCGCTAGACCATCCCTCGGCTCAGCGGCAGGTCAGGCGCAGAGCCCGTTCTCGGTCGCCGTGGCCTCGACGTCGCCCCCGGGCGTACCGGACGCCGATGGTGACTCGGACGATCCATCTCCGGGTGACGAGGGACCGACCGGGTCGCTCGCGGTCACGACCTCGCCGCTGAGCTTCTTGTTGAGCGGCTTGTCGGCGATGATCCGCGCCCACAGCTCGTCGGCCTGTGGTGCCCAGACGAGCCGGTTGGGATCGGGCTCGTACTCCATGAAGGGCACGGTGATGAACTCGATGTCGTCCAGGTTGGTCTCGCGGAACTGTCGGGCCAGCTTGGCCAGCTTGTCCAGGGACGCGAGGTCGGGGTCGGGGGTGATCGACTCGGTGGCCGCCTCGACGAACTCGTAGACCCGGAACGGGCGGGTCAGGGTCCCCGCCGAGATGACCTTGTTGATCATCGAGGCGACGAAGGCCTGCTGCCGCTTCATCCGGCCGATGTCGGCGTTGGCGGACAGCTGGCTGCGCTCCCTGACGTAGTCGAGTGCCTGCTGCCCGTCCAGCTCCTGGGTTCCCGCGTCGAACGAGATCCCGGTCTTCGGGTCGTCGACGTCCTCCGGGATGCAGACGGTGACGCCCTTGACCGCGTCGACCATCTTCTTGAATCCGTTGAAGTCCACGGAGATGTAGTGGTCGATGTAGACGCCGGTCAGCTCGTGGATCATCTGGACCGTGCAGGCCTCGCCGCCGACCGAGAAGGCGCTGTTGAACATCTCGAGCTCACCGCCGGGGACCGTCTCGCCGTCCGGCCCCTCGCAGTCCGGTCGGGTGACGAGGGCATCGCGCGGCAAACTGACCCCGTAGACCTCCTTCCGGTCGCCCGAGACGTGCACCAGGATCGTGGTGTCGGAGCGTCGGCCCGTGGAGGTGTCGCTGTCGATGTCGTTGCCGGCACCCTCACGCGAGTCGGAGCCCATGACCACGATGTTCAGCGGCTCGCCGCCCACCGCCTTCGGCTTCGGTTCCTGGTCCGGGATCGGAGCGCCCGGGAGGACGTTCTCGTCGAGCCTCTGGTAGGCCACCATCACCGTGACCGCGGTCGTCAGAGCCAGCACCAGCAGGGTGACGACGATGACGCGCAGCACCGTGCGCCGAGGGTCCGGCGCGGTGCTCGTCGCGGTCATGGGTGAAGGGTCGCAGACGACGTGAAGGAACCCCGGCATCCTCGTGTCCGATTCCCGCGAGATCGAGTCGGTGGCGTACGCCAGGATGGCACTCGTGAGCATCGACGCCAGGCTCGACCCGGAGAGCTGCTACCGCGCGGTGAAGTCGCGCGACCGTCGGTTCGACGGCGTCTTCTACGTCGCGGTGCGCACGACCGGGATCTACTGCCGGCCGTCGTGCCCGGCGCGCACCCCGGCGTACGCCAACGTGTCCTTCCACGCGAGTGCGGCCGCCGCGCAGGCCGCCGGCTACCGCGCCTGCAAGCGCTGCCTGCCGGACGCGACGCCGGGCAGCCCCGACTGGGACGTCGCGGCCACCGCCGCCGGCCGCGCGATGCGGCTGATCGCCGACGGCGTCGTCGACCGCGAGGGAGTCGAGGGGCTCTCCCGCCGGGTCGGCTACACGCCGAGGCACCTGAGCCGGCTGCTGACCGCCGAGCTCGGCGCGGGTCCCCTAGCGCTGGCCCGGGCTCGCCGCGCCCAGACCGCCCGGGTGCTCATCGAGACCACCGAGCTGGGGTTCGCCGATGTCGCCTTCGCCTCGGGTTTCGCCAGCGTCCGGCAGTTCAACGACACCGTGCGGGAGGTCTACGCCGCCAGCCCGTCGGAGCTGCGCGGCCGCCGGGGCCGGGTGACCAGCCCCGGGGCGGTCACGATGCGGCTCGCGGTCCGCACGCCGTTCGCCGGCACCCGGTTGCTGGACTTCCTGGCCCACCACCTCGTGCCGGGCGTCGAGACCGCCGGAGCCGGCTGGTACGCCCGGACGCTCGACCTCCCGCACGGGCCCGGCACGGTCCGCCTCGAGCTCGCCGACGCCCCGGTCGCGGGCGAGACGGCGTTCGTGTCGGCGCGCTTCGTCCTGCACGACCTGAGGGACACCTCGGCGGCCGTCGAACGCGCCCGGCGCCTCGTCGACGCCGACTGCGACCCGCTGGCCGTGGACGACGAGTTCGCCGGCGACCCGGTCATCGGCCCACTGGTGCGGGCCACGCCGGGGCTGCGCGTGCCCGGGCAGGTCGACGGCGACGAGACCGCGATCCGCACCGTGATCGGCCAGCAGGTCAGCGTCGCGGGCGCGTGCACGGTGGCCGGGCGCCTGGTCGCCCAGCTCGGACGCAGGGTCGAGACCGACATCCCGGGCCTGACGCACCTGTTCCCCGATGCGGCCTCCCTGGCCGGGGTCGACCCGGCGACCCTGCCGATGCCGCGGGCGCGGGGCCGCGCGCTGGTCGGGCTCGCGTCGGCCCTCGCCTCCGGTGCCGTCGCCCTGGACCGTGGACCCGACCGCGACGACGTGCGGCGCGCTCTGGTCGCCCTGCCCGGCATCGGGCCGTGGACCGCGGACTACGTCGCGATGCGTGCCCTCGGGCACCCGGACGTCTTCCTGCCGACCGACATCGGCGTCCGCAACGCGCTGACGGGCCTGGGCCACGAGCCGGTCGACGTGCTCGCGCACAGCGACCGCTGGCGGCCGTGGCGGTCCTACGCCCTGATGCACCTGTGGAACACCCTCATGCCTGCCGTGCCGGCCGCCGACCAACCGAAGGAGAACTGACATGTGGACCGTGATCGACTCACCGATCGGCGAGCTGCGGCTGGTGGAGCGCGACGGCGAGGTGACCCAGATCGAGTTCTCGCCGTTCCCCAGCATCGGGCAGAGCGGCGACGGCCGGCCGCGCGGCGGTCGGGACGACGCCCACCCCGTGCTCACCGAGACCGCACGGCAGCTGGCCGCCTACTTCGCGGGGGAGCTCACCGACTTCGACCTGCCGCTCGCCCCGGTCGGCAGCGACTTCCAGCAGCGCGTCTGGAAGGAGCTGCAGACCATCGGCTACGGCGAGACCGCGTCCTACGGAGAGATCGCCCTGCGGCTCGGCATGACCAACGCCGCCTCCCGGGCGGTCGGCCTGGCCAACGGCCGCAACCCGATCCCGATCGTGATCCCGTGCCACCGGGTGATCGGCGCCAACGGGACGCTCACCGGCTACGCCGGCGGGCTGGACCGCAAGCAGAAGCTGCTCGAGCTCGAGCAGGATGCGCTCTTCTGATGCCGCGACGGAGCCGGTCGAGACTCCCGCAGCGAAGGCCAACCTGACCTCAGCTGGCCGGGCGGGTGCCTACCTTGCGGGATCCCGACAGCCTCGATCAGCGGGTGGCTGGGACACCGACGCGGCGGCGCCCGGAGACCAGCCACGCGAAGCCGGCGGCGACGTACGCCGGCCAGAGCACGAGCTGGGCGAAGAACAGGTCGACCCCGAGCTCGACGTGCTCCCGCGAGTCGTCGAGGAGGCCGGCCACGTACTCCCATCCGATGCCCACTCCGAGTGCGGTGACGGCCCAGACGACCAGCCACACCAGGGGCCGGTGGCGCAGCCCGTCGATGCCGGCCCACACCGTGCTGGCGACGATGACGAGGAGGAACGCCAGCAGGCCCTTGCCGATGTCCGCGTCGCCCGGAGTCGGTGTCACCACCTCGTCGTACCCGAGGTCGTAGGCGACCAGGCCGAACGCGAGGACGGCGGTGCGGAGCAGGACCTGGAGGACGATGCGCGCGAGCGTCATGGAGCCACCGTCGTCCGCGGCGCCGGCGGACGCCTGAGGCCGGGTGCTCAGCTCCGCACGGCTCGGATGGCCGTGCCCACGGCGATCCCGACCACGGCCGGGACCAGGATGAGGAGCGTGAAGAACGGAACCGTGCTCGCCAGGTCGTCGCCGAGCGTGGCCGTCTCGCCCGTGTCGATGACCGTGATGAGGGGGACGAGTGCCCCGGTCGCCAGGCCGACCAGCAACCACACCAGCGCCGACGGCCCGACGCCGTGCCGGACGCCGTCGACCAGGCCCCACCCGAGTGCGACCACGACGTAGATCGCGAAGACCAGCAGGCCCAGCCCCAGCGGGTCCTCGGCCGCCTCGGAGCTCAGCCACGCCAGGATCAGCAGGGCGTTGAGCGCGGCGAGGACGACGGTCCTGAGGAGGAACCGGATGACGACGCTCACTCGGCGGCGGCCCGGCGCAGCGACTCCGAGAGCCGCTCGGCGGCGGCGAGCACGGCAGGTGCGTGCATCCGGCCGGGCTGGCGCGAGAGCCGCTCGAGCGGACCGCTGACGGAGACGGCCGCAATGATCTTGCCGCCGGGGGAGCGGACCGGGGCGGAGACGGACGCGACCCCCTGTTCGCGCTCGCCGACTGACTGCGCCCAGCCGCGGCGCCGGATCCCCGAGAGGGCGGCGGCCGAGAAGGCGGCGTTCTGCAGGCCGCGGTGCATCCGCTCCGGGTCCTCCCAGGCCAGCAGGACCTGGGCTGCGGAACCGGCGCGCATGGTCAGCTGGGACCCGACGGGGATGGTGTCGCGCAGGCCCGAGGGGCGCTCCGCGGCGGCGACGCACACGCGGTGGTCGCCCTGTCGCCGCCAGAGCTGGGCCGACTCACCAGTGATGTCGCGCAGCCGCGCGAGCACCGGGCCGGCGGCGGCCAGCAGCCGGTCCTCGCCTGCGGCCGCGGACAGCTCGGCCAGCCGCGGGCCGAGGACGAACCTGCCCTGCATGTCCCTGGCCACCAGCCGGTGGTGCTCCAGCGCGACCGCGAGACGATGGGCCGTGGGCCGGGCGAGGCCGGTGGCCGCGACCAGGCCGGCGAGGGTGGCTGGTCCGGACTCGAGGGCGGTGAGCACGAGAGCGGCCTTGTCGAGCACGCCCACTCCGCTGGTGTCCATATAGCAATACTGCCGTCTCAGATCATGGGACGCAAGGTCTATGATCGTGCCATGGGAAAGACGCTCGCGGAGAAGGTCTGGGACGCGCACGTCGTGCGCTCGGTGCCCGGTGAGCCCGACCTCCTCTACATCGACCTGCACCTGATCCACGAGGTGACCTCGCCGCAGGCCTTCGACGGCCTCCGGCTCGCGGGCCGCACGGTCCGCAGGCCCGACCTCACCCTGGCGACCGAGGACCACAACGTCCCGACGATCGACCAGGACAAGCCGATCGCGGACCCGGTGTCGCGCACGCAGATCGAGACGATGCGTCGCAACGCAGCGGAGTTCGGCATCCGGCTGCACCCGCTCGGCGACGTCGAGCAGGGCATCGTCCACGTCGTCGGCCCGCAGCTCGGGCTCACCCAGCCCGGGATGACCATCGTCTGCGGCGACAGCCACACCAGCACGCACGGCGCGTTCGGCGCCATCGCGTTCGGCATCGGCACCTCCGAGGTCGAGCACGTGCTGGCCACCCAGACGCTGATGCAGGCCAAGCCGAAGACCATGGCGGTCACCGTCAACGGCAGCCTGCCGCCCGGCGTCACCGCCAAGGACCTCGTGCTGACGCTGATCACGCACACCGGCACCGGCGGCGGTCAGGGCTACATCGTCGAGTACCGCGGCCAAGCCATCGAGGAGCTCTCGATGGAGGGCCGGATGACGGTCTGCAACATGAGCATCGAGTGGGGCGCCAAGGCCGGGCTGATCGCCCCCGACCAGACGACGTTCGACTACATCGAGGGCCGCCCCGAGGCGCCGAAGGGTGCCGACTGGGACGCGGCCGTCGCCGAGTGGAAGACGCTGGTCACCGACGACGACGCCGAGTACGACGCGGAGATCGTGCTGGACGCCTCCGAGATGACGCCGTTCGTCACCTGGGGCACCAACCCGGGCCAGGGCGTCCCCCTCGGTGGCACGGTCCCGCACCCCGAGGACTTCGACGAGGCCATCGACCGGGTCGCCGCGGAGAAGGCGCTCGCCTACATGGCGCTCGAGGCCGGCACCCCGATGCGCGAGGTCAAGGTCGACACCGTCTTCGTGGGGTCGTGCACCAACGGCCGGATCGAGGACCTGCGGCTCGCCGCCTCGATCATCGAGGGCCGCCGGGTCGACGAGAACACCCGGATGCTGGTCGTCCCCGGCTCGGTGCGGGTCCGCCTGCAGGCCGAGGAGGAGGGCCTCGACGTGATCTTCAAGGAGGCGGGCGCCGAGTGGCGCGGCGCGGGCTGCTCGATGTGCCTCGGCATGAACCCCGACACCCTGCAGCCGGGCGAGCGCAGCGCGTCGACGTCCAACCGCAACTTCGAGGGCCGGCAGGGCAAGGGTGGTCGCACCCACCTGGTCTCCGTGCCCGTCGCGGCGGCCACCGCGGTCCGCGGCACGCTGTCCTCGCCTGCCGACCTCGAGCCCGTCCTGGAAGGGGCCCGCTGATGGATGCCTTCACCAGCCACACCGGCGTCGGGGTCCCGCTGCGCCGCAGCAACGTCGACACCGACCAGATCATCCCCGCCGAGTACCTCAAGCGGGTCACCCGCAGCGGCTTCGAGGACGGCCTGTTCGCGGCCTGGCGCAACGACCCGTCGTTCGTGCTCAACCGCGCCGAGTACGCCGCCGGCTCCGTGCTGGTCGCGGGCATCGACTTCGGCACCGGCTCGTCCCGCGAGCACGCCGTCTGGGCCCTGCAGAACTACGGCTTTCGGGCGGTCATCGCACCCCGGTTCGGCGACATCTTCCGGGGCAACTCCGGCAAGGCCGGGCTGCTCGCGGCGCAGGTCGACGAGAAGGTCGTCCAGCGGTTGTGGGACCACCTCGAGGCCAACCCCGGTGCCACGGTGACCGTCGACCTCGAGTCGCGCACCGTGCGCGCCGGAGAGGGGCCGGGCGCGATCGAGGACTCCTTCGACATCGACGACTACACGCGGTGGCGGCTCCTCGAGGGGCTCGACGACGTCGGCATCACGCTGTCCCACGCGGACGACATCGCGGCCTACGAGGCGACCCGGCCCAGCTGGAAGCCGGTCACTCAGCGCGCTTGAGCGCCAAGGCAGTCGCGTACGGCTCGAAGCCCAGCCGGCGCGCAAGCCGCAGTGACGGCCCGTTGCTCGTCCGGGCGGTCCAGCGCGCCCAGCCGTGCCAGGAGATCGCGTAGGACGCGGCGGCCTGCCCGAGCCGGAAGCCGACACCCCCACCGCGCGCGTCCTGCGCGACCAGCAGGCCGATGTCGCGGCGGGCGCCGGCCGTCTCGGTCAGCACAGCTCCGCCCAGCAGCGCCGGCACCCATGGGCGCTCGTCGTCACCCGTGCTGCCCCAGACGGCCAGCGCCTCACCGCCCGCTGCGAGGGCCTCGGGGACACCCGAGTCCTCCCACTCCTGCGGAGTGGCCCTGTTGCGCAGCAACGTGAGACGGACCGGGTCGACCTGCTCGACGTCGGCGGGCACCCCGGGGTCGTCGTCGAGGTAGTGATGCACCGCCGGCCCGACCACGCGGAGCGACCGTCGGTGCGCGAACTCCTGCCAGAACGCTGGGTTCTGGAGCTCGGAGGGGCTCATCGCGAGCAGTGTCGCGACGTCGTCGGCGTCGGCCGAGGCAGGCGCCGAAACGTGCACGCCGTGCGCCTTCCAGGCGACGTACCAGCCCTCGTATGCGCCGAGCCGCGAGTGCGGATGCTGCACCGTGGCCTGCCGCCAGAGCTGGTCCGCGGCCAGTCCGAAGAGATCGCGCCAGAACGTCTCGATGTCGCGTAGCGTGGCCTCGCGCATGGTGCGGACGTTACGGAATCACGACGCAATCGCCGAAAACCGCCTGAAATCAGGGGTTTGTGACGAAATATCCGCGACACGGTGCGGCGTGGTCATTGTGACGGCGGCCACCAGTACCTAGCGTGCAGCGCATGAGGCGGGCGTCGGCTCGCTCTCATTCCTTTCGAAAGGCAATGACTGTGAACAAGTCACAACTCGTCGACGCGCTGGCCACGCGCTTCGACGGCAACCGCAAGGCGGCGCAGCACGCGCTGGAGTCGGTGCTCGACACCATCACCCGTGAGGTGGCGAAGGGCGAGAAGGTCGCCATCACCGGCTTCGGGTCGTTCGAGAAGCGAGTCCGCGAGGCCCGTTGGGTCCGCAACCCGCAGACCGGCGCCCGCATGAAGGCCAAGAAGACCGCCGTGCCGAAGTTCAGCGCCGGTCAGGACCTGAAGAACATCGTCTCCGGTGCCAAGAAGCTGCCGAAGGTGGCTGCTGCTGCTGCCGCTCCGGCCGCCAAGAAGGCGACCACGGCCGCCAAGAAGGCCACCCCGGCGAAGAAGGCCCCGGCCAAGAAGGCGGCTCCGGCCAAGAAGGCGCCGGCCAAGAAGGCACCTGCGAAGAAGGCGCCGGCCAAGAAGGCGGCTCCCGCGAAGAAGGCGCCGGCCAAGAAGGCACCTGCGAAGAAGGCGCCCGCCAAGAAGGCACCTGCGAAGAAGGCACCCGCCAAGAAGGCACCTGCGAAGAAGGCCGCCAAGAAGTCCTAGGCAGCGCACGCCGAGCTTGCTCGGCTCTCAGTCCGACGGGCCGTCTCCCAGCAGGGGGGCGGCCCGTCGGCGTGTCCGCGGTCCGACGCCGAGCGCCCACGCGGCCCGGAGGTCGGCGAGGTCGTCCACGTCACGTCGGAGTCCCGGTGCGGCATCGCGGAGCCGGCGCGCGACCGCGTCGTGGGCCGCGGCCGACCCGGTCCCGAAGCTGGGACGGAAGTCGTCGTAGGGGGCGGTGTAGAGCGTCGTGCCCCAGCCGTCGGCGTCCACGACGTACGCCGCCTCACCGGGCTCGACGCCACGCAGGGCCGAGTCGAGCTCGGCCGGGCGCAGCGCGGGCAGGTCGCCCAGCACCGCGACCGGCACCAGGTCCGGCCAGCGCCGGCGCGCCTCCGCGGCGGCCAGGCGCAGGGTGCCGTTGAGGTCCCCGCTGGTCCCGTCGGGGATCGTCGCGCACCCGATCGCGACCAGCTCCGCGGCGAACCCGGCGTCGTCGGTGATCGCCAGGACCTCGCCGACCAGGGTCGCGGCGCGGCAGGCCTCCACCGTGTCGAGCGCGATCGCCGCGGCCAGGTCTCGCCGGTCGCGGTCGCCCAGCTCGGCCAGCCGGGACTTGCCGACAGCGGGCGGCTTGACGGGCACCAGGACGACGTACATCGCGGGTGATCCTCGCACTGATGCGACAGGGGTAGCCTGCGCGCGTGGCAGTCCGGCGTGTGCGGCGCAACTCGGAGCCCCGGGGCTGGGCCTTCGGGCTGGGGGTGGCGATCGTCCGGCCCGCACTCCTCGCGACCACCAGGCCGCACTGGATCGACGGGCACAAGATCCCGGCGAGCGGCGGGTGCCTGGTGGTGCTCAACCACGTCTCGCACGTCGACCCGCTGACCGCGGCACACCTCCTGTGGGACCACGGGCGGATCCCGCGCTACCTCGCGAAGTCCGGGCTCTTCAGGAACCGGGCGCTCGGCGCCTTCCTGCGCTCCGCGGGCCAGATCCCGGTCGAGCGGATGAGCAGGAACGCCCTCGGTGCCTACGACGCGGCGGTGGCCGCGGTCCGCGCCGGCGAGTGCGTCGTGGTCTACCCGGAGGGGACGATCACCCGCGACCCGGGCAGCTGGCCGATGACCGGCAAGACCGGGGCCGCGCGGATCGCCCTCGAGACCGGGTGCCCGGTCGTCCCGGTCGGCCAGTGGGGGGCGCACGAGCTGCTCGCGCCCTACGCGACGAAGCCGGACCTGTTCCCGCGCAAGACGATCACGATGAAGGTCGGCGACCCGGTCGACCTGAGCGACCTCGTCGCCCGCGAGCACACGGCGGCCGCTGTCACCGAGGCCACCACCCGGATCATGGACGCCATCACCGCGCTGGTCGCGGAGGTCCGGGGCGAGGAACCACCCGCCACCCGCTTCGACCCGCGCGCGGCGGGCGTCGCGCCGATCGGCAACCCGCGCAAGTTCCCCGACAAGAAGGGCCGCAGATGACCACCTCGCTGGGCAAGATCGCCGTCTTCGGAGCGGGGTCGTGGGGGACCGCGTTCTCGATCGTGCTGGCCGACGGCGGCAACGACGTGACGATCTGGGCACGCCGCGAGGAGGTCGCCAAGGACATCAACGAGTCCCGCGAGAACTCCGACTACCTGCCCGGCATCGAGCTCCCGCCGGCGGTGTCCGCGACCCACGACGTGGAGAAGGCCGCGCACGGTGCCGACATCGTCATCCTCGCCACGCCGTCCCAGACACTGCGCGGCAACCTCGAGGAGTGGGCGCCGCACATCCCGACGGACGCGGTCATGGTCTCCCTGATGAAGGGGGTCGAGCTCGGCACGCTCAAGCGGATGAGCGAGGTGATCGCGGAGGTGACCGGCGCGGGACCCGAGCGGGTCGCCGTGATCAGCGGACCCAACCTGGCGAAGGAGATCGCGCAGCGTGAGCCGGCCGCGTCGGTGGTGGCCTGCGCGGACGAGGACGTCGCCAGGATGCTCCAGGACCGCTGCCACTCGCCGGCGTTCCGGCCCTACACGAGCACCGACGTGCTCGGCTGCGAGCTGGGCGGTGCCTACAAGAACGTCGTCGGCCTGGCGGTCGGCATGGCGGTCGGGCTGGGGTTCGGTGACAACACCACCGCCTCCGTCATCACCCGGGGCCTGGCCGAGACCGCCCGGCTGGCGATGGCCCTCGGTGCCAACCCGCTGACCCTGATGGGGCTCGCCGGGCTCGGCGACCTGGTCGCGACCTGCTCGTCACCACTGTCGCGCAACCGCAGCTTCGGCGAGAAGCTCGGCCAGGGCATGACGACCGAGGAGATCTACGCCTCGACCCGCCAGGTCGCCGAGGGCGCCAAGTCCTGCTCGTCGCTGCGGGCGCTGGCCGAGCAGTCCGGTGTCGACGCGCCGGTGGCGCAGTACGTCGACGACGTCGTCGCCGGCCGGATGACGGCCAACGAGATGATGGACGACATCCTGGCGCGGGAGACGAAATCGGAGACGGAGTGACCCACACCTCGGTGGTCGAGGAGGCGTGCTGGCGCCCTCTCGAAACCTCCGCAGCGAAGGCACCCGACTGAACCGCCGCCAGGCGAGTACCAGCGTCGGCTCGCGAGGTTTCGAGACAGGCGCTAGCGCGCCGTCCTCAACCAGCGGTGCCGTCCAGCGCCGCGCCCAGGTCCGCCCACAGGTCCTCGACGTCCTCGATGCCGACCGAGAGCCGCACCAGGTTGTCCGGGACCTCCTTCGGCTCGTGCGCCCAGCGGCGGCGGCGTTCGAGCGTGGACTCCACGCCACCGAGGGACGTCGTGTAGATCCACAACCGGGTCGAGCCGCACACCCGGTCCGCCGCGTCCGGGCCGCCGGCGACCAGGACCGACACCATCGCGCCGAAGCCCGGGTAGCGCACCTCGGCGACGGCCGGGTGGTCCGCGAGCCGCCGGGCGAGCTCGGCGGCGTTGGCCTGGGCGCGCTCGACCCGCAGGTGCAGGGTCCGCAGGCCCCGCAGCGCCAGCCAGGCCTCGAGGGTGCCGGGGATGGCGCCCTGGAGGTCCCTACGCCCCTTGAGGACCTCCCAGAGCGCGTCGTCGCCGACCACGACCGCCCCCATGAGCAGGTCGCTGTGACCGCCGATGAGCTTGGTCGCCGAGTGCACCACGATGTCGGCGCCGAGGCCGAGCGGCTGCTGGAGCAGGGGAGTGGCGAACGTGTTGTCGACGACCACCGACGCGCCGGCCTCGTGGGCCGCGGCGGCGATGGTGGCGATGTCGCTCAGCTCCAGCGACGGGTTGGTGGGGGACTCCAGCCACACCAGCGCGACGTCGTCGTCCATCGCCTTGACGAATCCGTCGGTGTCCTCGGCCTCGATCAGGTTGGTCACCACCCGGCCGCGGGACTCGAGGTCGGCCAGCTGGAGCAGCGTCCCGTTGTAGGAGACCCGGGGGGCGACGACGGTGGCTCCGTGCGCCACCAGGCCGAGCACCGTGGACACCGCGGCCAGTCCCGACGAGAACGCCAGCGCCCGGCCTCCCTCCAGGTCGCCGAGCGCCGCCTCGAAGGCCTGCCACGTGGGGTTCCCCGTGCGGCCGTACTCGCGGTCGCCTCCCGCGACGTACGTCGAAGCCATCGTGATCGGGGTGCTGAGCGGCTGGTCGGGGTCGTGCGGCGGCCGGCCGGCGTGCACGGCGCGGGTGGCGGGTCGGAGCGGTTCGGCCATGCCGCCAACCTTAGGGTTGCCGGGTGATCCCGCTGCCACTCGACGTCGTCGCCGAGGTCGTCGGTGGACGGGTCGAGGGCGACGGCACCGAGGTGGTCGTCTCCGGACCGGTCGTCATCGACGGGCGGGAGGCCGGCCCGGGCGGGCTTTTCGTGGCGTTCGTCGGCGAGCACGCCGACGGCCACGACCACGTGCCGCAGGCCGCGGCCCACGGGGCGGTCGCGGTGCTCGGCACCCGCGCGACGGAGCTGCCGACGGTCGTGGTCGCGGAGCCGCAGGCGGCACTCCAGCGGCTGGCGTCGTACGTCGTCGCGCAGGTGCGCCGCGACGGCCGCCCGACCGTGGTCGCCCTGACCGGGTCCCAGGGCAAGACGTCGACCAAGGACCTGCTGGCCGCGGTGCTCGCCGGTGCCGGCCCGACGGTCGCGACCCACGGGTCCTTCAACAACGAGCTGGGCATGCCGCTCACCGCACTGCGCGTCGACCAGGCCACCCGTTACCTCGTCCTCGAGATGGGCGCCCGCGGGCGTGGGCACCTCACCGAGCTCACCGACTTGGTCGCGCCCGACGTGTCGGTCGTGCTCAACGTCGGGACCGCCCACCTGGGCGAGTTCGGCTCCCGCGAGGCGATCGCCGAGGCCAAGGGCGAGCTGGTCGCGGCCCTACCGGCCGGGGGAGTCGCGGTGCTGAACGCCGACGACGAGCGGGTCTCCGCGATGGCGGCCCTGGCGCCGGGACGGGTGCTCACCTTCGGCACCGGCGACGCCGACGTCCGGCTCACGGACGTCACTCTGGACCGGCTCGGGCGACCGACGTTCACGCTCACCAGCGCCGAGGCGCGGGTGGACCTGACGCTGCAGCTCGTCGGTGCCCACCAGGCGCTGAACGCCGCCGCGGCCGCCGCGGCCGCCCTCGCCGTCGGGGTGTCCCTGGAGCAGGTGGCCGAGTCGCTCGCCCGGGTCGCCTCGCTGTCGAAGTGGCGGATGGAGCTGCACGAGCTCCCCGACGGCGTGCTGCTGGTCGACGACTCCTACAACGCCAACCCCGAGTCGATGCGGGCGGGGATCGACGCGCTGGCCTCGATCGGCGAGGACGCCGCGGTCCGGCGCACCGTCGCCGTGCTCGGGGTGATGCGGGAGCTCGGTGCCGACAGCGCGTCCAGCCACCACGAGCTGGGGGAGTACGCCGCGGGGCGGGTCGACCAGCTCCTCGTGGTCGGTGCCGAGGCGCACGGCATCCACGCCGGTGCCGTGGAGGCGGGCACGCCGAGCGTCTTCGTCGACGACAACGAGGCCGCCATCGCCTGGCTCCGCGAGCACCTGGGCGAGGGTGACGCAGTTCTCGTCAAGGCCTCCCGGGGTGCGCGCCTCGACGAGGTCGCGGCGGCGCTTCAGTAGCGTAGGACCACATGAACGACGCCAAGGTCCGGGTGGCACTGCTGTTCGGTGGACGATCCGGCGAGCATGCGATCTCGGCCGCCACCGCGGCCGGCGTGCTCAAGGCGATCGACCGCGACAAGTACGACGTGATCCCGGTCGGCATCACCAGGAGCGGCCAGTGGGTCGTGGCCTCCGACGACCCGGCGGTGTGGGAGCTGCGCTCCGGACGGCTGCCCGAGGTGACCGCGGGATCGGGGTCGGAGGTCGTGCTCTCTTCCTCCGCGGACGGCCCCCAGCTGCAGGTGCTGGAGGCCGGCTCGGTCCCCGAGGTGCTGGCCCAGGTCGACGTCGTCTTCCCCGTCCTGCACGGGCCGTTCGGTGAGGACGGCACGGTGCAGGGTCTGCTGGAGCTCGCCGACGTCCGCTACGTCGGCTCCGGCGTGCTCGCGTCCGCGGTCGGCATGGACAAGCACTACATGAAGCTGGTCTTCGCCTCCCACGGGCTCCCGGTGGGGCCTTACGTGGTGGTCACCCCGCGGGACTGGTCCCAGCGGCGCGAGGACGTGCTCACGAAGGTCAAGGAGCTGCGGCTCCCGGTCTTCGTCAAGCCGGCCCGGGCCGGCTCGTCCCTCGGTGTCACCCGCGTCGACGACCTCGCCGATCTCGACCGAGCCGTGGAGGACGCCCAGGTCCACGACCCCAAGGTGCTCGTGGAGGAGGGCCTCGAGGGCCGGGAGATCGAGTGCGCCGTGCTGGGCGGCCGCGGCGGCACGGCCCCGCGGGCGTCCGTGGTGGGCGAGATCGTGGTCGACGCCGACGGCCAGTTCTACGACTTCGAGGCGAAGTACATCGAGGACGACACCGCGCGCCTGGACATCCCCGCGGACGTGCCACCGGCGGTGAGCGACCGGGTGCGCGACCTCGCGGTCCAGGCGTTCGAGGCCGTGGGTGCCGAGGGCATCGCCCGCGTCGACACGTTCGTCGCCCCGGACGGCCAGGTGGTCCTCAACGAGATCAACACCATGCCGGGCTTCACCCCGATCTCGATGTACCCCAAGCTCTGGGAGGCGTCCGGCCTGGCCTACCCCGACCTCATCGACGAGCTCATCCAGCTCGCGCTGGAGCGGCCCACCGGCCTCCGGTGACCGGCGGCGGGGTCCCCGGAGATCAGGCCAGTCCGTCACTTCTGCACCGAGATCTCGGTGCAGAAGCGCCAGGGTCCCCGGATCTCCGGGGACTCCGCCCCGTGGTCAGCCGGCGCGGACCGCGCGGGCCAGGAGGTCGCGGGCGACCTGGCCGAGCGTCGTGCCGCTGGCGGTGCAGGCGAACGGGAAGACCGAGGTCTCCGTCGTACCTGGGGTGATCGCGGTCTCGAGCAGGACGAACGAGCCGTCCATGTCGACGATGAAGTCCGAGCGGGAGACGTCACGCAGGCCCAGGGTGCGGTGGGCGTCGCGGGCGACCTCGCCGAGCCGGTCCAGCTGGTCCTCCGGCAGGTCCGGACGGGTCAGGCCGACAAACTCGGCGGTGTAGCGGGCGCTGAAGTCGAACTCGTGGCCCTTCTCGTACTCGATCGCCACCGGCATCAGCGACCTCAGGCCGTCGTCGGACTCGAGGACCACGACGCTCACGTCCACGCCGTCGTGGAAGCGCTCGATGAGCGCGTCCTCGCAATAGGCGTAGGTCTCGACCAGCGCGGACGGGAGCGCGGCCAGCCCGTCCACCCCCGAGATGCCCAAGGCGCTGCCGCCCCGGGTCGGCTTCACGACCACGCGTTCACCGAGCCGGTGCATGACGTGCTCCATCAGGGCGGAGGCGCCGATGTCGCGGAAGGTCTGCGCGGAGAGCCCGACGCTGTCGGGGACCGGGATCCCGGCGCGACGCAGCAGCTCGCGGGCCGTGCCCTTGTCGTAGGCCACCCGGCAGGCGTGGCTGTGCGTGCCGACGTAGGGCAGGCCGATCAGCTCGAGGAGGGTCTGGATCTCCCCGTCCTCGCCGAGCGCGCCGTGCAGCGCGGGCAGGGCGGCCACGACCTTGTCCCGCTCGAGGGTGCTCAGCAGCTGCCGGTCGAAGTCGTAGGCATGTGCCTCGACGCCGACCGAGCGGAGCTCGCGGACCAGGTTGCGGCCGCTGGCCAGCGAGACGTCGCGCTCGTGGCTCAGCCCGCCGGCGATCACCGCGACCGGGCCCGGCAGGTCCCCCTCGGTGACCAAGGGCGCGTTCAGATGTGCACCACGGGGCAGGTGAGCGTGCGGGTGATCCCGTCGAGCGTCTGCACCTTGGCGACGACCAGCTTGCCCAGCTCGTCCACGTTGCGGGCCTCGGCACGGACGATCACGTCGTAGGGGCCGGTGACGTCCTCGGCCATCGTCACGCCCTTGACCTGGGCGATGGCCGTGGCCACCTCGGCGGCCTTGCCGACGTCGGTCTGGATGAGGATGTAGGCCTGGACGACCATGGATCTCTCCCTGCTGTTCGACAACTGTGTGACGACTCTGTCCGGTCAACTGCCGTGCCGGGTCAACCTACCCTGAGCGACTCGCCCCTGCATCTGCTGGGATGGCCCCATGCCCCCGACCCTCCCTCCGGACGCGACGCTCGGCGACGCGGGGGAGTTCGGGCTGATCAGCCGGCTGACGGAGCTCTTCCCGCAGGGAGAGCAGGTGCTCGTGGGTCCCGGCGACGACGCGGCGGTGATCCGCGTGAAGACCGGGCACGTCGTCGTCTCGACCGACCTGATGGTCGAGGGGCGACACTTCCGCCGTGACTGGGCCTCGGCCGAGGACGTCGGCCACCGGGCCGCCGCCCAGAACCTGTCCGACCTCAACGCGATGGGCGGGCGGGCGCACTCGCTGACGGTCGGCCTCGCCGCACCGACCGACCTGCCGGTGCGGTGGGCGCTGGACTTCGCGGCCGGCTTCGCCGCGGAGTGCGACCTGGTCGGCGCCTCCGTGGTGGGCGGAGACCTCACGGCCGCGGACCAGGTCGTGGTCGCCGTGACCGTCCTCGGGGCGTGCACCTCGCCGCCGCTGCTGCGGTCGGGAGCCTCGCCCGGTGACGTGCTCGCCCTGGCCGGCCGCCAGGGCTGGGCGGCCGGCGGCCTGGCCGTGCTCGGCCGTGGCTTCCGGTCACCGCGGGTGCTGGTCGAGGCCTACGCCCGCCCGCACCCGCCGTACGACGCAGGCCCGGCGGCCGCCGACGCCGGGGCCACGGCGATGGTCGACGTCTCCGACGGCCTGCTCGCCGACGCCGGCCACCTGGCCGAGGCCTCCGGTGTGGCCATCGACGTGCACACCGCGGCGCTGGAGATCCCCGAGCCGCTGCACGCCGTGGCGGCCGCGACCGGGGCCGACCCGGTGTCCTTCGTGCTCGGCGGCGGGGACGACCACGCGCTGCTGGCGACCTTCCCGGACGGCGTGGCGCTGCCGGCGGGATGGACGGTCATCGGCGCCGTGTCCGCAGGCTCCGGCGTGACGGTCGACGGGGCGGCGTACGAGGGCGAGACGGGGTGGCGGCACTTCTAGGCGGCTACTCGGTGAGGGCGAGTCGGGCGCAGATCGTTGCGTTGCGCTTCCTCGACGCCTCAGCCGAGCTCTCGGGGGGCGCTTCGCGCGACAAACAAAAACTCGACTGAGGTGTCGAGACCTCAGTCGAGTTCCGTAGAAGGCTGTGGGTTGCTACCGGGTTACTTTGCCCGCCTTCAAGCAGCCGGTGCAGACGTTGAGCCGCTTGGGCGTGCCGTTGACGGTCGCGCGGACTCGCTGGATGTTGGGGTCGAAGCGACGCTTCGTGATCTTGCGCGACCACGGCCGGTTGTTGCCGAAGCCGGGCTTCTTGGCGCAGATGTCACAGACGGCGGCCACCGGGAGCTCCTGAAGATCGTTGTGGTTCAGACAATGGGGCCTGCTGGGCAGGCAACCGCACGAGGATATCCGACCCGGACGGTCCGCCCCAAAACCCCGGAGCCGGTCCCCACTAACGTTGCCCGTCGTGGAGCCCATCCCGCACGTCAGCCTCGTGGACGGCCCGAGCCACGGTATCCGGCTCGGGACGGTGCTGCGATTCGTCGACATCGCCGTCGACGCCCTGGCGGCCGCGCGCGAGGAGATCGACGCGCTCAACGTCTACCCGGTCCCCGACGGGGACACCGGCACCAACCTCTACCTGACCATGGCGGCGGCCCGGGACGCCGTCCGGGAGAGGACCGGAGGAGACCACGACGCCGACCGGGGCACGACGTTCGAGGCGTTCACCCGCGGCGCGCTGCTGGGCGCCCGGGGCAACTCCGGCGTCATCCTGAGCGAGATGCTGCGGGCGATCATCCACCGGATCGCCGCGGCCAGCCCCGGAGAGCGCAACGCGACGGTGATGGTCGAGGCCCTCCGGATGGCCACCGAGGCGAGCTACGCCGCGGTCGGCACCCCCGTCGAGGGAACGATGCTGACGGTGTGCCGGGCCGCGGCCGAGGCCGCCGAGCAGCTGCTGGAGGACGACGACGAGGTCCGGTCGCGCGACGTCCTCACGGTCTCCGCGGCCGCGGCCCGCGAGGCACTGGCGCGGACGCCGGACCAGCTCCAGGTGCTCCGGGACGCCGGGGTCGTGGACGCGGGCGGGCGCGGCGTCGTGGTGATCCTCGACGCCGCGGAGACCGCCCTGACCGGCCGGGTCCCGCCCGAGGTCCCGGGACCGCACCGGATCCCGCAGCCGCTGCTCAGGCCGGGCGGGGACTTCGTCGAGGGCGGGCCGGCGTACGAGGTCATGTACCTGCTCGACGCCGACGAGGACCGGATCGGCCCCCTGAGGTCCACGTTGGCCGCGCTCGGCGACTCGCTGGTCGTCGTGGGCGGCGCGGGGCTGTGGAACGTGCACGTCCACGTCGACGACGTCGGTGCCGCCGTCGAGGCGGGGATCGTGGCGGGCCGGCCGCACCGCATCCGGGTCACCCACTTCGCCGAGCAGGTCGCCGCCCAGGAGGCAGCAGCCCGGACCGGGCGGGCGATCGTGGCCGTCGCGGCCGGACCGGGTCTCGCCGCGCTCTTCGAGCAGGCGGGGGCGGTCGTCGTCCACGGCGGACCCGGCAAGCGCCCGTCCACCGGGATGATCCTGGCCGCGATCGAGCAGACCGGGGCGCACGAGGTCGTCGTGCTGCCCAACGACCCGGACTCGGTGCGGGTCGCGCAGGTCGCGGCGAGCACGGCCGAGGCCGACCACGACCTGCGCGTGGCCGTCATCCCGACGACCGCACAGGTCGAGGGACTCGCTGCGGTCGCCGTGCACGAGCCGGGCCGGACCTTCGACCAGGACGTGCTCGAGATGACCGCCACCGCGCGGCACGCGAGGCAGGGAGCGGTCACGATCGCCGCCAAGCAGGCGATCACGATGGCCGGTCCGTGCGAGCCCGGAGACGTGCTGGGCGCGATCGGCGGTGACTTCGTGGTCGTCGGCGACGACCTCACCGAGGTCGCCCGGGAGATCCTCAACCGGCTGCTCGGCGGCGGTGGCGAGATGGTGACCCTGGTCTCCGGCGCCGACGACCCGGGCGGGGAGCTGGCGCGGTCCTGCAGCGACTGGCTGGAGCAGCAGCACCCGACTGTCGACGTGGTCGTGTACGACGGTGGGCAGGAGCGGTACCCGCTCCTCGTCGCCGTCGAGTGACGAGTCCGGCAGAGGGGGAGTCCACGTGATCGACCTCGACTCGCCCGTCGAGTCGGTGCTCGGGGTGGCCAAGGGGCCGAAGGCGCAGCGCCGCAACGTCGGCATCACCGAGCGACTGGGGATCAAGACGGTCGGAGACCTGCTGCACCACTTCCCGCGGCGCTACCTCGAGACCGGGTCGCTGTCCGCCCTGGAGGACCTGCGCGAGGGCCAGCTGCTGACCGTGGTCGGCGAGATCTCCAGGTCCCACAGCAAGACCTACAAGGACCGGCGCACCGGCCGCCTCGCCTACCGCCAGGAGGTCGTGCTCAGGACGGAGGGCCCGTCCCTGCAGATGACGTTCTTCGCCCAGCAGGCCCGGATCGGCAAGTGGAACGAGCAGCGGTTCAAGCTCGGGCGCCGCGGGATCTTCATGGGCAAGGTCGGCACCTTCCGCGGCGACTGGCAGCTCACCAACCCCCAGATGGTGCTCTTCGGGGACGACGGCGAGGCCGGGGAGGACCTGGCGGCACTGTCCCTCGAGTCGATCGGCCCGCTCTACCCGATCTACCCGCTCACCAAGGACGTGGAGTCCTGGGACCTGCAGAAGGCGATCAGCTTCGCGCGGACGATGCTGGACGAGGTGCCCGAGCTGGTGCCGCAGCCGGTCCGCGACGAGTTCCGGGTGCTCGACGCACGCACGGCGATCGACCGGATCCACGCACCGGAGACCTGGGCCGAGGTCCACCGGGCCAGGCACCGGTTCAGGTTCGAGGAGGCACTGGTCACCCAGCTCGTGCTGGGCCGCCGGCGTCGCGCCGTACGCCGGATGGGGGCCCGGCCGCGGGACGGCGGCGACGGGGCGCTGCTGGCCGCCTTCGACGCCAGGCTGCCGTTCGAGCTCACCGCGGGGCAGGCCGGGATCGGCGCCCAGATCGAGGAGGACCTCGCCAACCCCTACCCGATGAACCGGCTGCTCCAGGGCGAGGTCGGCTCCGGCAAGACCCTGGTCGCGCTGCGCGCGATGCTGCGGGTCGTGGACTCGGGCGGGCAGGCCGCCCTGCTCGCGCCCACCGAGGTGCTGGCCCAGCAGCACCACCGGTCCATCACCGAGCTGCTCGGCGACCTGGCCGGTGGCGGCATGCTCGGCGGCGCCGACGAGGCGACCTCGGTCGAGCTGCTCACCGGGTCGATGACCAAGACCCAGCGCACCGCCCCGCTGCTGCGGCTGGCCAGCGGCGAGGCCGGGATCGTCATCGGCACGCACGCCCTGCTGGAGGAGCACGTCCAGTTCGCGGACCTCGGGCTGGTCGTGGTCGACGAGCAGCACCGGTTCGGGGTCGAGCAGCGGGCCGCGCTGACCGACAAGTCCCGGGGTACGCCGCCGCACGTGCTGGTCATGACCGCGACCCCCATCCCGCGCACCGTCGCCATGACGGTCTTCGGCGACCTCGAGGTGTCCACGCTGACCGAGCTGCCCGCCGGCCGGGCGGCGATCCAGACCAACGTGGTCCCCCTGGCGGAGCAACCGAGCTGGCTCGATCGGGTCTGGCAGCGGGTGCGCGAGGAGGTGGCGAAGGGCCACCAGGCCTACGTGGTGTGCCCGCGGATCAGCGGCGACGAGCTCGAGCCAGGCCAGATCGACCCCGACTACGACGACGACCGGGACGACGACGGCACCGCACCCCCGCCGCGTGCGACCAGCGCCCCGGCTCCGCCACTGGCGTCGGTCGAGGCGACCCTGGCGGACCTGACGACCTACCACCTCCCAGGGCTGCGGGTGGCGCCCCTGCACGGGCGGATGACGCCGGAGGACAAGGACCGCACGATGCGGGCCTTCGCGGCCGGGGAGATCGACGTCCTGGTGTCGACCACGGTCATCGAGGTGGGCGTCGACGTCGCCAACGCGACCACGATGGTGCTCCTCGACGCCGACCGGTTCGGGATCTCCCAGCTGCACCAGCTGCGTGGGCGGGTCGGCCGTGGCGGCCTGCCAGGACTGTGCCTCCTGGTCTCCCACGCGGCGCCCGGCACCGACGCGCGGGTGCGTCTCGACGCGGTGGCCGCGACGACCGACGGCTTCGAGCTCAGCAGGGTGGACCTCGAGCAGCGCCGCGAGGGCGACGTGCTCGGCCGCTCGCAGTCGGGCTACCGCTCGAGCCTGCAGAACCTCAAGGTGCTGCGCGACGAGGACACCATCGTGGCGGCCCGTGAGGCAGCCGAGGGGCTCCTCGACGTCGACGAGACCTTGGCGTCCCACCCGCTCCTGGCGGAGAGTGTCCTCGTGATGGAGGCGTCGCAGGAGAGTGGCTTCATGGAGAAGTCATGACGACCCCATGACACGGATCATCGGCGGCAACGCGGGCGGCCGGCGGATCCACGCGCCCGCCGGCCAGCACACGCGACCGACCACGGACCGGGTCCGCGAGGCGCTGTTCAGCGCGGTCGAGTCCTGGTGCGGCTCGCTGCAGGGGCTCCGGTTCCTCGACCTCTACGCCGGCTCCGGGGCCGTGGGTCTCGAGGCGTGGTCACGGGGCGCCGGGGTGGTGAGCCTGGTCGAGTCCGACCGGCGCACCGCCCGGCTCATCTACGAGAACGCCAAGCTGCTCGGCTTCTCGCGGGTCCACGTGATGACCAACTCCGTCACCGCGGTGCTGACCCGGCCGCCGTCCGCGCCCTACGACGTCGTCTTCATGGACCCGCCCTACCACTTCGACGACGCGGTGGTCAGCGAGGAGCTCGACCTGCTCAGCTCCCGGGAGTGGCTGGTCCCGGGCGCCCTGGTCGTCGTCGAGCGGGCGACCCGCAGCGCGGAGCCCGCCTGGCCGGAGGGCTTCACGGCGACCCGCGGGCGCAAGTACGGCGAGACCACGCTTTGGTACGGTCACGCGGCTGGGGAGCGGCCCAGCGACGTCAGCGATGCCAGTGATGTCAGCGACCGGAGTGACCGGAGCGACCCCAGCGACCAGGAGGCCTGATGCGCCGTGCCGTCTGTCCCGGGTCGTTCGACCCGGTCACCAGCGGACACCTCGACATCGTCCGCCGGGCAGCCGCGCTGTTCGACGAGGTGGTGGTGGCGGTCGGGGTCAACCCGTCCAAGAGCCGCCTGTTCGGCCCCGAGGAGCGGATCGCGATGCTCGAGCAGGGCGTCACGGACCTGGCCAACGTCGAGGTGGCCGGGTTCACCGGCCTGATCACGGCGTACTGCCGCGAGATCGACGCCCAGGCGATCGTCAAGGGTCTGCGGTCGGGCACCGACTTCGACTACGAGATCCAGATGGCCCAGATGAACGCGCACCTGACCGGGGTGGAGACCGTCTTCGTGACCGCGGACCCGCAGTTCGGGTTCGTCTCCTCCAGCCTGGTCAAGGAGGTGGCCACCTTCGGCGGCGACGTGTCGCGGCTGGTGCCGGACTTCGTGCTCGGCCCGTTGACCGAGCGCCTCGCGGCGAAGCGGGACTGACGCCGTTCCCGCGGCCGCCGCCGCGTTCTCCCAGGTCAGCCGCATTTGGTCGGCTGACCGGCACGCGGATACAGTGATCGACGGATCTGACTGAACCGGACCCGGAAGTGACCATCTCAAACCTGGACCCGAGAGCGCCGCTCGTGCTCGACACTCGCGAGCTCGGCCGCCGCCCGGGGTCCATGCGCGAGATGACGCGGACGGTGCCGGCTCCGCCGGATCTGGGCATCGAAGTCCTCGGTGTCGCTGAGGGTGCGCCGGTCGAGCTCGACCTGCGTCTCGAGGCGGTCATGGAGGGCGTGCTGGTCACCGGGACGGCGCGCGCCACCCTCACGGGGGAGTGCGCGAGGTGCCTGGAACCCCTTACCGAGGACACCGAGGTGAGCTTCCAGGAGCTGTTCGTCTACGAGGACCACGCGCTGCACGGTGAAGGCACCGGGGACGACGAGGTCAGCACGCTCGAGGAAGACCTGGTCGACCTCGAGCCCCTGCTGCGGGATGCGGTGGTGCTCGCACTGCCGTTCCAGCCGCTGTGCATGGACGACTGTCCCGGCCTGTGCCCCGAGTGCGGAGCACGACTGGCCGACGACCCCGAGCATGCGCACGAGGCGGCGATCGACCCGCGATGGGCGGCCCTGACCGAGATCCAGACCAACGACGACTGAGCAACACGCCTGAGCAAGACGACACCGAGGAGAAGACAGTGGCAGTCCCGAAGCGGAAGATGTCGCGCAGCAACACGCGTCACCGTCGGTCGGCCTGGAAGGCCGTCGCGCCGACGCTGGTCACCTGCGCGAACCCCGCCTGCGGTGCCAAGCACCTCCCGCACCGTGCCTGCGGTGCGTGCGGCCAGTACGGCGCTCGCGCCGCCCGGCGTCAGGTTCTCTGAGCTCCCCGAGCCGACCCTGACCAACTACGCCGA
Source organism: Nocardioides sp. (assembly GCF_016462705.1). Lineage (GTDB taxonomy): Bacteria > Actinomycetota > Actinomycetes > Propionibacteriales > Nocardioidaceae > Nocardioides. Next base: position 8,465 of record NZ_JAEMSS010000022.1, on the reverse strand, counting down.
GCTGCGTGCCGCGCTCGGGGACCCCGTTCTGGACCCTGGGCTGCTGGACCGCGCCCTGACCCACCGGTCGTTCGCCTACGAGAACGGTGGGCTGCCCACCAACGAGCGTCTCGAGTTCCTCGGTGACTCGGTTCTCGGTGTCGTGGTCACCGAGACGCTCTACGTCGAGCACCCCGACCTGTCCGAGGGGCGGCTGGCCAAGCTGCGCGCGGCAGTGGTCAACGCCCGGGCTCTGGCCGAGGTCGGCCGGGGCATCGGCCTGGGCAAGCACATCAAGCTGGGTCGCGGCGAGGAGAGCACCGGTGGCCGCGACAAGGCCTCGATCCTCTCCGACACCGTCGAGGCGCTGATCGGTGCCGTCCACCTCTCCGGCGGCATCGAGGCCTCCACGATCCTCGTGCACCAGCTGTTCGACCCGCTGATCGAGGCTGCCTCCGCGCTCGGCGCGGCGCTCGACTGGAAGACCTCGCTGCAGGAGCTCGCCGCGGAGCACAGCCTCGGGGTGCCGGAGTACGTCATCGACGACGAGGGCCCCGACCACGCCAAGACGTTCACCGCGCGGGTCCGCGTGGGTTCCCAGCTCTACGGCAACGGCGTCGGCCACTCCAAGAAGGAGGCCGAGCAGGCGGCCGCCGAGACGGCGTACGGCGAGATCGCGCTGTCCTACGGCGACGACCCCGCGCCGGATGCCATCGTGGACGCCGCCGAGGGCGCCGCCCACGACTCGCTCGACACCCACTAGCCGGCGGGACCGATGCCCGAGCTGCCGGAGGTGGAGGTCGTCCGTGCCGGCCTCGAACGGCACGTCGTCGGCGCCACCATCACCCGGGTCGAGGTCCTGCACCCGCGCCCGGTGCGCCGGGACCTGCGCGGCCCCACCGGCTTCGCCGCCGCGCTCGCCGGTCGCCGCATCGAGTCGGCACGCCGACGCGGGAAGTACCTCTGGCTGCCCCTCGACAACGGGGACGCGCTCCTCGGCCACCTCGGCATGTCCGGCCAGCTGCTCGTGCAGCCGCCCGACAGCCCCGACGAGAGGCACCTCCGGGTCCGGCTCGCGCTGTCCGGCGCCAGCGAGGGGCGCGAGCTGCGGTTCGTGGACCAGCGGATGTTCGGGGGGCTCTCCGTCTCCACCGGCGGAGGGGAGCTGCCGCCGGAGATCGCACACATCGCTCGCGACCCGCTCGACCCCGAGTTCGACGACGACGCGTTCGTCGCCAAGGTGCGGCGGCGTTCCTCGGGGGTGAAACGGCAGCTGCTCGACCAGAACCTCGTCTCGGGGGTCGGCAACATCTACGCCGACGAGGCCCTGTGGCGCGCCCGCCTGCACGGGGAGCGCCCCGGCAACCGGCTGACCCGGTCCCAGGTCGCCGAGCTGCTCGGGCACGCGCGGGAGGTCATGCTCGCGGCGCTCGGCGAGGGCGGCACCTCCTTCGACACGCTCTACGTCAACGTCAACGGTGAGTCCGGCTACTTCGACCGGTCGCTGCACGCGTACGGGCGGGAGAACGAGCCGTGCGACCGCTGCGGCGCCCCCATCCGGCGGGTCGCGTTCATGAATCGGTCGTCGTTCTTCTGCCCGGTCTGCCAGCCCGTCCCGCGCCGGCGTCGGGTGGTGCCGGTCCCGCCCCCCCGCAGATTGACCAGAGCCGTCTCTGGTGGGACTCTTGAAGACGGTCCCGCTCGTCTGCAGAGCCCGGATCGTTCCCGTTGCTACATCGGAAGGTTTCTCTATGGCCAAGGCGCTGATCGGCTACCTGAACAGCGACCTGCGTGACCCTCGCCTCGCGGCCGAGAACTCTCGGCTCCGTGCGCGCGTCGGCGAGCTGGAGGCCCTGGTCCTCCGGCTCAGCGAGGAGAACGACCGGCTCGTCGCCGCCCAGGCCGCCGAGCTGTTCTCCCGCGACGACGAGCTGCAGCCCGTCTGACAGATCCGCTTCACCCGTCGTAGGACGGGTGCGTAGCGTCCCCTGATGTCCCGAGTCAGAACCCCGCGGGCGCTGCGCGCACACATGACGCGCCCCTGGCTTCGTTGCCGTCGCTCGCGAGACAACCAGGTATGGCTTCACTCCGGCGCCTTGCCATGCACACGTCCTGAGCACGCTCAGTGCTCACGGAGCTCCGACTCGGGACACCAGTGACGTCGGTGCTGGAGAGGGTCGCCCCCGCGCGCCTCGGCACCGGCTTCCGCTGGCTCCTGGGTGCCGGCTGGGTGAGCAACCTCGGCGACGGCATCGCACTGGCGGCCGGGCCGCTGCTGGTCGCCTCGCAGACCGACCAGGAGTTCCTGGTCGCCCTCGCCGCGCTCCTGCAGTGGCTGCCGCCGTTCGCCTTCGGCTTGTTCGCCGGCGCCCTGGCCGACCGGCTCGACCGCAAGCTCATCGTCGTCACCGTCGACGTCGTCAGGTCGCTCGTGCTGGCCCTGCTCGCGCTGAGCGTCCTCACCGACAGCATCTCCATCTGGCTGGTGCTCGTCGCGATGTTCCTGCTCGGGACGGCCGAGCTGTTCGCCGACAACACGATGAGCACCTTCCTGCCGATGCTCGTGCACCGCGACGACCTGGGGTTGGCCAACTCCCGGCTCCAGGTGGGGTTCATCACGATCAACCAGCTCGTCGGGCCGCCGATCGGCGCCGCGCTCTTCGCCGCCGGGATGGCGTGGCCGTTCGCGGGCCAGGCCGTGCTCGTCCTGCTCTCGGTGGTGCTGCTGATGCGGATCGCGCTGCCGCCGCACGGCCGGGCCGCCGACGCCCCGCCGACCCGGATCCGGCACGACATCGTCGAGGGCCTCCGCTGGGCGTGGCACCACGCGGCGGTGCGGACGCTGATCCTGACCATCCTGATGTTCAACGTGACCTTCGGCGCGGCCTGGTCCGTGCTCGTCCTCTACGCGACGGAGCGTCTCGGTCTCGGCGAGGTCGGCTTCGGGCTGATCACGACCGTGAGCGCGGTCGGCGGGCTGCTCGGCACCTTGGCGTACCCCTGGATCACCCGGCACGTGACCCTCGGCGACCTGATGCGGATCGGGCTGGTGATCGAGACGCTCACGCACCTGGTGCTCGCGCTCACGACCAGTCCCTACGTCGCGATGCCGGTGTTCTTCGTGTTCGGCGCGCACGCGTTCATCTGGGGGACGACCGCGATCACGATCCGCCAGCGTTCCGTGCCGAACGACCTGCAGGGCCGGGTCGGCAGCGTCAACCTGATCGGCATCTTCGGCGGCCTGGTCGTCGGTGCGGGCATCGGCGGCGTCCTCGCGCAGCACCACGGCGTCACGGCGCCGTTCTGGTTCGCCTTCGTCGGGTCGGCCGTCTTCGTCTGCGTGATCTGGCGACAGCTGCGGCACATCGCCCACGACGAGGAAGCGGTCCCCGCGATTTAGTCAATGGTCACCCAATAGCCCCATCAGGCCATGGCGTCCGGCACCGCCACCCGTTTGGGTGGTCGGGCCCCTTCCCAACAAAGCTCGGAGGAACCACCCACATGAAGGAATTGGTACGCACGGTCGCGGCCGGAGCCACTGGCGCGGTGATCGCGTCGGTCGCCATCGCAGGAGCCCCGGCCGTCGCCGACCAGGTCGCCAAGGCCGCGCCGAAGAACTCGGTCACGTCGAAGTCGATCAAGAACGGTGCGGTCAAGCCCGCGGATCTCGCCGCGAGCGTCAAGGCCTCGCTGGCCAAGGCGGACAGCGCCCTGCAGGCCATCCCGGACAACGGCGTCACCAACCCCAAGCTCGCCGACAACGCCGTGGGCTCGCCCGAGGTGGCGACCGACTCGCTGACCCAGAGCGACCTGGCCAACAACTCGGTGGGCAACGGCGAGATCATCGGCAACTCGGTCACGGGCGCCAAGGTGTCCAACGGCACCCTGACGATGGACGACATCGCCGCCGCCAGCGGCAACGTCAACTACAACCCGCCCAGCCTCGGCGCCGGGGCGTGCACGACCAACCTCATCGAGACGAACACGACCAACATCGGTGACTTCGTCTACGTCCAGCCTGACTTCCTGATCGACAATGCTCTGTCGTTCTCGGCCAGGGTGAGCGCGGCCGACACGTCCCAGATCCTGGTCTTCGTCTGCAACGAGACCGGCGGCACGGTCGACTCTGCTCAGGGCGGCCTCTACTGGTGGCTGATGGAGGGCTGACCCAGCCCGACGCACCGCCCCGCCCGACCCAGTGTCGGGCGGGGCGCTGTCATGTCCGGGCCAACTCTTCGGACGACGGCTGACACGCCCGAGCGCAGGACCCCGGGTGCACGGGATGGAGGGTCCGCCCGGATAGAGTCGCCCTGCTGGCTTCCCCCGCCGCAGCGTCTTGTTCGTCGACCGACCGAGGGAGCCCCGTTGTACCTGAAGAGCCTGACCCTCAAGGGGTTCAAGTCCTTCGCCTCCTCGACCACGCTGCAGCTCGAGCCGGGCATCACGTGCATCGTGGGGCCGAACGGCTCCGGCAAGTCCAACGTGGTCGACGCACTGGCGTGGGTCATGGGCGAGCAGGGCGCCAAGTCCCTGCGCGGCGGCAAGATGGAGGACGTCATCTTCGCCGGCACCTCCGGGCGGCCTCCGCTCGGCCGCGCCGAGGTCGTGCTCACCATCGACAACTCCGACGGTGCGCTGCCGATCGAGTACGCCGAGGTCACGATCAGCCGGACGATGTTCCGCAGCGGCGGCTCGGAGTACGCCATCAACGGGACGACCTGCCGGCTCCTCGACGTCCAGGAGCTGCTCTCCGACTCCGGCATCGGCCGCGAGATGCACGTGATCGTGGGCCAGGGCCAGCTCGACACGATCCTGCACGCGACCCCGGAGGACCGGCGCGGGTTCATCGAGGAGGCGGCCGGGGTCCTCAAGCACCGCAAGCGCAAGGAGAAGGCGCTCCGCAAGCTCGACGCCTGCGAGGGCAACCTGACCCGGCTCACCGACCTGCTCGGAGAGATCCGGCGCCAGCTCAAGCCGCTGGGCCGCCAGGCCGAGGTGGCTCGCCGGGCGGCGGGCGTCCAGGCCACCGTCCGCGACGCCAAGGCCCGGATCATCGCCGACGACCTGGTCACCGCCCGCGCCGCGCTCGACCAGGAGCTCGCCGACGAGTCGCAGCTCCTCGCCCGCCAGCACGAGGTCGAGGCGCAGAGCGCCGCCGCCCGCGAGGAGGAGGGCCGCCTCGAGGCCGCGCTGCGGGAGGACCTCCCGGCACTGGCCAAGGCCCAGGAGACCTGGTTCGCGCTCGCCGGCCTCAAGGAGCGGCTGCGTGGCACCCAGTCCCTCGCCACCGAGCGGGTCCGCAACGCACACTCGACCGTCGAGTCGACCTCCAGCCCGGGGCGCGACCCCGAGCAGCTCGAGGTCGAGGCCGCCGACCTGCGCGAGCAGGAGCAGCGCATCGCCGACGAGGTCGCCGCCCACCGGGCCGCCCTCGACGAGGCGATCGCGGCGCGCCACCAGGCCGAGAACGCCGCCGCGGAGGAGGAGCGCCGGGTCGCGGGACTCGAGCGCGCCGCCGCCGACCGCCGCGAGGGACTGGCCCGGCTGCACGGCCAGGTCAACGCGGCCCGCTCCCGGGCCGCCGCGGCCTCCGACGAGATCGGCCGGCTGGAGCAGGCCCGCGAGGAGGCCCTGGCGCGGGCCGCCCGCGCCCAGCACGACTTCACGTCCCTCGAGACCCGGGTCGCCGGCCTCGACGCGGGCGAGGAGGGCCTGGACGCCGAGCACGAGGCGGCCGCCGCGACGCTGAGCGACCTCGAGGACCGGCTCGCCAAGGTCCGGGACGAGGCCCAGCGCGCCGACCGGGACCGGTCGTCGCTGGCCGCCCGCAAGGACGCCCTGGAGCTCGGGCTGGCCCGCAAGGACGGGGCAGGTGCGCTGCTGGCGGCCTCCGGCGAGCTGTCCGGGCTGCTCGGCTCGGTGGCCGCGCTGCTCACCATCCGCGGCGGCTACGAGACCGCGGTGGCCAGCGCCCTCGGCGCCGCGGCCGACGCCGTCGTCGTCGACGGGGCCGCTGCCGCCGTCGACGCCATCGACCACCTCAAGGCCGGTGACCTCGGCCGGGCCGGCCTGGTCGTCGGCGGCGGGCCCGACAGCGGGACCGCGCGAGCCACCTGGCCGGCGCTGCCCGCCGAGGCGACGTACGCCGTCGACGCGGTCGAGTGCCCCGACCAGCTGCGCCCCGCTCTGGCCCACCTGCTCGACCGGGTCGCGGTCGTCGGCGACCTCACCGCGGCACGCCGGCTGGTCGTGGACCACCCCGAGGTCACCGCGGTCACCCTCGAGGGCGACGTTCTCGGCGCCCACCTGGCAGCCGGCGGGTCCGCGAGCCAGCCGAGCCTGCTGGAGATCCAGGCGGCCGTCGACGAGGCCGGCGCCCAGCTGGCCGACGCCGTCGCCGCCTCCGAGCGGCTCGCGTTCGACATCTCCCGGCTCGAGAACGAGCGGCACGACGCCCAGCAGCGCGTCGACGTCGCGCTCGCCAAGCTCCACGAGTCCGACGCGACGCTGGCCGCGGTCGCCGAGGAGCTCGGTCAGCTCGGGTCGCTGGTGCGCAACGCCCGCGCCGAGGCCGACCGGCTCACCCGTGCCATCGAGGAGGCCGAGGCCGCCCGCGAGAAGGACCAGGCCGGGATCACCGAGCTGGAGGGCCGGCTCGCCCGCGCCGAGGCCGACCCCCTGGCCGAGCCGGAGCTCGACGCCCGCGAGCAGCTGGTCGAGCTCGCCCGCGAGGCCCGCGGCGCCGAGACCGAGGCCCGGCTCGCGCTGCGCACCTCCGAGGAACGTGCCCGTGCCCTCAACGGCCGGGCCGACCAGCTCCTGCGCGCCGCCCAGGCCGAGCGCGAGACCCGGGCCCGGGAGATCGAGCGCCGGGAGCGGGTCGCCCGGGAGGGCCGGGCCGCCGAGGCCGTCCTGGTCGGCGTCCGGTTCGTGCTGGACCGCCTGGAGACCTCTCTCGAGCAGGCTGCGGAGGCCCGGGCCGCGGTCGAGCAGGCGCGCCAGGGACGCGAGCAGCAGCTCCTGGCGGTGCGGGCGACGCTCCGCGAGCTGACCCGCGAGCACGACGAGCTGGTCAGCTCGGTGCACCGCGACGAGATGGCCCGCACCCAGCAGAAGATGCGCATCGAGCAGCTCGAGGAGCGGGCGCTCGAGGAGCTCGGCCTCGACCCCGCGGGGCTGGTCGCCGACTACGGGCCCGACCAGCCGGTCCCGTTCACCGGAGTGGTGGAGGAGGGCGAGCCGGAGCCGGAGCCGACGCCGTTCGTGCGCGAGGAGCAGGCCAAGCGGCTGCGCACCGCCGAGCGTGAGCTGGCCATGCTCGGGACGGTCAACCCGCTCGCCCTCGAGGAGTTCTCGGCCCTCGAGGAGCGGCACCGGTTCCTCACCGAGCAGCTCGAGGACCTCAAGAAGACCCGCAACGACCTGCTCGACATCGTCCGCGAGGTCGACTCCCGGGTGCAGCAGGTCTTCGCCGAGGCCTACGCCGACGTGGAGACCGCGTTCGAGTCGACGTTCTCCCGGCTGTTCCCCGGTGGGGAGGGCCGGCTGGTCCTCACCGACCCCGACGACATGCTCAACACCGGCATCGAGGTCGAGGCCCGTCCGCCCGGCAAGAAGGTCAAGCGGCTCTCGCTGCTCTCCGGTGGCGAGCGGTCGCTGGTCGCGGTCGCGTTCCTCGTTGCGCTCTTCAAGGCGCGGCCCTCGCCGTTCTACATCCTCGACGAGGTCGAGGCGGCGCTGGACGACACCAACCTCGGGCGGCTGCTGGAGATCTACGAGGAGCTGCGCGAGAACTCCCAGCTCCTGGTCATCACCCACCAGAAGCGGACCATGGAGGTCGGTGACGCCCTCTACGGCGTCACCATGCGAGGCGACGGCGTCACCACCGTGATCAGCCAGCGGCTCCGCGAAGCCGTCTCCGCCTAGGCGCACCCGCCATGCCCGCCGTACGGCCGACCCGTGACCAGTACGTCTACTGGGAGCAGCAGACCACCCGCTGGGCCGACATCGACGTCTACGGGCACATGAACAACGCCCGCTACTTCGAGATCATCGACACCGTCGTCAACAACCACCTCGAGGGGGCGGTCCACCAGGGCGCGGACCTCCGCACGCTCCCGGTGATCGGGGTCGTGGCCGAGGTCGGCTGCCGCTACTTCGCCGAGGTCCACTACCCCACGCCGATCGACGTCGGGGTCGCGGTGGAGAAGGTCGGGACCTCGTCGGTCGTCTACCGGGTCGGGCTGTTCCAGGGCGACGACCCGCTGGCCAAGGCGGAGGGGCGGTTCGTGCACGTCTACGTCGACAACACCGACCCGGCCCGCCCGGTCGCGCCGATGCCGGAGGAGATCCGGGCCGCGGTGACGCCGTTGCTCGGCTGATCGTCGCCTGATCGGTTCGGTGCTGTGCACGCCTTCGTTCTTGGTGTTGGGGTGGCGGCCGCGCGCGTACCCGACCGACGCTCGCCGTCAAGGATGCTTCGCACC
>NZ_JAEMSS010000163.1 GCF_016462705.1 Nocardioides sp. | reverse complement strand
GTTACGGCGGCCACAGCGAAGGGGAAATACCCGGTCCCATCCCGAACCCGGAAGTCAAGCCCTTCAGCGCCGATGGTACTGCAGTCGTGAGGCTGTGGGAGAGTAGGACGCCGCCGGACATTCTTTTGCCAGGGCCATCCCTTCGGGGATGGCCCTGGTGCCATTTCTGGGCCGTTTTGCGGCTGATATCCACCCGTTCGCGTCCACCACGGGCGTCGCGAGTGCGTTGTCCACAGGACCGGGCGTCCTCTCTCAGGAACGTCGGTTCCCGTCGCGAGCGTCGTGCCCGGAGGTGGTGACATGACAACAGCCACGAACGAGATCACCCACGTCAACGAGGTGCGGCTGGTGGGGCGGCTGTCCGCCGAGCCGGCCGAGCTGACCCTGCCCAGCGGTGACACGCTGTGGACGTTCCGCCTGGTGGTGGAGCGCGGTGCCAGTGCCAGTGCCAGTGCCAGTGCCGGGCGCGGCCAGCAGCTCGACACCCTGGACTGCGCGGTCTGGGGCGGACGGGTGAAGCGGTCGGTCCCGGCCTGGTGCGAGGGCGACCTGGTGGAGGTGACGGGGGCCGTGCGCCGCCGGTTCTACGCGGTCGGTGCGGCGAAGGTGTCCCGCTACCAGATCGAGGTGACCGGAGGCCGGGTCATCCGTCGCGCAGCGAGCGGATGAGCACTCCCGGGCTCGGCTTGGGCTGGAACGACGTGGCCTTCTCCGGCAGCAGCCGGTCCGCGGCCGCGACCCGGAGCACGACGTCCACGTCGGGGGCCGGCATCAGGACGGCGACCCCTCCGGCGCGCCGCAGCTGGCCGAGCGTCGCGTCGACCGAGTGGTGGTGGTGGATCCGGGCGGGCCCGCGACCGAGAGCGGGGATCAGGTCGTCGTGGAGCGCCTCCACCGCGGCCCGGTCCGCCGGCAGGTCGAGCTTGAGCGTCGCCCAGGTCGTGCCGTCGGTCGCCACCAGGGTGTGCGGCCCCAGTGAGTCCATGGCGGCGGCTCGGTCCCCGACGTCATAGCCGGCGCCGGCGATCTCGGCGGCCGCAGCGAGGTCGTCGAGGCTCACACCGCTGAGCACCCGGTGGATCGGCCCGAGGAACAGCGGCGTGTCCTCCTGGTCGACGAGCATGGCCAGACCCCGGTCGAAGGCGCCGCCGGGCTCGCGGGCCTGCATCCGGAGGTAGGCGGCGTATCGGTGGTGGCCGTCGGCGATCAGGGCCTGGCACCCGGCGAGACCGTCCGCCAGGCCGTCGAGCACGACACGCTCACGGATCGCCCAGATGCGGTGCCGCTGGCCGTTGCGGTCCACGAAGTCGTCGGTCGGGTCCGTCGCAGCGACCTGGCGCACCAGAGTGCGCACCTGCGCCGGCGCCCGGTGCACCAGGAGGATGGGCGCCGGGTTGAGCGCCAGCTGGGTCATCCGGTCGGCGAGCGAGTCCGCCTGCGCAGGGTGGATCCCCTCGTGCGGAAGGACCGCCCGGTCGCTGGGGCTCGAGGCGCGGTGGGACACGTCCAGCGCGCCGACCAGGCCACGCACGGTGAGCCCGGCCTCGGTGTACTCGTGCAGCCACAGGGCCGGGTCGGCGTCGCGGCGCAGCTGCCCGCGCTCCTGCCACTGGCTGAGGCGCGCTGTGACGGCCCGGTACGGTCGGGCGTAGAGCCGCCGCGAAGCGGGGTCGCCGACCCGACGGGGGTTCAGCCGGAGGGCGTGGAACGGCTCGAGGCGCAGGGGACGACCGACGTACGGAGGGGTCACCACCGCGGTCGAGTCCATCAGTCGAGTCTAGGAGCGGGACAAAGCAGTGATACTGGAACGCTCCGACCGGCCGTTGTGCGAGGTCTACGACCTGGCCATGCTCGACCTCGACGGCGTGGTCTACATCGGTGCGGACGCGGTCCCGGGGGCTCCTGGGCACATCGACCGGGCCCGGGCGGCGGGGCTGCGGGTGGCCTTCATCACCAACAACGCCCGGCGGACACCGGGCCAGGTGGCCGCGCACCTGCGCGACCTCGGGGTCGCCGCCGAACCCGACGACGTGGTGACCTCGGCCCAGGCGGCTGCCCGGGTCCTGGCCGACCGGCTCGGCCCCGGGGCGAGGGTCGCCCTGCTCGGCGCCGACGGTCTGCAGGCGGCCCTGACGGAGGCGGGGCTGGAGCCGGTCGGGGTGACCGACGAGGCGCAGGCGGTGGTCTCGGGCTACGGCCCGGACGTGCGGTGGAGCGACATCATGCGTGCCGCGGTGCGGATCCGCGACGGCTTGTGGTGGGTGGCGACCAACAGTGACCTGACGATCCCCACGGGGTTCGGTGTGGCCCCGGGCCACGGCGTCCTGGTGGAGACGATCGAACGGTTCAGCGGGGTCGACGCGGAGGTGGCCGGCAAGCCCTCTCGGCCCTTGCTGGACGAGACGGTCCACCGGGTGGGCGGCCGGCGGCCGCTGATGGTCGGCGACCGGCTGGACACCGACATCGAGGGCGCGGCCAACGCCGGGATCGACTCGCTGCTGGTCCTCACCGGCGTCACGGGGGTTCCAGAGCTGGTGGCGGCCGGTCCCGGAGGACGCCCGACGTACCTGTCGGTCGACCTGGCGGGCCTCACGTCGCCGCAGCCGGAGGTCACGATGGACCATGGCACCGCCAGCGCGGGAGGCTGGAGCGCGACCGTCGACGCCGGGTCGCTGCGGGTCGCCGGCTCCGGAAGCGCCGACGACTGGTGGCGGGTCGCCGCGGAGGCGGCCTGGGAGTACGCGGACCGCACCGGGCAGCATGTCGCCACCGGCGACGCCCACCCGCCGCGATAGCCTCGGGCCATGTCTGAGTCGGCAACCGGATCCGTGACCGGCATGGGGAGCGTGGACCGCGTGATCGAGGGCGTCACGGCCCTCGAGGACCGTCCTGTCGAGGAGCACGTCGCCGTCTTCGAGCACGCCCACGAGCAGCTGCGCCGAGCTCTCGACGACGCCCCGGCCGACTAGCCCGGACGTGCCTCGCCGCCTGCGACTCGACGCCGAGCTGGTCCGTCGGGGGCTGGCCCGGTCACGCGACCACGCGGCCGAGCTGGTGGCCTCCGGTCGGGTCACGGTCGCGGGCGGCACCGCCACCAAGGCCGCCACGGCCGTCACGACGGACGCCGCGATCGTGGTCCGCGAGGACCCGGAGCGCGAGGACTACGTCTCGCGGGGTGGCCACAAGCTGGCGGGCGCCCTGGCGGCGTTCGGCCCCGCGGGCCTCCAGGTCGCAGGACGACGCTGCCTGGACGCAGGTGCGTCGACCGGCGGCTTCACCGACGTGCTGCTGCGCGCCGGTGCCGCCGAGGTGGTCGCGGTCGACGTGGGCTACGGGCAGCTGGCCTGGCGGCTGCGCCAGGACGAGCGGGTCACCGTGCACGACCGCACCAACGTCCGCGAGCTGACCGCCGAGATGATCGAGGGCCCCGTCGACCTCGTGGTCGGTGACCTGTCGTTCATCTCGCTGCTGCTGGTGCTCGAGCCGCTGATCGCGGTGACCCGTGCGGACGGCGACCTGGTGCTGATGGTCAAGCCGCAGTTCGAGGTCGGCAAGGACCGGCTCGGCAAGGGAGGGGTGGTCCGGGACCCCGCCCTGCGCTCCGAGGTGGTGGTCACCGTGGCCGACGCCGCGGCCGGGCGTGGCTGGGGTGCCCGGGCAGTGGCCACCAGCCCGTTGCCCGGGCCCTCGGGCAACGTGGAGTTCTTCGTGTGGCTGCGCCGCGGGCCCGCGGAGATCGGCGCCGACGACATCGCCCGGGCTGTGCATGGCACCACGTCGGTGGGGGAGCCGTCTGACAGGCTTGACCCATGACCGCGCGCCGGGTGCTCCTGCTCGCCCATACGGGCCGAGACGCCGCGCGGGAGGTGACCCTCGGGTTCTGCAAGGCGCTGACCGGTCACGGGCTGAGCGTGCGGATGCTGGCGTCGGAGGTGGCCGACCTCGACCTGGACCCCGACTCCTACGACCCGCCCCTGGAGCTCGTCGGGCCGGACGAGGACGCCGGTGCCGACTGCGAGGTCGCCGTGGTCGTCGGCGGCGACGGTTCGATCCTGCGGGCGGCCGAGGTGACCCGGACGAGCGGCACTCCGGTCCTGGGGGTCAACCTGGGACACGTCGGCTTCCTGGCCGAGGCGGAGTCCGACGACGTCGAGGCCACGATCGAGGCCATCGTGCAGCGCACGTGGACGCCGGAGGACCGGCTCACGCTGGACGTGCGGGCCTACCGCGACGGCGAGCTGGTCACCCAGACGTTCGCGCTCAACGAGGCCAGTGTCGAGAAGGCCGCGCGCGAGCGGATGATCGAGGTCGTCGTCGAGATCGACGGCCGCCCCCTGTCGCGCTGGGGCTGCGACGGCGTGGTCCTGTCCACGCCCACCGGGTCCACCGCCTACAACTTCAGTGCGGGTGGCCCGGTGGTGTGGCCCGGGGTCGAGGCACTGGTGGTGGTGCCGATCAGCGCGCACGCGCTCTTCGCGCGGCCGATGGTGGTCGCTCCGGACTCGGTGGTGGCGGTCGAGGTCATCGCCCGCACCGACGGGGCCGGGGTGCTGTGGTGTGACGGCCGCCGGGCCGTCGACCTGCCGCCGGGTGCCCGGATCGAGGTGCGCCGCGGCGACCGACCGGTCCGCCTCGCCCGGCTCCACCGGGCGCCGTTCACCGACCGGCTGGTCGCCAAGTTCGACCTGCCGGTCGACGGCTGGCGGGGGTCCGCCGAACGCCGGCGCCGGGCGGAGGACGCCGCCTCGGGAGGCTCGTCGAGCGGAGCGGCCGGTGCTTGAGGAGATCCGGATCTCCCAGCTGGGGGTGATCGAGTCCTCGACGCTCGAGCTGGGGCCCGGCCTGACCGTCATCACGGGTGAGACGGGCGCCGGCAAGACCATGGTGGTGACCGCGCTCGGGCTGCTCCTCGGTGCCCGCGCGGACTCGGGAGCCGTGCGCACCGGCGCCCGGACGGCGCGGGTCGAGGGCGTGGTGGACGCCTCGGACCTGGGAGCGTTCGCCGCGGCCGTCGACGCCGCCGGTGGGGAGGTCGAGGACGGCCGGGTCGTGCTGGCCCGCAACCTGTCGGCCGAGGGACGCTCGCGGGCGTTCGTGGGCGGAGCCTCGGTTCCGGTCGCCAAGCTCGCCGACGTCACCCAGGTGCTGGTGGCGGTGCACGGCCAGTCCGACCAGCACCGGCTGCTCCAGCAGCGCGCGCAGCGCGAGGCCCTGGACCGGTTCGGGGGCGGGCCGCTGGCCGCGCTGCTCGAGACCTACTCCGACCTCTTCCAGCGGCTGCGGGCGACCGAGCGCGAGCTGGACGAGGTCGTCGCGACCGCTCGCGAGCGAGCCCGCGAGGCGGACGTCCTCAGGTTCGGCCTCGGCGAGATCGAGGCCGTCGACCCGGTCAGCGGCGAGGACCTGGCACTGGCCGCGGAGGAGTCCCGGCTGGGTTTCGCCGACACGCTGCGGACCGCCGCGGAGTCGGCGCGCGAGTCCCTGTCCAGTGACGACCCCACCGCCGACGACGCCCTGTCGACGACCTCGGCGGCGCGGACCCGGCTCGAGGCGGTCCGCGAGCACGACGCCGAGGCGGGCGAGCTCGCCGACCGGCTCGCCGAGGTCACCTACCTGCTCTCCGACGTGGCGGCCGACGTCGCGTCCTACGCGTCCCGGCTCGAGACCGACCCGCAGCGGCTGGCCGCGGTGTCCGAACGCCGAGCCGCGCTCACCGCGCTGACCAGGAAGTACGGCGAGACGATCGACGACGTGCTGGCCTGGGCCCAGGTCTCGGCGGCCCGGCTGCTCGACCTCGACGGCACCGATGAGCGGATCGCGGCGTTGCGGGCCGAGCAGGAGACGCTGGAGTCCGAGCTCACGGTGGCCGCGGAGGCCCTGTCGGCGGCCCGCGTCGAGGCCGCGGAGCGGCTGTCGAGGCAGGTGACCGAGGAGCTCGGCCTGCTCGCCATGCCGGACGCGGTGTTCGACATCTCGGTCGCCCGGTCCGGGTTCACCGCGTCGGGCGTCGACGAGATCGAGTTCCTGCTCGCCGCCAACGTCGGCTCCGGGCCGAGGCCGCTGCACAAGGGCGCATCCGGCGGGGAGCTGTCCCGGGTCATGCTCGCGGTGGAGGTGGCGCTCGCCGGGACCAGCCCGGTCCCGACCTTCGTCTTCGACGAGGTCGACGCCGGGGTGGGCGGCGCCGCGGCGGTCGAGGTCGGGCGGCGACTGGCCCAGCTGGCCCGCACCGCCCAGGTCCTCGTCGTCACGCACCTGCCCCAGGTCGCGGCCTACGCCGACCGGCACGTGCTGGTGGTGAAGTCCGACGACGGGTCCGTCACCAGCTCCGGCTTGAGGGTCCTCGACGACGAGTCCCGCGAGCGCGAGCTGTCCCGCATGCTCGCCGGGCTGGCCGACTCGGACACGGCGCTGGCGCATGCCCGTGAGCTGCTCCAGGTGGCCCAGGCCGCCAGGGCCCAGTGAGTCTTGTGAGTCCGGTGAGTCCAGTGAGGGCGGGCGAGGAATGAGGTTCAACTCCCGGCGTACCCAGATCACCACGCTGCCGGGCGTCACCGGCACGGCCCGGGTGGCCCGGCGCGCCCCGCAGCTGCTGTCCCGGCTGCGCAGCGGGGACATCGCGGTGATCGACCACCACGACCTGGACCAGGAGACCGCGCTGCGGCTCGTCGACAAGGGGGTGGTGGGCGTCGTCAACGCCGCCCCGATGATCTCCGCCCGTTACGCCAACCTCGGTCCCGAGGTCCTCGCCGAGGCGGGGATCGTCCTCGTGGACCAGGTGGGTGAGGGAGGCTGGGCGTCCGTGCCGGACAACCAACCGATCCGGATCGACGACGGCGTGGTCTACGCCGAGGACACCGCGGTCGCGCATGGGCGGGTCGTCGAGCTGGCGGTGCTGCGCGCGGAGATGGAGCAGGCCCGCTCGGGCCTGGCGGTGCAGCTGGACACCCTCACCCACAACGCCGGGGAGTTCCTGCGTCGCGAGCAGGACCTGCTGCTGGACGGCCGGGGCCTGCCGGACCTGGTGACACCGCTCGCCAAGCGGCCCGCGCTGGTCGTGGCCGGGTTCGAGCACGACGAGCTGGTGCCGCTACGGCGCTACGTCGGGGAGCAGGACCCCGTGATCCTCGCGGTCGGCACGGCCGCCGACGACCTGATCGGCTTCGGGTGGGTCGCCGACATCGTGGTCGCCTCCGTGAAGGAACCCGGCGGGCTGCCGTCCGCGGACGCCCTCCAGGCGGCGACCGACGTGGTCCTGGTCTGCAGCCGCGGCGCCGGGCCCGAGGAGGCCGAGGCGGCGGACGGTGTCACCCGGCTGGGCATCCGACCCACCCTGGTCGAGACCTCGGCGACGCCCGAGGACCTCGCGCTGCTGCTCGCCGACCGCTACGAGGTCGTCCCCCTCGTCGGTGTCGGTCTCAACGCCCGCCTGGAGGACTTCCTCGACCGGCGGCAGGCCGGCCTGGCCAGCACCTTCGCCACCCGGCTCAAGGTCGGGTCGCGATTGGTGGACGCCAGCGCCGTCCCGGCGCTGCACACCAACGGGGCGACCACCGGTCAGGTCGCCACCCTGCTGGCCGCGGGAGCGATCGCCGTCCTGGCCGCGGTCGCCGTCACGCCGGCCGGGCAGGAGAGCCTGGACTCCCTCACCGAGCAGCTGCGGACCCTGCTGTGAGGACCCGTGAGGACGCCGTGAGGACACTGCTGTGACGACCCTGCGCCGCCACGTCATCCCGGTGGCGGCCGCCCTGTTCGCGCTGGCCATCGGGATCGCGCTCGGTGGCGGCCCGCTCAGCTACGTCTCCGCCGACGACGACGTGCCGTCGTCCAGTGGTGGACAGGAGCCGGACGCGGTGGGCGCGGTGGTCGATCCCGAGCCCGAGCCCACGGAGGAGCCGGACCCTCCGGCCGCCGGCTTCGCGGACGCGTTCGCGGCGGCGTCGGCCGCGCGCCTCTACGACAAGGCCCTCCGGGGACACCCGACGGTGATCGTCAGCACGCCGGGCGTGGACGCCGGACTCGTCGAGTCGATGGTCGCCCAGGTCGCCGCCGCCGGGGGCGGGCTCACCGGGGTCTACGAGATCACCGAGCAGGCGGTCGACCGCGCCGAGGCGTCCCTCGTCGACAGCCTCGGCAGCCAGCTCATGACCCAGCTCGCCGACGACCGGATCGACCCCGCCGCCCCGACGTACGAGCGGCTTGGCCAGCTGCTCGGCGTCGCGGTCGCCACGCCGATCAAGGACGGCAGACGGGCGGACGCCGCGGCCCAGACTGTCCGCGCCAGCCTGTCCACCGCTGGGCTGCTCACGGGGCCGGGGGAGGCGCGGCTGGCGCCGCTCGTGCTCGTGCTGCTGCCCCCGCACGCCGAGCAGGAACCGGAGGTCGCCGCCGCCGCGGTCGCGGTCCACGCCGGTCTCGCCACCGGCCTGCGGGGCAACGCCGCGGGCGCCGTCCTGCTGGGGGACACGTCCTCCGGGGAGGCGGGACTGCTGGCCTCCCTGCGCGGCGACGCCGAGGTGAGCAGCACGGTCTCGACCGTCGACGGGGGCGACACCGTCGTCGGTCAGGTGACCGCCATGCTGGCGCTGATCGCCTCCCTCGAGGGAACTGTCGGCGCCTTCGGTGCGTCGGGTGCGAGTGGAGCCGTCCCCATCTCCTAGGATGGAACTCCATGAAGCACCCGATGCCGACGAAGCACGTGTTCGTGACCGGAGGCGTCGCCTCCTCGCTCGGCAAGGGCCTCACCGCCTCGAGCCTCGGCCGGCTGCTCCGCTCGCGCGGTCTGCGGGTGACGATGCAGAAGCTGGACCCCTACCTCAACGTGGATCCGGGGACGATGAACCCGTTCCAGCACGGTGAGGTGTTCGTGACCAACGACGGCGCCGAGACCGACCTGGACATCGGGCACTACGAGCGGTTCCTCGACACCGACCTCGGCCAGATCGCCAACGTGACCACGGGCCAGGTCTACTCCAGCGTGATCGCCAAGGAACGGCGCGGCGACTACCTCGGTGACACCGTGCAGGTCATCCCGCACATCACCAACGAGATCAAGGACCGGATCCGGGCCATGGGGAGCGACGACGTCGATGTCGTCATCACCGAGGTGGGCGGCACCGTGGGCGACATCGAGTCGCTGCCGTTCCTCGAGGCGGCCCGCCAGGTCCGGCACGACATCGGCCGGGACAACTGCT
Source organism: Nocardioides sp. (assembly GCF_016462705.1). GTDB lineage: Bacteria > Actinomycetota > Actinomycetes > Propionibacteriales > Nocardioidaceae > Nocardioides. The sequence continues at coordinate 105 of NZ_JAEMSS010000163.1, read as the reverse complement.
TCTTCCTGCACATCTCGCTGGTGCCCTACATCGGACCCTCCGGCGAGCTCAAGACCAAGCCCACCCAGCACTCGGTCGCCGCCCTGCGCCAGGTCGGCATCCAGC
>NZ_JAEMSS010000162.1 GCF_016462705.1 Nocardioides sp. | reverse complement strand
GTGTGGGCCCGGTCCGCCGCCCAGTCCAAGGCGACGGCGCCGCCCCCTCCCGTCGACTCCGTCCAGCTGACCCTGACCCTGGGCGACGAGCCCGGCGAGGGCGAGGTGTCCGGCCTGCCGGAGATGACCGCCGAGGAGCGGATGAAGGCCGAGCTGGAGATCCTCGGCCTCGACGTGAGCCGGCACGTCGTCGACTCCTACGCGCCGTTCCTCGAGGCGCTCGGCGTGGTCCGCAGCCGCGACCTGCTCACCCGGCGCAGCAGGTCCGAGCTGCTGGTGGCCGGGGTCAAGGTCGCCACCCAGACCCCGCCGATCCGCTCCGGGCGCCGGGTGATCTTCCTGACCCTCGACGACGCGACCGGCCCGGTCGACGCGACGTTCTTCGAGGACGCCCAGGGGCCCTACGCCGCCACCTTGTTCCACTCCTGGCTGCTGGTGGTGCGCGGCGAGCTGAGGAAGACCGGCTACCGCGGCGTCTCCCTGCGGGCCACCGGCTGCTGGGAGCTGCCGGTGCTCTCCGCCCTGTGGGAGCGCGAGGGGATCGAGGCGGTGCGCGAGCAGATGGCGGTGGTTCCCGAGGGGTTCGGCGGGGTGGGCCTGGTCAACGCCGGGCCGGGTGCGGCCGAGAGCCGGTCCAGCCGGCCGGTGATGGCCGCGCCCCAGACCTTCGGGACGGACGCCGAGCAGGAGACCGGTCACTACACGGCGGGTGGCATGGGCCGGCGCCGGGTGCTGGTGCACTCCAGCGGCTTCCAGGTCTCGCCCTACGCCGATATCAAGCCGGCGGGGGAGGACACCAAGGAGGTGGCCCGGAAGTTGTGGCACCGAAGTCCGGGAAGTCCAGGATGAGGACCCACCTCCACGCCTTAGAGTCTGGCGCATGTCGACCAACGAGCGGCCCAGCGAACGACGGGCCAGCGCCCGCACCGCGGTGGTGTGGGAGGCCCTCGCGACCGCCCTCGAGCAGGGGTCCTCGCGCATCGTCGACGTCGGCGGCGGGACCGGCGGGTTCGCGGTCCGCCTGGCCGAGCTCGGCCACCGGGTCACCGTGGTCGATCCCAGCCCCGACGCCCTGGCCGCCCTCGACCGCCGGGCCCGCGAGGTCGGGGTCGAGGTCACCGGGCTCCAGGGTGACGTCTCCGACCTGGTCGACCTCATCGACATCGGTGCCGAGCCGGTCGACGTGGTGCTCTGCCACGGCGTGCTCGAGGTGGTCGACGACCCGGCCGCGGCGCTGGCCACGATCCGCAGGGTGCTGCGTCCCGGTGGGGTGCTCTCGCTGCTGGTCGCCCAGCGGCACGCGGCGGTCATCGCCCGGGCCATGGCCGGCCACTTCCCGCAGGCACTCGCGCTCCTGGCCGACACGCCCGCCGCGACCGAGACCTCCCCGTCGTCCCGGACCGGGCACCGGTTCACCGCGGACGAGGCCGCCTCGCTCCTCATGGGCGCCGGTTTCGAGCTCGCCTCGATCCACGGGGTCCGGGTCTTCGCCGACCTGGTCCCCGGCTCCCTGCTCGACCTCGAGCCCGGTGCCGCCGCGGCCCTGGTCGAGCTGGAGCGGCTCGTCGCCGAGCGCGCCGAGTACTTCCCGCTGGCCACTCAGCTGCACCTGCTCGCGCTCTGAGTCAGGTCACTCCAGGAGTGGTGTCGCCGAGTCGGCGGTACTGCAGCGCCGGCGCGAAGCGCCCCCGGCTGCCGTAGCGCCGACTCGGCGCACGTGGCAGGGACCTTCGGTTCTCGCTGGGTCCCAGCCACCGCCTGACGTCTCGCTTCACGTGCGCCGAGTCGGCGCTACTGCCGGGGTGGGCCTCCGGCCGGAGAGCAGTACCGCCGACTCGGCGAGGTCACATCGCTCGGGGGGAGGATCGAAGTGACGACCTCCGCTGGCGCTCCGGTCGCCACCCCGATCCTCCACGTCGACATGGACGCCTTCTACGCCTCCGTCGCGACAAGGGACCGGCCCGAGCTCCACGACGTGCCCGTCATCGTGGGCGGCGGCTACCGCGGCGTGATCCTGTCGGCCAACTACCACGCCCGCGCCTTCGGCGTCCGCTCCGGCATGCCTTCCACGCGGGCCCGGCGGCTGTGCCCGCACGCGGTGTCGGTCCCGGCCGACCACGACCTGTTCTCGACGGTGTCCGCGGCCGTGGTCGAGACCTTCCGGCGGGTCACCCCCCAGGTCGAGGTGGTCTCCCTCGACGAGGCGTTCCTCGACGTCCGCGGGTCGACCCGTCGCCTCGGCGGCCCGGCCACGATCGCCGAGCGGCTGCGCGCGACCATCCACGACGAGCAGGGCATCACCTGCTCGGTCGGGGTGGCGGCCTCGGTGTCGGTGGCCAAGCTGGCCAGCCGCCGGGCCAAGCCCGACGGGGTGGTCGTCGTCCCGCCCGAGGCGATCACCTCGTTCCTGCACCCGCTCGACGTCGGTGAGCTCTACGGCGTGGGGGAGAAGACCCAGGCCATGCTGCACCGGCTCGGTCTCGTCACCGTCGGCGACGTGGCGCACACCCCGTTGCGGACGCTCCAGCGCGCGGTCGGTGCCGGGCTCGGCAGCCAGCTGCACGAGCTGGCGTGGGGGACCGACCGGCGGGAGATCACTCCCGGCCGGGTCTCTGTGTTCGGCATGGGCGGTGACCCGGACAAGTCGATGGGTGCCCAGGAGACCTTCGGTCGCGACATCGACGACCGCGAGGTCGTGCTCCGCGAGGTGCTCAAGCTGACCGCCAAGGTCGCCTCACGGATGCGGGTCGCCGGCGTGGCCGGCCGCACCGTCTCGCTGACGGTCCGGTTCGCCGACTTCACCACCATCACCCGGGCCCGCACGATGGGTGAGTCCACCGACGTGACCCAGGAGATCTACCGCACCGCGGTCGCGCTCTACGACGCCCTCGGCCTGCAACGGGCCCGGCTGCGGCTGGTGGGGGTGCGGGTCGAGGGGCTGGTGCCCCGGACGACCGTCCACCGCCAGCTCCTCCTCGGCGAACGCGAGCACGGCTGGTCCGACGCCGACCGGGCCGTGGACCGGGCGACCCGGCGGTTCGGGGGAGCGGCGGTGCAGCCGGCGAGCCTGCTGGGCCGCTAGGCGTGGGGGTGGTCGACGCGTCCGAGGACCCGCCCGAGGACGGTCCGACAGATCTCTCACATAACGAAATGTGTGGGACGCCTAGTGTCGCCACCGACGCCTGCCTACACTTGGCACGTCGATGGTCGCTCAGACCCGCGCGTGGGACTGACGGGAGGAACCGGTGCCACTCTCCGAAGAGGAGCTTCGACTGCTCGAGCAGATGGAGCGCGCCCTCGTCGAGGAGGACCCCAAGTTCGCCTCCACCCTGCGTGGCACCTCGCTACGCCGCTCGGCCCGGCGCCGCGCGATCCTCGCCGGCGTGGTCTTCCTGGCCGGCGTCACGATCCTGATGGCCGGCGCGATCACCCAGATGCCGCCCATCGGCATCGCCGGGTTCGTGGTCATGCTCGGCTCCGCCACCGTCGCGCTCACCGCCATCCGCGGCCAGCAGGCGGCCTCGGCCCCGGCCGACCCCCGCACCGCGATGCACCCGTCCCGCGGCTTCACCGTCATCGACGGTGGCCGCCCCTCCCGACCTCGTCGCCAGCGGCGTACCGCCTCGTCCGGCTCCTTCATGGAGCGGATGGAGGAGCGGTGGCGTCGGCGGCGCGAATCCGGCGGCTTCTAACACCTGCGCACCCAGCCCGACTGGCACCCGAGCCCAGTCGGCGGTACTGCAGCGCCCGCGCGACGCTTTGGGGCCCCCGCGGGCTTGTGGCGGAGGAGCGAAGCGGGGGAGCCGCAAGGTCGTGGGGTGACGCGTTGCGCCCCAGTCACCGTAGCGCCGACTCGGCGGTCACGAAGCGCGACGCAGGTCAGGATCGAGAACGCAACAACCTCACCCCACGTGGTCGACGACCCCCGCGTACGCCGGCCGCGACGAGCCCTCGTCGTCGTCGGGCTTCTTGCTGACCACCCGCTCCCGCACGAACAGCGACCTCGGCCACCACTCCGCCCTCCGCCGGGCGCGGGCACTCGAACCGCCGGACAGGGCGAGGATGCAGGTCTCGGTGTCGGCCGACCAGGAGCCGACCGGGCCGGGCCGGCGCTCGGCGTAGCGGCTCAGCTCCAGGGCCAGCACCAGGCGGTCCAGGGCGTCGACGGCCTCGGGATTGGTCTCGGGCCCACGACGTGGCCGCTCCGGGGTGAACTCGTCGGGTGCTGCGCCGAACCAGCGCACCAGGGTGTCAGCGGTCTGGCGGGGGGAGCGCCCCCGGGGCCAGACCAGGCCCAGGTCGCGCACGCTGTCGCGCAGCTCCAGCCAGGCGTCCTCGGGGCCGCCGGCCAGCCGTGCGCTCCGCCGCCGGCGACGCACGGCGCGGGGGGCCAGGAGGAGCCCCACGAGCAGCAGGACGGCCGCCGTCGTGCCGAGGATCCCGAGCCACGGGACGTCGGCCGCCCCGTCCGATCCCGCGGCGTTGTCGTCCTGCTGGTCGGGCGCGGCCGTGGGCGAGTCCCGGACCGGGTTCTGGATGTCGTCCTGGCTCGGGTTGGTCGTCGGGTCCGTCTCCTCGGGCAGGTTGACCAGCTCGGTCGTGTAGTCCGGCACCGACTGGGCCCGCCCACCCGGCGTCGGCTCGAACCGGACCCAGCCGGCGCCGGCGATGTAGAGCTCCGGCCACGCGTGCAGGTCGTGGGCGCTGTAGACGAAGGTGTCTGGCCGGACCTCCTCGGGCCGGAGGAAGCCGACCGCGACCCGGGCGGGGATCCCGAGGATCCGCGCCATCACGGCCATCGACGCCGCGAACTGCTCGCAGTAGCCGGTCCGCCCGCCGGGGCCGTCGCTGAGGAAGGTCAGGAGGTCGTCGGCACCGTTGTCGCCGGGGGTCGACTTGTCATAGGTGAAGCCACCGCCCCGCCGGAACCAGTTCTGCAGGGCGACCGCCTTCTCGAACCGGGACGGCGCCTGCTCCGTGACGTCGAGGGCCAGCTGCCGGATCTCGTCGTCGAGCCCGGAGGGGAGGTCGGTGAACTCGTCACTGACCAGCCCGGTCGAGGACGCCGCCACGGCGAGGTCGTTGGCGTCGAGGTCGAGCTCGACGGAGGTGAGCTCCCAGTCCAGCCCGGCGGTGTCGAGACCCTTGTCACTGGCGAGGAAGTCGCGGGTGTCCAGGTCGTAGCGCCAGTCGCCCTCGGCCTCGACCCGGCTGACGTGGGTCGTCGTGGGCAGCCACGTCGAGGTGAAGTCGTCGGTCGCGGCGATGGCGTAGTCGTACTCCTGGCGGGGCACCGCGGGGTCCACGCCTTCCAGGGACGGCATCGGCCCGTTGGCCTGGTTGCTGCTCGGCACGTCGCGGTCACCCGAGCTCCAGGCCTCGGACGAGAACCTGTTGAGCACGGCGATACGTAGGTAGGACGGGTCGGGGTCGTCGGTGACGACCTGCAGCAGGGGGTCGTCGTCGCCCTGGATCAGGTCGCGGCGCAGGTCGACCATCGGGTTGTCGATGTTGATGTCACCGCTGCCGCCCGAGCCCGGACCCCAGTCGAACACCTGCAGCTCCAGCGTGGGGATGGCGGCGGGCACGACGATCGCAAGGGCGGTGACCACGCCCCCGATCGCCCCGGCGCTGGCCCGGACCGCTCCGGTGCGCACCCCGAAGGCGTCCGCGTCGAGGCCACCTCGGTCCCGCTCGAGCGACCGCCCCCAGCGTGAGACCTGCTCGTCCTCGTGGACGAACAGCATCGCGAGGAAGCCGGCCGCGGTGAGCACGAACACCCACCACGCCGGGCCCGAGCCCAACATGCTCAGGGGCACGCTGAAGATGGTGAGCAGCGGCAGCCCGGCCAGCGGGACCCGCCGCACGGTGCACGCCAGGAAGTCCACCAGGAGCATGAGGCCGAGCCCGCCGGCGATCAGGATCGGGTCGACACCCGGGGCGTCCGCGGGGACCGGGGGAGCGAACCGGTTGGCGCTGTCCACCGCGTCGCCGAGCTTCTCGGTCAGCCTGGCCCAGGCGGACCCGACCGGCAGGGGAGACCCGGTGAGCATCAGGGAGGCGGTGATCGCCGTCGAGGCGACCTGGGCGAGCAGGACGACCGCCGCCGGCGCGCGCCACCAGCGGGCGAGGATGCCGGTGACGACGAGGACGACGCCGAGCAGGAGCAGGGGTCCGAGGAAGTGCCCCGACAGCTCCACGAACCCGCGCCACGACAGCAGCGCGACCCACGTGGTCGCCACCCCCAGCGTCGAGAGGGTGGCCAACGAGACGAGGCTGGCCCGCGAGCGGTGGGTCACCATGTCCTCACCGTCCACCCGCCGGCGCGGCAGCCGCCGGGGCGGCACCCACCCGGGACCGGGCGCTCTGCGTCGACCCGCGCCCGAGCTCGTCCCACATGGTCTCGAGCCGGTCCCGCGGGCCGAGGGGCACGGCGCGCCACCCCTGCTGGGCCAGCAGTCCGGCCGCTCCGCCGCTGCCACCGCCGCCCGACACCCAGGCATCCACGTCGAGGGCGACGGCGAGCGCCGAGCTGGCGTGGGTCTGCATCCGGCGCAGCACGGGTGTGTCGACGGTCTCCACCCCTCCGACCACCGCGACCAAGAGGCCGCCCCCTCCGTGCTCGGTGAGCCAGCCGGTGTCGAGCTGAGGCGCCTGGGTCGGCGCCAGCACGGCCAGCGCCTCCAGCAGCGGCGCGGTGTTGAGGTCGGACTCGCGCACGTGCCAGGCGCTCGACGGGTCCTCTCCGGACGCGGTGACCAGCCGCACCGCGAAGCCGCGGTGGGTCAGGTGCACGGCGATCGAGGCGGCGACCGAGACCGCGGCCTCGAGCGAGGAGGCGATGCCCTGCCCCCGGTGCGAGCGCATCCGGTTGTCCAGGAACAGGGTCGCCCTCGACTGCCACGGCTGTTCCTCACGGCGCACCATGAGCTCGCCCATCCGGGCCGAGCTGCGCCAGTGCACCCGGCGCAGGTCGTCGCCCTGGCGGTACTCGCGCACGGTGACGTCCTCGGCGCTTCCGGTCGCGAACGCCCGCGGCCGGTTGTCGCCCGACCCCGTCCACGCCCCACCGAGCGGGATCGAGGACAGGGGGACCGTGCGTGGCGTGACGGTCAACGGCACCGTGGTCTGGAACGCGCGCGCGAGCTCGACCAGCCCGAACGGGTCCACGACCCTGACCGTCATCGGGCCGATGTCGAACTTGCCGCGGACGTCGGAGCGGACCTGGTAGGAGACGTGCCGCCGCCAGCCGTGGCCGATGCCCTCCAGGACGAACCGGGGCCGGGTGCCCAGGACGTAGGGCAGCTGGTCCTCGAGCAGCAGCACCCCGCTGGGGGTGCGCCCCTCGTTGGTCAGGGAGAGCTGCACCCGCGCGGGCTGGCCCGCCGCGACCAGCTGGGGCGTCACGGTGCGGACCAGGGCGAGCCGGTAGCGGCTGCGCCCGATGAACAGCGCCGTCACCAGGGGCAGGGCCAGGACGAGCACCCCCACCCGGCTCAGCGACGACTCGCCCAGCAGCACGGCGCAGACGATCGCCGTGACTCCCGCGGCCACGAAGGCCCGCCCTCGGAGGGTCAGGCCCCGCAACGCCTCGCGCATCGGTCTCGGTCCGTCTAGCTGGTCGGGGCCGGGACCGGCACCGAGGCGATGATCCCCTCGAGCACCGCCGAGGTGGAGCGACCGCTCATCGACGCCTCGACGCTCGGGAGCAGGCGGTGCGCGAGGACCGTCTGGGCCAGGCCGTGGACGTCGTCGGGCAGCACGTAGTCGCGGCCCTTGATGGCGGCCATCGCCTTCGCCGCGCGGACCAGGTGGAGCGTGGCGCGGGGCGACGCCCCCAGCGTGAGGTCCTCGGTACGCCGGGTGGCCGACGTCAGCGCGACGGCGTACCGCTGCACGGTCTCGGCGACGTGCACCTGCCGGACGATGCCGATCAGCTTCGCGATCTCGGCGGCGTCGGTGACCGGCTCGAGGTCGTCGAGCGGGTTGCTGTGCGTGTGCGAGCCGAGCATGGCGATCTCCGCGGCTTCGACGGGGTAGCCCACGGACACCCGGGCCATGAAGCGGTCGCGCTGCGCCTCGGGGAGCGCGTAGGTGCCCTCCATCTCGATCGGGTTCTGGCTGGCGATCACCATGAACGGCAGGTCGAGCTCGTAGGTCGTGTTGTCGACGGTGACCTGGCGCTCCTCCATGCACTCCAGCAGCGCCGACTGCGTCTTGGGCGAGGCGCGGTTGATCTCGTCGCCCACGACGATGTTGGCGAAGACGCCGCCGGGCCGGAACTCGAACTCGCGGGTGTTCTGGTTGAAGATCGAGACGCCGGTGACGTCGGACGGCAGCAGGTCGGGCGTGAACTGGATCCGGCGCACCGAGCAGTCGATGCTGCGGGCCAGGGACTTGCTGAGCATCGTCTTGCCGACGCCGGGCACGTCCTCGATCAGCAGGTGGCCCTCGGCCAGCAGGACGACCAGCGTCGACTGGACGACGTCGGCCTTGCCCTCGATGACCTTCTCGACGTTGGCTCGCACGCGGGCGACCACGCGCGCCAACGTCTCCAGGTCGGCTCCGCCCCGGTGTGCTCCGCCCGCAGGGACCTCCGTCGACTCGACAGCCGGCTCAGCCACTCGCGCAACCCCTCTCACCGCGGCGAGCCTCGGTGGCCCGTCGTCACCCTTCGCACAACTTCGCAGAACCCTTCGCAGACACCGTAGGCGTTGGCCTCAACTGCGGCACCCCACCGACGCAGATCGTGACCGGTGCGCAACCCGCCGCCGCCCCCGGCGGCGCCGAGCCCGCGAGGGAGCGACTCGCCGTCCGGTTTGGGGGAATGTGGTTGACGGTGGAGGGAAGTGGAGTAGTGTGGAGGAAAGTGGAGCAAGCGAGCTGAGTGGTGGAGGCGCCCGATGTTCTTCATGGGCACCTACACGCCGAAGCTCGACGACAAAGGGCGGCTGATCCTCCCGGCGAAGTTCCGGGAGCAGCTGGCGGAGGGACTCGTGGTGACACAGGGACAGGAGAAGTGCCTGGACGTGTGGCCCGAGTCCGACTTCATGGCCGAGGCCGAGCGTGCGAAGACGCGCGGCATGACGTCGAAGACCGGGCGTGACTACGCCCGGATGCTGTTCGCCAGCGCCGAGCAGGGCGTCCCCGACAAGCAGGGCCGCATCTCGCTGACGCCGTCGCTGCGGGAGTACGCCGCCCTCACCCGCGACGTCGTCGTGATCGGCGCGATGGACCGGGTGGAGATCTGGGAGCCGACCCGCTGGCGCGAGTACTCCGCCTCCGCCCAGGAGAAGTTCGCCGAGCTCGACGAGGAACGCACCACCGACTGACCACCCGGCCGACAGGCCCTCCACATCGCTCCACC